>PLKY01000347.1 GCA_003140785.1 Acidobacteriaceae bacterium | reverse complement strand
CGGGCCAGTCGCTGTGTCCGAACCCAGGATAATCCGGCGCGACCAGATGGTAGTTATCTGATAGCCGCGTCAGCAGCGGCTGAAACATCCGCGACGACGACGGCAGTCCATGCAGCAAAAGAATCGTCGGAGCCTCCTTCGACCCCGCCTCTCTATAGAAAATCGTGAGCCCATCCACTTTCACTGTGCGATAGAACACATGCTGCATCATGGAGGACTCCTTCCCGCCGGTTTGGGCCATCGCGGACACAGCCACGACCATGCAGAAAACCGGCAGGCACCTGGTCCAACGGGGCAATCGGAGAAGACGCATCGTTTAGCTCCCCTGTATGCGAGCCTGCGGACCCGTGCCCGCTATGTTTCCGGTGTCACATCGTAAGGACAACGCGGAACTCTGCTTTGCCGCTCAGCATCCGCGCGTACGCCTCGGCCGCTCTTTCGAGCGGATAGGTTTCAATNNCACCGATCACCATGAGCTTGCCGTTCGGCCCCAGCCCGTCGATCAGCTCCGACATCGCTTTTGAGTTAGGGGCCGTGGCCATAATGACCTTTGCGCCGCCCAGCTTCTGCAATTCTTCGGCTGCCTTCGTCGCTTTGCTGTCGATGTACACGCTCGCTCCCAGCTTCTTTGCCAACGCCGCATTTTCCGGGCCGCGCCCGATCGCCGCGACCTTATAACCAAACTTATTCGCGAATTGCACTCCCAGGTGACCCAGACCACCGATTCCCTGCACTGCCACGAGGTCGCCAGGGAAGGCCCCGCTGTGCCGCAGGGCGTTATAGGTGGTAATTCCAGCGCAGAGCAGCGGCGCTGCATCCACGTCGCCCAGACTATCCGGGATCGAGACCAGCGCCTCGACCGGAGCCACCATGTATTGCTGGTATCCACCGTCATAGCTAATGCCTGCAATTTTCAGATTCCGGCAATTACGGAAGTCTCCCCGCCGGCATTCGGGGCAAGTGTTATCCTGGCCGCCGTGCCAGCCAACGCCCACGCGCTGCCCCTTCTTCCACACAGCAACACCGGCCCCCACTTCGTCGATAACTCCCGCCACTTCATGTCCTGGAATGCGAGGATACTGAATTCCCGGCCACGCGCCTTCTACCGTGAGCACGTCGCTGTGACAAACACCGCAGGCCTGCACTTTGATCCGTACGTGTCCCGCACCCGGCCTGGGGATTTCGCGCTCAACTACCTCGAAACCCGCTCCCGGCTTTGCAATCTGCGCGACTTTCATCGTTGCTGCTGCGATAGCTGCTGCTGCCATAAATCCTCCTGTGTTTTTGGTGAGTGTTGAGGTCAACTTACTCCTGCTCGACTTACTCTGTAACTTCGAAGATCACTTCGAGTTCCACCGGCATCCCCAGCGGAAGACTGGCCACGCCGATCACCAGCCGCACGCCCGTCGCCTCCACGCCAAACACATCGCGAAACAGATCCGAAACAGCATCCGCCACCCGGGGCTGATCGAAGAAATCTCCCGACGTCGCCATGAACACGCCCAGTCGAACCACGCGCCGCACGCGATCGAGCGAGCCCAGATGCTTCTTCGCCGCCGCCAGCACGCTCAACGCCGCGGTCCGCACCGCATCTCGTCCCGCCTCCGCATCCAGTTCCTTGCCCAGCCGCCCAATGTACTTCGGCTTGTGATCCACAACCGGAAGCATCCCGCTAAAGAAAAGTAAGTTGCCCGTTTGCAACGTTTCGAGGTAAGTGCCAAACGGCGTCGGCGCAGCAGGTAACTCAATACCAAGTTCCTGCAGCCGGCGCTCCGCCCCGCCCCGCTCCGCCCCTTGACCGCCTACCATTTGCCTGCGTGCGCACCATCGTCCACGTGCAGCACCTCCCCGGTCACATGACCGGCTTCGGTCAGATAAACAACAGCGTCGGCGATGTCCTTCGGATCGGAAACCGTCCCCATCGGCGACCGCGCCGTCAGATTGCCCCCATGCAACGGCGTGGCCACCACCCCAGGCGCGACCGCGTTGAAGCGAATCTTCTCTTTCGCGTATTCGTTCGCGAGGCTCAGCGTGATCGCGTCAATTCCGCCCTTCGTCATCATCGGAATCGACGCCGGAACCCCGCGGATCGGGTTATCGGCGAGCGATGCGGAAATGCTCGTCACACTGCCCCCGGTCCCCTGCCTCAACATCTGTTTCACAGCCATCTGCGTAATGAAAACGAACCCATCAAGGTTGGTGGAGACGAAGGCGCGAAGTTCTTCGGCGGTATATTCCGTGAATGGCTTAGAAGAATAGATTCCCGCGTTGTTCACAACATGGTCGATCGACCCGAACGTTTCGATCGCCGCCCGCGCCACCTGCTCCGCCGTCGTTTGCTGCCCGATGTCACCATCCACCAGTGCAAGCTGCGGCGACGGCGCAAACCCCGCCTTCGTTACATTGCGCGACGTGGCCACTACGTTATAGCCGCGGTCCAGAAAGGCCTGGACAATGGCCGCTCCGATGCCTTGTGAGGCGCCGGTTACGATGACCGTTTTGCCTGGCATATGTGGCTCCCCGCAGAGCCGTCTGGAGATCCGGCTTCGCGCGCCCGGGCCCTGGAGTCATCCACTGTGTGCGTGAACAATTACAAACAGGCAGATTCCTGGAACCTGCCTGGCGATTCTTAAAAGGTTACGCCCGCAACGTGAAAATCCGCCATTCCGGGCGTTTTCCGGGTGTCTGCTCAAAAAGCTGGCCGACAGCCCCGTGGCGGCACGGATCCATCATCGCGCCCCAAACTCCGCGCAAACCTCCTCCATGCCCCGCCGAAATTCCTCCTCCGAGGTCAGCAAACTCACCACCAGCCATCCCGCGCCGCCAAATCCGAAAAAGGATCCAGGGTGCACGTACACCCCGCGCTCCTCCAGCAGCCGTACCGCCAGATCCTCATCGCGTTCGAGAGCCGGGACCCGCAGCACCGCGTACCATCCCGCTTCCACCTCTAGTCGTGTAACCGGCAGATTTCGTAACAGTATCTGATCTAAATTCTGGAGATTTCCGCGCGTCCTCGCCCGAATCAGCTTCTGGACCGTTCCGCACCCCGCGAGCCAAACGGGCAACGCACACTGCACCGGGGCGTTCATTGACAAAAACGTGTCCGCCACCACCTCCAGCCGATCCAACGCCGCCCGCCGTTCCCCCTCCGGACCCATCGCCAGAATCCACGCCACCTTCATCTGCGGCAGCGCCGCAATCTTGCTGATGCCGCTCAGCACAAACGTCAGGCAAGGTTGCTCCCCGACAGCGAAACTCTTTCCCTCTGCGCTGTCGTTATGGCCGCACAGCGGCGACTCGCCCTCCGCGAAGGAGTCCAGAAAAACCTCATCCACCACCAGCGCCAGCCCGTGCTCCGCGCAAATCCGCTCCAGCTCCCGCCGCTCCGCCGCCTTGGTGTAATGCCCCGTGGGATTGTTCGGATGTACCACCGCAATCGCCTTTGTCCGCGCCGTGATCCGCTCGCGCAAGCCGGCAAAATCGATCTGCCACCCGTGGTCGTACACCAGCGGATACGCCACCAGCCGCACATCCTCGATCTGCGCCAGAAAGTCGAACAGCGGATAACTCGGCTGCGCGATCAGCACCTCATCGCCCGCATCGCACAATAGCCGAAACAGCCAGCTGTAAGCCTCGCTCGTTCCTGTAGTCAGAAAAATCTGCTGCGGATCGACGGCCGCACCCCGAGCCGCGTAGTAGGCGCACACCGCCTCCCGCGCCCGCAGCATCCCGCGCGGCTCCGGATCATAGACCAGCGCCGCGCGATCACCCAGCGCCGCCAGAATCCCCGCCCCATCGTACGTAAACCCGCACTGCGTAGGATTCGACGCCGTCAGATCCAGCATCGGCAATCCCGCAGCACGCCGCACTCGCAGCGCCCGCGCCAGCCGCGTCTCCGCTAAATCCCACGCCGTCCTCACCGAAAATCGCACCTGCTCATCTTTTCACAGCGCCCGCCCCGCACCCTGGACCCTGCACCCTGTACGCTGGTCCAGATGCCCATCCGCGCCGTCATCTTCGACTACGGCGAAGTCCTCTGCTCCCCGGACCCCGCCGCGCACCGCCGCCTCCTCGCCCTCACCGGCCTCAACAACGATGCCTTCGAACGCCTCTACTGGCGTGACCGCCGTGACTACGACCTTGGCGTCCTCGACGGCCCCGGCTACTGGGCCAAATTCGCCGGCGACGCCGGCCTCTCCTTCACCCCAGCGCAAATCGAAGCCCTTATCGAAAACGATGTCCTCACGTGGACCGGCCATCTCAACGAACCCATGCTCGCCTGGGCGGCCGCCCTCCAGGACGCAGGCCTTCTCACCGCCATCCTCTCCAACATGGGCCCCGACGTCCTCCGCACCATGCGCCAGGAATTCGCCTGGCTCGCCCACTTCGACCAACTCATCTGGTCCTGCGAACTCGGCATCGCCAAGCCCGACCCCGCCATCTACTCCCTCACCTGCGAAAAACTCGGCGTCCCTCTCAGCGAAGCTCTCTTCATCGACGACAAACAGGAGAACGTCGGCGCCGCCGAGCACCTCGGCCTCCACGCCCTCCAGTTTCTCGGCATCCCGCAACTCCGCCGCGACCTCGCCGACCGCAAACTGCTGCAGGACTACCCGCAGCCCGGCGAATCCGGGCCCGAAGACGACGGCATCGATGTGTTGTTAAGTGTGCTTTAACTCCGCGTGACCGGCTCTGTGAAAGGAATCGGCACCTGTTCCACAATCTCCACGCTGAACCCCTGCAGGGCCGGGACATGCGTCGGCGTGTTGCTCAGCAGCCGGATGCGATGAATTCCCAGGTCCGCCAGAATCTGTCCACCCAGCCCCACTTCCCGCAGAGTCCGGTGATGCCGATCCTCATGCCGCTCCCGCGCCCGCGCCTCGCGGTGGAACACAATCCGATGCGGCCTCTCGGTCCGGTCAATCTCAAATCCGCGGCTCGCGTTGTGCAGATAGATCAGCGCCCCGCGTCCTGCCTCGGCAATCATCTTCAGCGACTGCCGCAGGATCCGCTGGCACTCGCACAGCGTCGTCCCAAACACATCGCCTGCCAGACAATGCGAATGCACGCGAACCAGCACGGGCTCGGCCTGGCCCCCGTCACTCTGGCTAACATCGCCCCGCACCAGCGCCACATGGCTCTCCCCGCCATGCACCTCGCTCTCGTACGCGATCATCAGAAAATCGCCCCACTCCGTCGGCATCGGGCTCTCCGCCACCCGCACAATGTAGCGCTCATGCTGCAGCCGGTGCCGGATCAGCTCCGCCACCGTCAGCATTTTGATACCGTGCCTGTTACAAAATTCCAGCAGGTCCGGCACCCGCGCCATCCTGCCGTCGTCGTTCATCACCTCGCAGATCACGGCCGCCGGTATCAGCCCGGCGAGCCGCGCCAGATCCACCGACGCCTCCGTCTGCCCGGCCCGCACCAGCACTCCGCCCTTCCGCGCCCGCAGCGGAAACACATGCCCCGGCCGCGTCAGATCCTGCGCCGACGACCTGGGATCGATGGCCACCTGAATCGTCCGCGCGCGATCATAGGCAGAAATCCCCGTGGTCACGCCCTCCCGGGCCTCAATCGTCTCGGTAAACGCCGTCCCAAACCGCGACGAATTCTGCGCCGTCATCGGCCCCAGCTGCAGATAATCCGCGCGCTCCTCGGTCAGCGCCAGGCAAATCAGCCCGCGCCCCTCCCGCGCCATAAAATTAATCGCCTCGGGAGTTACATATTCCGCGGCCAGCATCAGATCGCCCTCATTCTCGCGATCCTCGTCGTCCACGACGACAATCATCCGCCCCGCCTGGATCTCCTCCAGCGCCCCCGGAACGTCGGTCATCACCCTCGCATCCTGCATAGCCCTATTCTCCGCCATCGCCGCATCGCTGACCAGAACTACGACTACGGGTACTTGCGCCCAAAGCAAAAGAGCGGCTCTTCGCCGCTCCCTGCACGCTGGACCCTTTGCTCTGCTCTACCGCCCGTCCCTTAGCCGCGCTGCCAGCCGGTCCGGCAAACCGGCCTGCACGATCCGCTCCTGCGCCTCTTTCACGTCATAGGGCACGCGATACCACGTCACCGTCATGCGAGCGTCGTCATACACCGCGAACGCAGCGCGCCAGTCTCCGTCCCGCGGCTGGCCCACCGATCCCGGATTCAGCAGGTAGCGCGCGCCTTCTCGAAGCTGTACCTCGAACTCGTCTGCTTCCGTATGCGCACCGTGCTCTCCGTGATATCCACCGTGCAGTCGATGTCCTGCATACTGCGGACTCAGCCGGAACCACTCGTCCCCGTTCGTCGCGAAACCGCCCTGCACATGCGTGTGCCCGAAAAACGTAATCCGCGCGTCAGTCGCCTCCAGCGCAGGCCACGCATCGCGCACCGTCAGCACGTATTCGTCCTCGTCTACGGGCGATCCGTGCACGCAGCGCACAAACGGCCCGTCCGGCGCGATCGGGCCCACCGCCATGTGCCGCAGCCAATCGCGATGCTCCCCCGTCAGCACGCACTCGGTCCATCGCGCCGCCCTCTGCGCCACAGGATTGAACTCTTCGATGCCGCCCAGTCCGCTGCACACACGATCATGGTTGCCGCGCACAAACACGTTGCCCAGCCGCCGCGTCTCCTCGATTACTTCGTTGGGATTTGCGCCGTACCCAACCACATCGCCCAAGTTCCACACCACGTCGTGCTCTGGAGCTGCGGCCAGCACCGCTTCGAGAGCCTCGAGGTTGGCATGAATGTCGGAAATGAGCAGAGCGCGCATGGCAAGAATATCGGCCCGCTTTTCCACCGCGCTCTGCGCGATGGATCTCACGGACCGGAGCACCCGGCACGCCCGGGGCTGGCGCGGTGGGGTAGACCGTTTACTACCTTATTAGATGGAGCGCACCTTTGTCGCTTGTTTTTAACGTCCGCCCTGGACGTTTCGCTGGCGTTTTGCTCGACTCTTGCTGCTTTTCGCTGGTTCTGCTGCCTTTCAGACCCGCGCCCAGTGTCCCGGCGCCGCCTCGCGCAACGGAACGTCAGCGGGTTCGCCGCCGGACGCACCCACGATCGACAGCGGCTCCTGCAGGTCCGTCCGCATCGTCGGCACCGCGCCCAGCAGGCTGCGCGTATATGGATGCAGCGGCTCGCGAAATATCGCTGCCCGCGGCGCCTCCTCCAGCAGCAACCCGTGCCGCATTACCGCAACCCGGTCCGCAACCTGAGAAACAACGGCAAGGTCATGCGAGATAAACAGCATCGCCAACCCGAACCGCTCCCGCAAATCGGCGAGCAGTTCCAGAATCTGCGCCTGCACCGTCACATCCAGCGCCGTCGTCGGCTCGTCGGCAATCAGCAGACGCGGCCGGTTCGCAATCGCCATCGCAATCAGAATCCGCTGCCGCTGCCCGCCCGAGAACTGATGCGGATAATCGCCGTACCGTCCCGCTGGATCCGGCAGCGACACCGCCTGCATCGCCTCGATCACCTTCTCCCGCACCTGCCGACGCGACAGCTCCCGCTGATGCACCCGCACCGCTTCCGCAATCTGCTCGCCCACCGGCAGCACCGGATTCAGCGCCGTCATCGGTTCCTGGAATATCATCGCGATCTCGCGCCCGCGCAGCCGTCGCATCTCTTCGGCCGGAAGCGCCACGAGATCCCTTCTGTCGAACTCGATCCGCCCCGAGACCGTCGCCGCCGCATCCAGCAATCGCAGAACCGCCAGCGCCGTAACCGACTTCCCCGAACCGGATTCGCCCACCAGCCCCAGCGATTCACCTGGCGCAATCGAGAGCGAGAGCCCACGCACTGCCTGCGTCGACCCAAAACAAATGTTCAGATTTTCAATGGAGAGCAGCGCCACAGCGCCATCGTACAGGACCCACATCGCCCGCGCAGTCCCCACCGGACCGCGCTCAACACATCGTCCTGGACCTCAGAACCAGTCCGAAGCTAAGCTTTGTTCTTCTTCTTCTTGTATTCCAGAAGGCCCTTCTGAAAATCCAGCGAAGTGCCGGCGTAAGGCGAAGGCACGCGCGCCCGGGCGGCCTTCTTGCGCGGAGTCGCCGGGGCTTCATCCGGCGTCGTTGCAACCGCACCGTCCGTGCCGGTCGCCTCCAGCTCGGTTCGAAACGACCGCGGCAGCTCGGAGTTCTTGTATTCGATCCCATCGTGCGCCATCTGTCGCGCCGCTCGCGCCAGCAACTCGCGCTTGGAGGTCAGCCGCTTCACTTCCGCGTCGCGATCGGCGTCACAACGGAAGTCCTCGTAGCGCACAATATGCGCCAGTTTGCGATCGAACAGGTCGATCTCTTCGTGGAGAGTCCTTAATTGATACTTATCCTGCGCCATTGCGGGCATTGGAAAGCTCCAGCAGCCTTAGCCGAGGTTAGAACCAGCGATAAGTGCAAAGAGGGGCCAAACTGGCCCCTCTCAGGTGTCGCTCGTCTTCACTTACACAACCTGGACGTTTTCAGCCTGCCAGCCCTTTGGTCCCTTCACTACGTTGAACTGGACCGCCTGGCCTTCCTGCAGCGAGCGGAATCCGTTGCTCTGGATTGCCGAGAAGTGCACAAACACATCCTCGCCGTTGGCGCGGCTCAGAAAGCCAAACCCTTTGGCGTCGTTAAACCATTTCACTGTTCCCTGTTCCATATCTGTAACTATTTCCTTTTTCGTTGGAGTGTATCGCTGAACTCTGTGTGGAATTGTTTGCGAGTCAGCGGTACAGCCAGAACAGGCAAGAACACCATTTCGGATTCGACGATGCTGTCTTTACTGTATCATGTCGTCCCCCAGATCACGAGGAAATACTTCGCGCGCAACGCATGCCGCCGGTGGCACTGCAACGCGCCCTGGAATCAGATCGGCACAGAATCCAGCGCCCCGGCGAGGACCCGCTTCGTCATGACCTGGAAGTGATAACCCATCACCGCCAAGGTCATAGCCGCGGGAAAACACCGCCTGTAACGCGTGGCCGCCGCCGCAACGAACTTCCAGTAACTCCACTGACTACGGCCAAAGATGCCCTGGCGGACGATCGAAGTGACGATGGCCTGTGCATTGCCGCGCGTAAGCCATCTCTGTTTGAATTTCTGTTCGCCGCGCTTGGGCTGTGTCCTGCTCAGGTAGAGCTTCACGCGCTCGTAGTAGGCCTCGCAACTATAAATCCGCTTCAGCACTGAGCGATAACCCTCCACTAACTGCGCCGCGTCCATCTTAGGCAGAAAGTTCAACTTGTCATCTGTATTATCGCCCGCGCCTGCATCCAGAATGCGCCCCTCCCGCCAAAGCCGCCGAAAGAGTTGCGTCCCCGGCATAGCCTGCAACAGCCCCACCATCGCAATCGGAATACCGCTCTTCTGGATGAACTCCACCATGCGGTCGAAAATATCTTCGCGATCAGTGTCGAAGCCGAGGATGAAGCCACCCATCACCTGCATGCCATAACTCTGGATAGTGGCGATGCTATCCAGCAGGCTGCGCCGCGTGTTCTGCAACTTATTCGTCGCGATAAGTCCCGATTCATCGGGAGTCTCGATTCCTAGAAAGACCGACTTAAATCCGGCGTCCTTCATTAGTTGCATCAACTCCGCATCATCGGCAAGATTCAGCGACGCCTCAGTACTGAAGTCGAAGTTAGTCCTATATTGGTTGCGCCACTCCGCCAGCGCCGCGCATAACTCCTTCGCACGCGCCTTATTGCCAATAAAGTTATCGTCGACAATGAACACCGCCTCCCGCCAGCCCGCGGCCCGCAGCTGGTCCAGCTCCGCCAACACCTGCGAGACCGCCTTGGTCCGCGGCCGCCGCCCGTAGATTTCAATAATGTCGCAGAATTCGCAGTTGAATGGACAGCCGCGCGAGTATTGCACTGCCATGGTCGAGTAGCGCCGCATCTTTAACAGGCTCAAATCGGGCAATGGACTCGTGCTCATCTCCGGTCGCTCGGTCGCCTGATACATGGGCTTCGCCGTGCCTTGCTCCAGATCGCGCGCCAGGTCGGCAATCAGGCTCTCAGCCTCGCCAATCACCACGTGGTCCGCCTTGAGTTCGGCAGCCGGCAAGCTGCTCGCAATCGGCCCACCCACCACCGTCCGCAACCCGCGCGCCCGGCAGCGCTCCACAATCCCCACCAGCGGCTCNNGCCGCCACCGTCATCAGTCCCAGCGGGGGCTGCGCCGCCCGCTTGCCCACAAAGCGCAGCGCATGTTTGAAACTCCAGTAGGTATCGGGAAACTGCGGGTAAATCAAGAGGGCGTTCATCGGCCTCTCCGCCAGGACGAGCCGCCGTTGCCGGGCTCAAATCGAGAGGGTCAGGCCGTGTTCCCCATAGTGGAAGCAATGCGGCCATGCTCGCAGCGGCGGACTAGTCCCATACCCATTTTCCCACCGCCGCATAAAAAAACTGTCCAAAAGGAACCACTGTGTTTTCAAATTGATTCCCTCAGCGTGACGAACGCCACTCCCTGACAACCGCCCGCTGATCACTGACCACTGTTCACGGTAAACTTGAATCATCATGGAAGAGTTCAGCCGCATTCAGCGCCTCCCGCCTTACGTCTTCAACATCACCGGCGAGATGAAAGTCTCCGCGCGCCGCCGCGGAGAAGACGTCATCGACTTCGGCATGGGCAACCCCGACGGNNCGGCCTGCCCCGCCTGCGCAAGGCCATCTGCAACTGGTACCAGTCGCGCTACGCGGTCTCGCTCGACCCCGACACCGAAGCCATCGTCACCATCGGCTCCAAGGAAGGCATCGCCCACCTCTGCCTCGCCATCCTCGACTCGCGCGACACCGTGCTCGTGCCCAACCCGAGCTACCCCATCCACATCTACGGCCCCGTCATCGCCGGCGCCCACGTGGTCAGCGTCCCCATCGTCGATTGCGACTCCTTTCTTGCGCAGTTGGAAGACCTGATCCCGCGCATGGTCCCGCGCCCCAAGGCCCTCATCGTCAACTTCCCTTCGAACCCGACCACGCAATGCGTCGACCTGCCCTTCCTCGCGCGCCTCGTCGAGCTGGCCCGCCAATACGGCTTCCATCTCATCCACGACCTCGCCTACGCCGACCTCGGCTTCGACGGCTACAAGCCGCCCAGCGTCCTTGAAGTCCCCGGCGCCAAAGACGTCGCCGTCGAGTTCTTCACCCTCTCGAAGAGTTACAACATGCCCGGCTGGCGCGTCGGCTTCATGGTCGGCAATCCGGTGCTCGTCAACGCCCTCGCGCGCTTGAAGAGTTACTTCGACTACGGCACCTTCACGCCCATCCAGGTCGCGAGCATTCTTGCCCTCGAAGGCCCGCAGGAGTGTGTCACCGAGATTCGCGAGAACTACCAAAGCCGCCGCGACGTGCTCATCGAAGGACTCAACAAAGCCGGCTGGCACGTCCCCAGCCCCAAGGCCACCATGTTCGTCTGGGCTCAGATCCCCGAGCCCTACCGTCACCTCGGCTCGTTGGAGTTTTCGAAGTTATTGCTGACGGAAGCAAAGGTAGCCGTAAGCCCCGGCATAGGCTTCGGCGACTACGGCGACGGGCATGTGAGATTCAGCCTCATCGAGAACGAAGAGCGCACCCGGCAGGCGATCCGCGGTATCAAGGCAATGTTCGCGAAGAATCCGGCCGCGAAAGCGCTCGTCACGGCATAGAACCGCCGTACTTGAACCGTATCGGCAGAGAAAATTTCCTCGGGCGAAGAGATGGAGCGAGAATTCGCAAACGATGGCTTAGCTGAAATCGTCTGGGAGAGTTTCGCTCGATCACATGACTTCGATGGAATATCCCTGTCGGGTCTCGTCCGCATCTCGACACTCGACCTCGAAACACTCAAGCAGAAACTTGGCTTACTCATAAGAGAAGACAAAGTTACATTAGCCTTCGAAAGCATCTCGGAAAATCCGCACATTAAACGACTGAAGGATCTTCCCCTCGAACTTCAGATCTCACAAATGGAGAATGAAGCGCCTGACGGGATTTGCGTTTATCCGTCATCAACGATCGCGGCAGCACGTATAGGAAACTCCTTTGACGATCGACCCTATACAAGGCGGTTAGCGCTCGCTGAACCACAGCTATTGCCTGTTTTTTTCGAACTGCCCGTCTTGGAGCGCTACTTTCGTGATCCCCGCTATCTCTGTTGGTTCGGAGACAGCAACGGGTCTATCAGCATAGGAAACAAGGCGTACGAATCGGAAGAAACGAGAGAACGCGACAAGATCACAATTCAGTCGTTTGGAATTGGGTACGACTCAAAACGGCGAAGAGTGGTGGCTGTCTTTTTGCGATACCTCTCTGACCTGTCGGCAGAGCATCAGATGTACTGGAAAACGCACGAAGTCGACGAAAAGTGCACTATGAATAGCGATTACGAGCGGGCCTCGATATGGGGAGCGTGGCCCGAACACTACTCCGTCTACATAGCGTTTATTGAGGAACAGATTGAAATCAACAAATTGTGTGAACTAATCGGTAAGCCGCCTCTATTCAAAGAGACTTACGACAGCCACAAGAGACCAATCCAGTTTTGTTCGATGCTACGACCCACGCAGGGTAGCTTCGATAACTTTGTGCACCTTCTCGACAAGATGATTTCTGACAACATCAACAGAGAATTCTTCAAGGGCGACATCCCTCTCGAAGAGTCAATTCCAAGGAAGGATGGGACGGTCGAGGTGCGCCAGTTGGGAACGCTCTCGTTGCTAGAGAGATGGTTGAAGCGTCATTACCGCAATCGCGATAACAAGGACATTTCTGCGGAGACTGTTGCCCCTTTCAAGAAGATTCGGAAATCTCGCCAGCCGATCGCCCATGCCATCGGGAAGGACGAATTTGATCCCTGTCTGCCCGCAAAGCAAGATGAACTCCTCATAGAAGTCAAGATTGGTTTGACGCGTTTTCGTTGGATATTGTCATCCCATCCTGACGCCAGCTCACACCAGGCTCCAGAGTGGCTGGATGGGGACAAGATCGTCCTCTACTGAAAGTCTCTGAGCTTCAATCTCGATAGGCGAGTTGGCGGGTGGCCCAGGTCTGACACTGTTTCAACGTGCACGACAATGGGTGCCACAGGTCTCGCTTCTGAGACCTGGGAAAGCACGAACCTCAATCATCCAACGACAGGCACTTCAGATAGGACCGCGCTGGTTCCCGCTCCCACCCAGTCCAGAACGATCAATCTCGACCGTTCCCTTCAATCCGGTTGAGTAACGAATGAAACTCGACCACCTCCAATCCCCCGGTTTTGCAACCAATCCCCGTTTCGCCGGATTACGGCCCATGAAACGCAATTCCTCAGCGCGCCCGTGACTTCAGACACTTCTATCGTGCTCTCCGTGCGCTACCGTGTAACTATGCCAGCGCGTTCAATCAGCAGTTTGAGGTCACAACCTGTGACCTCAAACGCCCTTGTCCCGGCAGAGCGGGTGGAGCAGCGCATCCTGTCGATGCGCGGCCAAAAGGTGATGCTCGATGCGGATTTGGCGGAGTTGTACGGCGTGGCCACCAAGGTGCTGAACCAGGCCGTGAGGCGGAACATCGAACGCTTTCCCCACGACTTTATGTTCCAGTTGACACAGCAAGAAGCGGACGGCCTGAGGGACTATTGGGACTCGACCGCTTTGAGGTCACAAAATGTGACCTCAAACGGGCGGGGTGGGCGCAGGTATCTTCCGCTGGCATTCACCGAGCAGGGCGTGGCCATGCTCTCGAGCGTCCTGCGCAGCCCCCGCGCCGTCCAGGTGAACATTGCCATCATGCGCGCGTTCGTTAAGCTGCGGGAGATCCTGGCGACCCATCGGGACCTGGCTCGACGGTTCGAGGAGATGGAAAGTAAGTACGACGCGCAGTTCAGGGTTGTGTTCGATGCGATTCGGCAGTTGATGACTCCACCCAAACAGCCGCGTCGTCGCATCGGTTTCGCCGCGCCGAACGCTTGACAAGCGAGACCTGCGGTATACGACGGTCAGTCCCTGCGCAAAATTGAGTCGCTTCCAGGCACAATGGAAATGAGCACAAATCCGCGCACCGCGTAACAAGAGCGGAAAGGGGTACACTGGGGTACCCCCCCTCCCCCCCAAGAAATATTTGCAGTTATCCACATCGATATTGCAGAAAATTTCTCACACTCTTGGCCGAGTCTCCAGGCCTTCGGCGTTTCGGTGGATCCTCGCCACCTGTGCGAAAATCAATGCACCGGACGAAGCTCGCAAAGGGAGAGGTCCCCATGCATTCCCCAACCGAACAGGCTCCGACCCGACAGGCCAAACGGCGCCTTCCGTCAATCTTGCTTTCGCTCGCGCTGCACCTGAGCATTCTCGCCCTCGCGATGCAGTTGGGCCGTATGGCCAGAACACGCGTGATCGAACCCGCGGATCGCCCGGCCCTGGCTCTGCTCGAGACCGCGGGCGGTTCCCATGCCGTCAGAATTCCGCTGCCCCCAGCGGATTTCGCGGCGCATACCCGCAAGCCGACGGCCGACCCGGAAGCGGCCAAGAAGACGATTCTCCCCATCCCACCAAAACATCCTGAGATGTCCGGCGGCGGAGCACCCAGGACGCCCCACGCAGGCGATGGATCGGCCCAGGCCTTGAGCGGCAACGGCAGCGACGCCGAAGACGCGCGTCCCGCTTTCCCAACCTACTCGCCCCGTCCGCCTGTGACCGACCGGTCGCTTCTGCCATCCTCCGAAGTGAAAATCGTGGTGGATGTGGACCTGGACGCACTCGGCCAGGTAGTGCGCGAGACCCTGGTGAAAGGCATGGGCACCAAACTCGACCAGATTGTCCTCGACACAGTGAAGACCTGGCGCTTCCAACCGGCCACCGTGAATGGCAAGGCGGTGCCCTCCGAAGATGAACTGATCTTCCCCTTCAATCCGAGCTATCCAATCATCGACTCCTAGAATTACCGACTCTGGAAAGCGATCAGTCGCCTAAGTGTGAGCTGCAACACTAATCCGAAAATCATCCCGAAAACCATCCCTCTGTGCATATCGCTAAGTCACAAATCACCGCATAAATGCTGCACTTTTCGTGCAAATATCCGCATAAACTCGAGTCTCGTAAATGAATGCACCGCGCATGGTGATATCCACAAATTAACCGGGGTTTTACACTTGCATCCACAGATCGAACCGTCCTACTATCTCATTCAGTTGGTGACCCTGTAGGGAGTTGGACAGCAGCTCCGGTCAGGCAAGAGACGCAGGATTGGTTGAGTGAGGTGATTCACTGGAGGCGCAAGCTGACGGTGGAAAGCCGAGTGAGATTAAGAAAGCGTCGACGGTCAGGCAGGAAAAGCTGGACCTGCTGGACACGAAGATTCATCCGCGGCGCAAGCTGAGGATGCAAAGTTCGAGGACAGCCAGGGATTCATCATCGACCCAACCGTAGATTGCGGAGCCGGGGTAACCCGGGGAAGCATAGACGGACAGCCGAGAGACAGAGATGCGGGGCGACCCGTAGATCCAGTCATCGGAAACGGCGGAGGACCTGAGATTCAGGGCAACCTGAAAGTCGGGACCACCGACGGAACCAGAGGAGCGAAGAGCCGGGGCAACTCGGAGCTTCACCACTGGGATGCCAGAGGAAAAGAGGTTCGGGGAGACTCGAAGACTCACCGCTGGCACAACCGGAGGGTGCGAGGCCCAAGGCGACTTGGGAGACCACCGGCCGGAGCCGGACGATCCGCGAGGCGGGGCAACCCGAAGAACGGATCGAAGGCGATACCGAGGGACCGGAGTTCAGGGCGACCTGGAGATCGGTCAATCGGCACCGCCGAAGGATGCGAGATTCGAGGCGACTCGGAGCTCCGTCGCCGGCAAAGCCGGAGATCAAGGACGAGGGGAAACCTGAAGCCTGGATCGAAAGCGTTGCGGAGGAAGTGAGGAAAACGGGGCGACCCGGCGAATCACTGAAACCGGCAGCGCGGAAGGATGCGAGATTCGAGGCAACTCGAAGATCCATCGCCGGCACAGCCAAAGGACCGGGGAAGTGGGGCAACCTGCGGAATCGGTCACCCGGCGCGGCCAAAGAACGCGGAGTACGGGGCAACCCGGAGACGCGCAACTAGCCAAGCCGGAGGATGCAGGAGCCGGGGAAACCCGGAACCAGCACGAGAGGCTGAACGGGACGATGCATGATCCGATGAGCTATCAGGACACCCGGAGAGCGCCAGAGGCCGCAAGGTCTCTGGCGTTTTCGCCTGCCCCGTCCAAATTCGGCCCGCCAATTTTGCCCTCCCCATGTTTGAACCCAGCGATGAGGAATGCTCGCTGGGAATCCTGAGGGTGCCACGTAAAAAGATCACAGATAAGGCTTGTATCGGATTTAGGCAAGCGCTTCGCGAAGCTCGTCCGAGGACAAAACCGTAGCCCGCCGTGGAAAGATCTTCTCGATAAGGCAGGTCTGCACGTCCGCCCCGAGGTCTATACAGCAATCCTTCACAACAATCAGCCGGTAGTCGGCATCGCTGGCGTCAAGCAGCGTGGAGAGAACCACGCCACTGGTCGCGATGCCCAAGAGGATCAGCGTGTCGATCTCTTTCGCGCGCAGGATCATTTCGAGATCCGTACCGTGGAACGCATTCACTCGGTGCTTCACGACGACGGGCTCGTCGTTTACCGGTGCAACCTCCGGATGAATCGCACCGGCCGGTCCCTGAAACACCTGCTGCCATTGCGCAGAGGTCTTGATGGCGCCGAAGAGCTGGTTGCGCTCCGAAACTTCAGGAAACCCGGGACGAAAGCCGACCTGCACATGAATCACGGTCATCGCACGCGCTCTTGCTTCTGTCAGCACGCCCGCCACCCGCGAAAGGAAGTCCGGCTGGCTCTTCGTGTAGATCGAGACGATAGCGGTCTGCAGGTCCATGCTGAGAACGGCGGCGCGGGTCAGGTCGGAGATAATCTGTGCCATTGAGTCCTTGCCTTCGTCTGGTTCGATGACCGATGAACTGTAGATTGCCGGATTCACAATTGTCGGCGCAACTGGTCATTCTAGTGCATCGCCCCGCCACCCGCACCCTGGCCGGGCCTGTTCTTGCTGAGCAGGAAAGCGAGGAAAACCAGGAAGATGGACATGTAAGACAGCTCCATGTAGACGTCTTGATAGCCTTGCACGCCGGCCTGGAGGTTTAGCTGGTTATAGATGTTGGCGAGGGCCCTGCCTGCGCCGTTGGGGTCGCCGAAAGCGGTGCCGAAGAAGCCGGTGAGGCCGCTGAGCTGCCGCTGGTAGCCGATGGAAGCTGGGCCCATGGCGCTTTGAAGATGCTGCTCGTGCCAAAGAGTGCGGTTGGTGACCTGGGCGTTGGTGACCGCGATGAGGATGCTGCCGCCGATGTTGCGGGCGAAGTTGATGAGGCCGGCGACCTGATTCGAATCTTCCTTGGGCATGCCGACGTACGCGGCGGTGGTGATGGAGATGAAGCAGAAGGGCAGCGGGATCATTTGGACGACGCGCAGCCATGAAGCCTGTGCAAAGGTCATGTTGAGCGTGGTGACCTCAGCCGCGACGCGGAAAGTAATGATGAACAGGAGGAAGCCGAGGGCGGTGAGGTAGCGCGCGGATATCTTGCTGGTGGCGATGCCGGCAAGGGGCATGACGATGACCAGGGTGAAACCACCGGCGGTGAGAGCGAGGCCGGCGGTGGTGGCAGTCCAGCCCAGAAGCTGCTGCATGAACTGCGGCTGGAGGACGGTGTTGGCGTTGAGCACACCGCCGACCAGCATCATTAAGAAACAACAGATGGCGAAATTTTTGAAGCGGAATACCTTGAGATTGATGAGAGGGTCCTTTTGCCGCCACTCCCACCAGATGAGGGCGATCATGCCGGAGACGAAGAGGAAGGCGAAAAAGCGAATGAAGTTGGAGGAGAACCAGTCATTCTCCTCGCCCTTGTCGAGCATGATCTGCATGCCGCCCATGGCGATGGTGAGGAAGGCGAGGCCGAGGTAGTCCATTTTGAGCAGGCGGGAGCGGTCAGCCTTGATCCACGGGGGATCTTCAACGAGGCGGGTGACGAGGAAGAAGGCGAGGATGCCGACGGGGATGTTGATATAGAAGATCCAGCGCCAGGAGAAATTGTCAGTAATCCAGCCGCCCATGGTAGGGCCGATGGAGGGCGCGAGAACGGCGACGAGGCCGTAAAGGGCGAATGCCTGGCCACGCTTGTGGGGTTCGAATGAGTCCGCCATGATGGCCTGGGCCATGGGCTGCAGGCCGCCGCCGCCGGCACCCTGAATGATGCGGAATAGAAGCAGCATGGGAAGCGATGGGGCCGCGCCGCACAGGAAGCTGGAGACGGTGAAAATGATGATGCACAAGACGAAAAAGTTGCGGCGGCCAAGGACGCTGGAAGCCCATCCGCCGAGCGGAAGGACGATGGCGTTGGAGACCAGATAGCTGGTCAGGACCCAGGTGCCCTCGTCTGTGGAGGCACCGAGCGAACCGGCGATGTGCGGCAGGGCGACGTTCGCGATGGACGTGTCGAGCACTTCCATGAACGCCGCAAGGGCGACGGTCATGGCGATTAGCCACGGGTTCACGCGCGGCTTCCACCGTGCGGGGCTCGCCACGTCCGGATTCGTGATCGTAGTCTCCGCGCTGGCTGCGGCTGTTGGAGCCAGAGAAGTATCTGCCAAGACTGTTCCTTTAACTCTGCTTTGGGTTGTAGATCGTTGGGGAGAGGGCTCGGGACGCCGAAGCGCTGCCCTTTCAATGATTCTACAGATTAGGCATACGAAAATTTAGATTCCAAAAAGCGGCGTGGAGGTGCAGGAATTGTGCTTTTCGCTGCTTGGTTTGCCTGCTAGGCTGTGCTCCCGACCGCTTGCGGCGTTCGCCAGCCAAATAAGGCAATCGTGAGCGCGATGAGCTGCATGGCAACGATAAATGCGACGCAGGCGGGCCATTTGCCGAGAGCCCAGAAAGCTCCGGGAACAACGCCTGCTGCTGTCCCGCCAAGATAGTAGAAGGTAATATAGATTCCCGCCGCAGTGACGCGCGCTCCCGTCGGAGCCGCGACGCGCAGGTGGCTTTGCGAAGCGGTCTGGGCCACAAAGACGCCGCTTGAAAGCATGGCCAATCCGAGGATGACAACGGGAAGCGAATGCGCAAGCGTGAGCAGCACGCCGGCGATGGAGCACGCGATGGCCCCGCCGATGCCTGCGCGCAGACCGACGCGCGTGATGAGATAGCCACCGGCGGGCGTGACCACAAGACCGACGAGATACACGAAAAACAACGAGCTCAACGCAGTAGTTGAAAGATGAAACGGCGCGGCTGCGAGATAGAAAGTAATCCACGTGAAGACGCCCACCAGCGAAAAAAGCACGTTGAACCCGACAGCAAAGGTTGCGATGAGGCGGCGGCTGCGAAAGAGCCCCTGCACCTGGTAGGGAAACGAGGGAAGGGCATCAAGTCGATGCTGCGGCTTGGTGCGATTGCGCCCATGCGGCAGCCACAGGGCCACGGCTCCTGCACCGGCCAGCGCCAAGGCGCCGAGTGCTAGAAAGCTTACGCGCCAACTGAACCGGTCAGCAAGAATGCCGGCGGAGACGCGGCCAATGAAGCCGCCGAGAGCGGTGCCGCTAACGTAGAAGCTGATGATGAGCGCGACCTGGTCTGCAGGCCACTCCTCGCCGATGTAGGTCACGAGTACGGCGATCACGCCGGGGACGGTGATGCCCTGCAGAAATCGCCAGAAAACGAGCTGGGCAAGCGACGTGGATGTGGCGGCGAGCAGCGTGGGCAGCGAGATGCCGACGAGCGATGCGACGATAACGCGCTTGCGCGGAAGCCGCTCCGTCAGCGCTCCAAAGATGGGCGCCGAGATAGCGACCCCCAGCGTGGCCGCGGAAACCGTCATGCCTACGCCGGTTTTCGAAGCGTGAAAAAGCCGCGCCAGCATGGGCAGCAACGGCTGCGTGCAATAGAGCTCGAGGAAGGCGCAGACACCGCACAATGCCACGGCGGCTGCCGCTCGACGGCCCGGCGCGGTACGTTCCTGGGATTGTGTCTGCAAGAAACAGGATAACGGATGGAGAGTTTGCGGGAGGTACGGGGAACGGCTGATGTATATCTGTGGTTTCCCACCCCAGTCGAAGAGCGCGGCTGAGGCGGGAAAGCAGGTTGATGTTTGATTAACGTATTCAGCTAGAACTGCAGCTTTGCCCCAAACTGGATCTGGCGCGATGTTGTCGATGTTGCTGTGATCACGCCAGCCGTAGGCGAAATACCCGATGTCGCCGANNTGAGAATGTTGAAGAACTCCGCACGGAACTGGAGGCCGAGCCGTTCGGTGAGATGTGCATTGCGCGTGGCTGAGAAATCGACTTCAGTCAATCCGGGTCCAGTAAGAGAATCGCGCGAGACGTTGCCGTAGGTCCCCGTTGCGGGCGGAAGAAACGCCGATGGATTGAAGTATTGATTGGGCGTGTGCGGATAAAGCGTCCCGCTGAAATCGGGATTCCAATTCGGGCGCACGGGGTTGCGCGTGTCGCCGTTGCCTGTGGGGTTGTAGCCGAGTTGCGGTGTGAAAGGGAAGCCAGTTTGTGCGGTTACGATGCCGCTGGCCGTCCAGCCGCCAACGATAAAGTTCACCGGCCTGCCCGTATGATTCAGGAAGCGCCGATTCGCGCCGAAAGGCAATTCGTAGCTGCCGTTGAACGAGCCTGCCTGGCGCACGTCCGTTGCAGCCGGACCCCAATCGAGTTTCGGGTCGAGCGGGAATTCGACGAACGCGGGCGTGTTGCCGCTGACGCTGGTGTTCCACGCCGAGCCGTCGTCGAGGTTCTTTGAGAAGGTGTAGTTGCCGCGGAACTGAAACCCCGAGGCGAAAGAACGGCGCACATCGACAACCAGCGAGTGATACGCGCCGACGCCCTGCGACACCCACGATGTTGAGTTGGCAAGCGCCGGGTTCGCGTCTGCCGCGCCCGCAGGATAGAAGACTGTGCCGTCGGCTTCATACGTTGGCACAGGCTCGTTCATGTCCTCCGAAAGGATCTGATGATAGCTGTGCGAACCCACGTAACCGAGGGTAAGTGAAGTGCGCGGCGCAATCTGCTGCTCGATGCGCAGGCTCCAGGTAAGCACTGCGGGCGTGGCGATGTCGGGCTGCACATTGCTCGGCGAGACTTTCGTGCCGGCAGGCGGCGGCGTTCCCGGCGTGATGGTGAGCTTCGATACCGCGATGTTCGAGATGGACTCGGCCGTGTTGAACGGTGCGGTCTGGTCAAGGCGATAATCGAGCGTGTCGAGCAGGCCGTGATAGAGACCGAAGCCGCCACGCACCGCTGTCTTCCCGTTGCCCCACACGTCCCACGCAAAGCCCACACGCGGCTCGGGCAGAAAGACCGCGTTGTTCTTGCTTAGCGCCGATCCGCCGATGACAGGCTGGGTTTGCAGAACGCCGCTTACGACGGCATAGTTCGCCGCGCGGCCCTGCGCTTCATTCCATCCGTTCGTCGACTCGGAGCGGAAACCTGCGCGCAGTTCAAGCCGCGGTGTCAGCTTGATGGTGTCTTCCACAAAGGCCGCACCTTCCAGAGAGCGCCAGCCCAAATCAGTGGGCGAGGGAACAACCGTGAATGTTTTCACCGTGCCTTGCAGGAACGTCTGCAGCGTGCTGAACGAAGCCTGTCCGTATTGATCCTGCGCCAGCAGATCGTTCGACTGGATGCGCTGCAGCCACCCGCCTGCCTCGATTTGATGCCGCCCGCGCGACCAAAAGACATGATCGTCCACCGTAAAGAGATTGCGCGTTGCGGTGTTGTTGCTGCCGACATTGAGGCCGGCCTGCGAAATGGCCGACGCGCCGTTCGAGGCCGTGCTGCCGCTGATGACGATGGCGCCGATCGGCTCGCCGGTCACCCATCCGGGTAGCGAGATCGGCGAGTAGCCGGTGAAGAAGTAGCTAGCTCGCGAGTAGCCAAAGCGCGAGGTATTCAGCAGCGCCGGCGAGAAGACGTGCTGCTCCTGCACGCTCGCAACTTGTTCGCGCAAGCTCTCGTTGATGTAACTCAGCGGATTCGCGGAAGGCGTATTCGCCGCGCTATCGTCCACCGTGTAAACAGCGAACAGGAGATCCTTGCCACTCAGGTTGTCATCGAAGCGCGCCGTGCCGAAGTCTTCGTGAATATGCTGCGGTGGATGACTGAAAGCTTCGGCAATACCGCCGCCTAACTCAGGACCGTTTTGTACTGGCCACAACGCCAGCAAGGGCGCAACCGCCGCGTTGACACCGACTTTTTGCTCCACGCCGGCCGAGTTGAGGAGGTAGCCCAGGCGCGCTTCATTGTCGGGCACCAACGTGACAGCGCTCAGTCCCCAGTTCTGGCGGAAGCCTTCGTAGTTGCCAAAGAGGAAGAGCTTGTTGGCGCGAATCGGGCCGCCGAGCGAACCGCCAAACTGGTTGCGTTGAAATTCAGGAATGGCGCCCTGATCGAAATAATTGCGCGCATCGAGCGCGCTGTTGCGAATGAATTCAAACGCAGTGCCGCGCAGATGATTTGTGCCCGAAGAGGTAACGATGCTGACCTGCGCGCCATCGCGCTTTCCGTAGGTCGCGCCATAGGTGTCCGAGGCGACGTTGAATTCGCGCACCGCATCCACCCCGAGCAACTGCCCGCTGGTGCCGCCGGGCGTGACGTTGATGAGCGAGGAGCCGGTGTACTCGATTCCGTTCAGCAGAAAAAGATTGTCCTGCGGACGGCGTCCGCTCACGGCGAACATATTGCCGACTGAAGAATTCGACGAGCCGATGCCGCCTGAGCGCTCGTTGGTGTAATTCACGGTCGCAGGATTGAGCGTGAGCAACTCGTCGTAGCTGCGGCCGTTCAGTGGCAGTTCCTTCACTTGGCGCTCGTCGATCAAGCCGGCGGTCTGCTGCGTCGTTATGTTCACGGTCTCTCCGGAATCGACAACAACCACCTGCTGCTGCACGGTCGCAAGACCGAGCACGAAGTTCAATTGCAGGCTTTGACCCACAGTCAGCGTAATGCCAGTTTGCTGCTGCGTTTCGAATCCCTCATGTGCCGCGGAAACCGTGTAGGGACCGACGGGCACAGATGGTGCGAAGAAGCGCCCTTCTGAATCGGTGGCGAGGGTGCGCGTGGCTCCGGTTTCAGCCTGGCGCACCACGACCGTTGCACCAGCGACGGAGGCGCCGCTCGCATCGTGGACCGACCCGCTGAGGTTGGCGCCGACGATCTGCGCCTGCGCAGTAAGTGCGCCAGCGAAAGTGACGAGGGCAAAAATACGATACAACTTTGCTGCGAGTGTCACGGTTTCTCCTGAAATTTTTCTGGTGATCGATTGGCCTGGTTTTTCAGGTCCTGGGGAAGATTGCGCTGCGGATCAGCTCAGAGGGGAAATCTCGGCGCGCAGGACTTGGGGAAAGGGAAGTCGGGTCAGCGGCTACAACGACAACCATTCCGCCGGGCGGCGGAGGTGCGGAGCTGCGAATTAAAGAGAACAAATCTCATGATGCCTTGGCGCGCGAATGTGTTCGATTCGATTGCTGCCGAAAATACAAAGGCCGCGTCAGCGAGAAGCTGATACGCGGCCGTATGGAAATCGTTTGAGTCTTGTCAGCTCATCCACACGACCGGTGCAACGCGCAACAACACGCACACCGCATCGTTTTGGAGCCGAGACTCATAGAATTGACGGTAGCAACGAATGGGGGCCGAGTCAAGTTCCGGGCGCGGTCGGGGCCTCCAAATGCCTTGTATTTTAGGTACTTGCGCCCCGTCAAAGAAAGATCCGCTGCGAGCGTTCGTTCCTATTCACAACCCGACACGATAACCTACAGAGCAGATGGATTCCCCTCCCGCAAAACCTCACCGACGAGGTTTGGAAGCCTTTGCCTCGCGCGACTTCAGGCTGTATCAACTGGCTCGTGCTGTCGCGATCCTTGGTGCGGAGGCGCAGGCAGTCGCAGTGGCGTGGCAGGTCTATTCCATCACCCATCGCGCGCTCGATCTTGGTTACACAGGGCTGGCGCTCTTTCTTCCCGGCCTGTTTTTCCTGTTGCCCGCGGGGCACGTGGCCGACCGCTTCGATCGGCGGCTCATTATCCTTGTCTGCTACTCCATGCAGGTGCTCTGTTCGCTCACCCTGGCCGTGTTCGCGCATCAGGGAGTACGCAGCGTGTATCCCATCTACGCCGTGCTGTTCGTCGTCGGCCTGGGCCGCGCCTTCTCGGGCCCCGCGAGCTCGGCGCTGGTTCCGCACCTGGTTCCGGAGAAGCACTTCGTCAACGCGGTCACGTGGGGTGGAGCGATCTTCCAGTTCGCCAACGTTACCGGTCCCGCGCTGGGCGGGCTTCTGTTCACGCTGCCTCTGGCGCGCCTCGTTCCCGGCACTCGCTTTGAAGGCGCAGGCATTGTGTACGTGTTCACGCTGACGACTATGTTGTCGTTCCTCGTGCTGGTCGGCAGCCTGCATGTGCGGCCCGGAAGGATGGAGCATCGCGACCTCTCGCTGCAAGTGGTTTTGGCAGGCTTCAAATACGTGTGGAGCATGCCGCTGTTGCTCGGCTCGTTTTCGTTGGACCTGTTCGTTGTGCTACTCGGCGGATCGGTGGCGCTGATGCCGATCTTCGCCAACGAGATTCTGCATACGGGGCCGCGCGGGCTCGGAGTGCTTCGTGCGGCCCCGGCCATCGGCGCGTTGACGATGTCGCTCGTCATGGCGCGATTTCCCATCAACCGCAGCGCTGGCAAGCGCCTCTTCGTCTGCGTGGCCATCTTCGGCGCGGCCACGGTGGTCTTCGGGATATCGCGCAATTTGTGGCTCTCCCTGGCGGCGCTTGCGGTGAGCGGAGCGGCCGATACCATCAGCGTGATTATTCGCGGGTCGCTGTTGCAACTGGCCACGCCACCGGAGATGCGCGGTCGCGTCAGTGCCGTCAATTCGCTGTTCATCGGAGCCTCGAATGAACTGGGCGAATTTGAAAGCGGGCTCACTGCGCAGTGGTGGGGTGCTGTGCGCGCCACGCTGGTGGGCGGATTGGGAGCGCTCGCTGTGGCTGGTCTGTGGGCGGCGCTGTTCCCCGGCCTGCGTAAAGCCGGCGGCTTAACATCGGAAGCGCTGCGGCCGCAGCAGGCGAAGCCTGAACAAGCAGCGGCGGGCAGTTAACGACGTTTACCGTTGCAACAAATCAATTGGCTCAGTGAAATCCGTCACACGGATGTGCTTGGCCAGAGTGGGATGCTGACGCTGAAGCGCCAAGTACATCTCCCAAGCCACACGCCGATAGCTGAAGTGCCCCGCTGGCGCGGACCGCAGCTCGCTGATGTATTGCGCCTCGGCGAAATCCATCTTGAAGAGGCAGCGGACGCGTGTCGCCAGCGGCAGCACGTAGAGCGCAGACGTTGCAGCTTCCGGTGCCGACCCCGCTGCAATCCGCGCGCTCGCACTGTGCGCCGCATCCGCAGCCGCTTGATAGTCGTCAAGAGCCCCAGCCTCGGCCAGCAAATTCACATCCCCGCCCAGGTCACCCACCATCGGCGTCTCATAGCCATGCCGCGCCGTGAATCCCTGCTTGATCTGCACACAGCGGCGATGCCGATGCATGTCGCGGAAGCCGCCGATGTCCATCAGGATGTCGAAGCGCAACGCTGCCCCTGCGTGAAATGCACGAAGGGCCTCATCGTGCCTGCCCCGATGGCGCAAGCCCACCTCAATGATTTCCAAGACGCGGCACTCTGGAAGACTCGCCACCAGATCTCGGACCTGCCGATAAGAATGGTCACTGGCCCAGTAAATCAGCGTCGCCGCCAACTCCACTTCCAGCGTCTCTGTCCGCTCCACCAAGTCAACTACGGGAGCCGATGCGACGGGCAGATCCTTGAGCAACTCGGCAGCAACGTGCTCCAGCTCCACTCGCGTCTGGATCAAGTACGAATTTGGTTCGGCATACTTCACCAGCGTCGGCGCGGTGCGCACCTCGCGCGTCAGTAGCGCGGCGGCCTCAGCGGCAAGCTCCGGATTCGCAGCAAGTTTCTCCACAAACCCCGCGCCGGCCTGTCCGTAGACATTCCATGCCGGCCCAGTAGCGGCATCCCGCAGCCTTTTGCCCAGGTCGCGCACTTCGGCCATGGGATGTGAAAGCAGCCGGGAAACCTGCGTCTCCAGGGTGCGGGCATTCACAATCTGCCCCAGGGACGTGTTGGTAGCCAGCGGAAGAAGGTAGCGCGCCACGTCGAAGGCGCGGGCTTTGAGCGTCCGCTCGTAAGCCTCGGGCTTCATGGCCTCCGGCCTCGCGACACGCTGGCGCAACGCTTCCTGCACCGCGGCGGTCGTCCGTTGATAAGCCGCAAATAGCCCCTCGACGGTCTCGGCGTACAACTTTGCCGAAGCAGAATCCGAGCCGAAATCCGGAAAAAACCAGCCCGATTTCAGAAAATTCTGGTACCTAGTGGACCGCTCCTGCCCGTCCCACCGCTGCTCGTCCACCAGAACAATCGCCGCCAGCAGGCTCAGCCGCTCCACGGCAAATGCAATGTGGGCCAGGTCAGCGATGGAGCGGTGACCGTATTGAAAATAAAAGGTGTTGAGGAACTGCTCGGCACGCTGAGCGCTGATCTCGGTCAGCGACTCGCGCATCGACAGCGCGGAGCGGGAATACTTTGCCATGGCGTAGGCCAGAACTTCAGGATCGGCGCCGTAGACGGCAAAAACGTCGGTCTGGTTGCGGGCGCCTGCGGGAAGAAAAGATTCACTGGACATTCGGTTGGGCTCGCGACCAGAATACGGCATGGAAGTGGTTCTCCAGCGCCCGCGCGCCGCGGCCTCAAGCGGAGTGTCTTTTTCTTGAGGAAAAGGTGCCTGAGCGGTTTCTTGCGCTGGTACGAACTGGAGAGCCATTGTGGGCACTGGGCTTTCTGTGCATCCCAAGCCCCGGCAGTCACGTCCTATAGGAAGAGCGGGGGGCCATGCGGGAGATCAAATTGCGCACATCGCAGCGGCCACGGCCATTGCCGCCCGGCCGCTGGGCGATGACCCAGCGGTGGAATGACTTGCTCTTTGCGCATTGGCGGGCTCAGCCATCTCAGGTTGCTGCATTGCTGCCAGAAGGCCTCCACCTCGACACGTTCGATGGATCGGCGTGGGTCGGCGTAGTGCCCTTTTGGATGGACCGTATCAAAGTTCGCGGCGTGCCCACCATCCCCGGCGCCCGCAGCTTTCCGGAGCTAAATCTCCGCACCTATGTCCGCGATCATCGCACCGGCACTCCGGGCGTCTACTTCTTCTCGCTCGATGGCGCGAACCTGCTGGCGGTAATGGTGGCGCGCAGTTTCTATCACATGCCGTATTACTGGGCGGAAATGCGGATCGAAGCAAAATCGGAGAAGGAGTTCGCTTTCTTTAGCCGCAGGCGTTTTGTGTCGAAGCCGGTGATCTTCAAGGCGCGCTATCGCGGACTCGGCCCAACGCGCAAGCTTGCCGAGAGCCGCAGCGGGACCATCGAATATTTTCTGACCGAGCGCTACTGCCTGTTTACGCACAACACTGCGGGAGAACTTGTGCGCGCGAATGTGCACCACGTACCGTGGCCGCTCGAGGATGCGGCGGCCGATATCGAACGCAACGATTTGCCGGCTTCGATCGGCATCGACATTCAGGAACAGGAACCCGTGCTGCACTACTCACGGCGACTCGCAGTTTACATGTGGCCGCCTGAACTTGCTATGCCGGCACGCGGACGCCAACGCATTCCAGCGCAGGCCATGCCCTCGGCTTGACAGCCGCTGTGTCGAGATACAAAGCGGAGCCAACTCTCTTCTTCCTTCCTGCCATAATTCCGCCCTGGCCTTCGACCGAAGCCTCGGTCCCTATAATGACCTTCGGACGAATGCGGCGGAATGAAGTTTGCCGTGCGGAGGAATGAAGCACGATGGCAGATTTGCAGGGGAAGATTGCGCTGGTCACAGGTGCGAGTCAGGGTATAGGTCGTGCGTGCGCACTGGAGTTGGCGAAAGCCGGAGCGACGGTTGCGCTGGCGGCGCGAAATGAGGCCAAGCTGGCCGAAGTGGCGGCGGAGATCGCGAACGCCGGCGGACAGGCTGCGGCGTTTGCCCTGGACGTGGCCAGCGAAGAGTCCATCAAAGCTGGCGCGAAAGCGATTCTGGACCGATTCGGAAAGGTGGAGATCCTCGTCAACAACGCGGGCATTACGCGCGACGGGCTGATGATGCGCATGAAGCGCGCAGATTGGGACGACGTGCTCGGCACCAACCTTACCGGCGCATTTCTGCTGACGCAGGCATTGTTGCCCGCGATGCTGCGCAACCGCTGGGGAAGAATCATCAACATTGCCAGCGTGGTTGGCCGCACAGGCCAGGCCGGCCAAGTGAATTATGCTTCCTCGAAGGCCGGGCTCATCGGGTTCACGCGTTCGCTGGCGCGCGAAGTGGCCTCGCGCAATGTGACCGTCAACGCCGTCGCCCCTGGATACATTGATACGCCGATGACTGCCGTGCTCGATGAGAAGCAGCGCGAGGTGATGATGGTGCAGGTTCCGCTGGGTCGCGCTGGCACCGATGTCGAGATCGCGCAATCGGTGGCGTTCCTCGCGTCCCATGGGGCAGCCTACATCACCGGCCACGTCCTAGATGTAAACGGCGGCATGTTCATGGGCGGATAGCGGACCCGCGTTTCGTGAAGCTTCAATCGGCACGGAAATGGGTGCCCCAGGTCTGGATTTTCAGACCTGGGAAAGCACGGACTCCAGCCCACTGCAATCCAACCTAGATTCCCAGACGCTCTTTTACACTGCGCACGCGGTCGCGCGCCACGGTGAGCTGTGTGCGCGCTGCGTCCTTTAATGTGAGAACAACCTTGCCGGCGAACCACGAATTCACCTCGTGCACCCAGTCGACGTTGACGAGTGCGCCGCGATGGATGCGGAGAAATTTTGCGGGATCGAGTCGGCGCTCGAGTTCCATGATCGTCTGATCTACGCAATGGCTGCGGTCGTTCACTACCGCGTAGGTCAGCTTGTCCTGCGCGATGAAATGGGTCACGTCATCCAGCGGTAAAAACGAGATGCGCTCTCCAAGCCGCGATGCGATGCGGTGCGGATAGCCGGTCTGGCCGCGCTGCAAAGATGCCGCCAATTCGCGCAGCATCGCGGGCAGTTCGGGGCTCTGCTGCCATTCGGGTTTCACGACGGGCCGCAGCTTTCCAAGCTTGGTGAGCGCCCGCTGCAACTGCTCGGTCTCAATCGGCTTTAGAAGGTAGTCGATCGTATTAGCCTCAAAGGCGCGCAGCGCGTGCTGATCGTAAGCCGTGGTGAAGATGACAAATGGTTGGCGCGCGAGCCGCGATAACAGTTCGAAGCCATTCATCCCTGGCATCTCGATATCGAGGAAGAGAATGTCGATCGTCGAGGCAGCAGTGCTGTTCAGGAATTCAATGGCGTGCGCAGGGTCCGCTGCGCTCCCAGCAATCTGAATGATCGGAAACGCCGCCAGCAATCTCTCCAGACGCTCGGTGGCGAGCGGTTCATCATCCACGAGATAGGCACGCAACTTGGCAGTATCCATGGGCGATCTAGGACTCCGCGGGGAATGACATACGCGCCACGGTCCTCCCGTTCTCACGTGTCACATCGAGTTGTCCGGTGTCGTCGAACAGCAGTCGCAGGCGCGCGGAAAGATTGCCCAGCCCGTGCTCCGGCGAGACAGAGCCGAGCGAGAATCCCGGACCATCGTCAATAACTTCGAGCTGCATGCGGCCATTCATTCTCGATCCGGCGATTTGAATCGCTGCTCCTTCGCTGCGCTGCGCGGCCACATGCTTCACGCTGTTCTCCACCAGTGATTGCAGCGCGAGGGGCGGCACTTTGACTAGGCCCAGAGACTCCGGCACGGTTATTTCATAGCGCAGGCGCGGCCCAAAGCGCGTCGACTCGATTTCAAGATAATCGCGCACCACTTTCAGCTCCTGCGCCAGCGGCACAAGGCTGTTGTGATTTGCGTTCAGCGAAAAGCGGAGTAGCGAAGCGAGCTTGCTGACCGTGTCTTCCGCCCGCGCGGGATCGCTCGGAATCAGCGCCGCGATCGAATTGAGAGTGTTGAAGAGAAAGTGCGGATGAATGCGCGATTCAAGCGAGGAAAGGCGCGCCTCCGCCAGCAGCTTGTTGGCGCGCTCTTGCTCCACTTGCTGCGTACGCAGTGCCAATGTCGCCGACTGCAGTTTGTGCCGCATGGTTTCAAACGATGTGATGCTGAGCCCGAAGGTCAGAGTCACAAAGATCGCAATAGGATAGGACGACCAGAATTCCGACCAGAATTCGCGGCGCGGTATCAGGCCGGCGATCTGAAAGACGAGTCCCCCGGCAAGTGTGCCTGCCGTCGCCATGACAAAAAGCGCCACCAGATTCATAAGCGTGATTAGGCGAGGGAAACGTTCCGTAAATCGGAACCCAAGCCAGTTCAGCAGAAACGAAGACGGAATGCCGATGACAGCGGAATAGATGAGCGACGCGAAAAACTTGCCGCGAACCTCAGAGAGTCGCGTGTGTTCGAACACCAGAAAAAGCACGACGACCAGGACGGCGAGCACGGGGACGAACCAGATGCCCTTCAGGAACGATTTTGCCCAGGCGAAGGGGCCCTTCCGTGTCTCGCAGGAATCGGCGAGCGATTCGGCGTGCATTCGGTTCATAGCTGGAATCGCACCCCGAGCGATGTCGCACTGGAATAGGGCGCAGAGCCATAGTCCGATGCTTTAGATCCGTGCGGGATCTCCATGTGCATGTACGACGAGAAATGGTTGCCGAACCATCGATTCACGTCAAAGACGCCAGTCGAACTATGGTCGTTGAGATTTGCGACGATCGAGCCCGAGACATCCCATTCCTTCCAGCCCGGCAGCTCACGCAACCGCGACTTGCTTGCGTTGAAGAATGTGTAATGCTGGCGGCCGGCAAGCGGAGAAATAGACATGTCGCGATAGTACGCGGTGTTGGGCGGGGTATAGAACTCGCCGATGAACGAAACGCCGGAATGCATGGTGAACTTGCCGCCGAGAAGCACAGCAGCCTGGTCTCGCCACATGCCCTCGCCGTGGATCTCCCAGGCCTGGCCGAGCACGCGCGTAAACGTGAGGCCGCCGAACGAATCGGAATCGCGATCATGCCCGGCAATCAGCGAAGTATCGAATCCATGCACCAGAACGTTATACCGGAATGCTGTTGTATCGTGCAGATCGGCGTTCGCGGGTGCGAGCGCAGCTGTGGACCACGCAATGCTGAGCGCGTGCGGGCCTCGGACCCAATCCGCTTTCACCATGTCGCGGCCTTCATTCAGATTGAGCCGGTCGCCGGGGTCCGTGGGATTGCGCGGCGGATCGAGAACACCCGCTGCTGTAAAAGCGTAGCCCGTGCCCCATCGAACCATCTTGCGTCCAGCCGTGAAATCAAAATCGCCTGCTGACAAACTGGCGTAGGTTTCCTTCACGCGAAGCTGCGAGTAGTTGCCGGAATATGTGCCGGCAAGGCCGATCAAGCTGGTGGAGAAGCTGAGGCGGTCCTGGTAGCGCAGGCCGAAGGACGGCTCGACGAGGACCTGGTTAAGAACTGTAGGCAACGGCTCGCGCAGGTTGCCGTAAAACGTGGCATCATCGATGACGGAGACGGAGTAACGCGTCTTGACCGGACCCACTTCGGAAGATGCAGCGTCCTGCGCGAGCGTGCAACACGCCCCAGCCAACAGCAGAAAACCCGAAATGAGAACGCCATATTTCATGATCAGAACCGATCTGCGCGACCTTGGTAGAAGAGCTTGTCGGGCAGGTTGCGCTGCGTGGCTTCGGAGTATTCGAGGACGCTGCGCGAGTCATGCCGAATCTCGTCGTAAAGCGTGAGCTTGTGCAGCAGAGTCTTGCCGCCATACGGCTGGTATTCGTCAAAAGTGGCGGACTTGATGTGCTTGCCCGACGTCAGATAAAACTCCGCACGCACGGGACGCGCATCTTCCGTACGCAGCCAATAGACAATGCGCTGATAAGTTGCCCCCTTGCGCTTTGCTGTGAGTTCGAGCACATTGCAATCGACCGCCCCCACTTTTTCGTTGCGCAAAAAGGTAGGCGAGTAGTCGACCGCGTAATTCGTCCGAGCCACATCGCCATTCGAAGCATCGCCAGTCAGTCGCTCCAGCGGCGTAATGCGCACCGGTCGGCTGGTGTCCGGCAGATAAACCCACATGTCGTCGCCGAGCATCAGCAGATGGCGGCCCTTTTCTCGCGGGCTCATGAAGTCGACATAAGTCTTGTCGGTGCCCTTTTGCGAAACTTCGTAGAGATGCTCCTCATCGGACCTGCCTGCCTCGTAGTTTGTAATCTTCACGTTCACCACGTAGGCAGGCCATCCGTTGCGAAATGCATCGGAGCGTTTCAGCAGCGCTTCCGCATCGGGCATGGGTACAGATGCCGCATGGCTCACCAGCGCGTAGGTGAGAAGGAATGCGAGAAAGAATAGCGCCAAGAACCAGCGCAAAACGCAATCGGCTTTAGACATGAGCGAGTGCCTCCGCGATTTGTAGCCGCGATGCGCGGATCGCCGGCAGAATGGACGCGAGCGCGAGAGAAATGACAACAAGTAATGAAGCTCCGATCATCAGCCCAGGAACGTGCAGCACCTTGAAGGCCATGGGCACGTCGGATCCCGGCGGCGGCGGCAGATGCAAGCCCGATATATTGAGCGCAACGCCAAGCAGGTTGCCGCCGAGGACGCCCACAGCAGCTCCGAAGAGTCCCGTGAGCGTGGCCTCCACCATAAAGAGCGCCACAATCCACATGCGTGGTGTGCCCATCGCGAGCATGGTGCCGATTTCACGCGTGCGTTCAAACATCGCCATCAGCAGCGTGTTGACGCTGGCCATTAGAACCATGAAGAACACAATGATGCCGAGGAAGAGAAAGATCCCGCTGAAGAGCGTTCGCACTTGCTGGTAATAGGCGGCCAGATCGATCCATTTCCGGATCACCATCGGCTGCGATTGGCCCCGCAACTCGGGAATCAGTATGGCGGCGACCGAATCTGTGTTTTCGGTGTCGTCGAGGCCGACAACGAGGTTGGTCACGCGATCGGTTTGAAGAAGTCGCTGTGCCGAAGGCAGCGTGATGCGTAGATAGCGATCGTCCAGATCCTTAAATCCGGTGTTGACGATGCCCACGATCTGCACGTCGATGCCATTCAGAGCGCCATCTGCCGTGACCGCGAGGATTGTCAGCCCATCACCGACTTTCACACTCATCGACTTCGCGACGCCGGTGCCGATGAGCGCCTCCACTTCGCCATTCGAGTTGCTGCCAAGATCGCGGCCCGAAGCGATGCGGGGACTGAAGCCCATGGCTCGTTCGGAGTCGGGCTCGACGGCGCTGCCCATGAAAACCGAGGACTTGACGCCGTTCGAAAGCATGCCATAGAAGTCGATGCGGGGCGCAACGCCGCGCACGTGGTCGCCGGAGCGAACTGACGCGGCCACGTGACGCCAATCGCTGATACCCGTGTCGAGCACGTGCACCTCGTCGCGCTGGAAATGCTCGGCAGTAAAGATCTGGATGTGGCCGAGGCCGTTGCGGATGGTGCTTTCGCGCAGACCGCGAAACATGAAGGCGAAGAATCCGCCAACCAGCAGCAGACCGGCCACGCCGCCGCCCACCATCATCAGCGTCATCACGGTGCGGCGGCGATTGCGAAAAACGTTACGAAACGCAAGCAGCAAGAACTTGCCCATGGCTTTCTCCTTGGGAATGACTGTCTGATTCAACCTGCCCGTCGGTGAGGCGGACGATGCGCGGTGTGTGCTCGAGCAGGCGCTGGTCGTGGGTTGAAAAGATAAACGTGAGTCCGAGGCGGCAATTTAAGTCGCGCATCAGCTCGATCAATTGGGTCGCGTTGCGTGTATCGAGATTCGCAGTCGGCTCATCGGCCAGCACGAGTGCAGGACGGCCAACGATCGCGCGGGCCACAGCGACCCGCTGGCGCTCGCCGCCGGAAAGCAGGTCGGGACGATGATGGGCGCGCCCCGCGAGTCCCACGCTCTCGAGAGCTTCAGTCACTCGGGTGCGACGGTCGCTTGCGTTTACGCCCTGGATCAGCAGCGGGAACTCGACATTTTCCGCGGCGGTGAAAACCGGAATGAGGTTGAAGGTTTGAAAGACGAAGCCGATTCTTTCGCGGCGCAACGCGGTCGTGCGGGCGGGCGAAAGCTGCGATGTGTCCACGCCGTCGATGAAGATGCGGCCTGACGTGGGCTTGTCGATGCAGCCGATGAGGTTGAGGAGTGTCGATTTGCCGCTGCCGCTCGGCCCGGCGATGGCGAGAAATTCGCCGGCGGCAACGCGGAGGCTGGTGTGGTCGAGCGCCGTCACCGCGCTGTGGTCCAGCGGAAACTTGCGGGTGACCGCATCGACATGCACGAGATCGTCAGATGGATGCATCGTGGCCGTTCCTTTCAAGGGTCTTTGCTCACTTGAAAGGTAGCGGGCTGGGAAGAAAGAAGCGCGGCGTTTCGGATGAGAGGCAAAAGAAGCCGACGAAGGGCAGGAATTGGCGGACGAAACGGAGGCGGAAGAGCAGGGAACAGGGAGCAGAGAACACGGAATAGGAACGACAGACTCGGAATCTGAATTCCGAACTCGGAACTACGACTCCTACTGCGGCGGCGGCACCGCCGCGGCCGGACCCTGACCGCCCTCACCACCGCGATTCTGTCCGCCATTCGGCGGTGGGCCCATTACGGCAACAGTCGTCGCCACAAACGCGCCATCTTTGATTGCGCCCTCGACACGCACCATATCGCCCACCTGCACGTCTGCCAGGGTCACGGGGTCTCGGCGCTTGCGGAAGGTGGTGTTCTCGTCGGCTACGAAGGTATGCACGGCATGATCCGGTCCGCCTGCCAGGCTGACCTTTACCTCATTGATCGCCGTCACTCGGCCCATCAGCCAGGTCTTGCCGTAGTTGGCTTCCATCGCGCGCATCTCTTTGGCGCGCTCGGGGTCTATCAACATCACGAAGACCGCACCAACCGATTTCGCATTGCCATCCACTTCGCCGCTTGCTGCAATTATGTCGCCGACCTTGATGTCGGTAGCCTTGATCGCCTGCGGCGGTGTACGCTCCCCGCCGTCGCCCTGGCCCTGACCTTGTCCGCGACGCGGCTGCCCGGCCGGCTGCTTCACGATGCGCGTATTGACGCTGAAATGGACGGTGTAGATCTCGCCCAACTCGGTCTTGATGGTGTAATGGTCGGCTGCCGCCTCGGTGATCGTTCCCACCGTGCCGCGACCCATGCCCATTCCCATCATCCCGCCGCCACGGCCGCCGCGCTGCCCCTGCCCGCTTTGCGGCTCGGGCGGTTCCTGAGAAAATGCGGGGGCAAATACGGCGACAGACGCGCCGACAAGCAAAATCGCGGCCAGACTACTAGCTTTCATCGAGGACTCCCAGGCACTCGAAAGTGAGCGCCTGCATGCATAGACGCAGAGCGGGCCCTTCAGGACGACGCGTGAAGAACAGGTCGAGTCCGAGGCCAAGCCGACCGCAAGGCGAGGGCACTACACCTGCAGACTCGGCATGCTTGCCGATTGCGCCGGACGGGCGCTCTGACCGCCCGCCTTCGCCTACTGCGACTTCTGCTCGGCCATCAGCTGTTCGAAGGCTGGAAACCCGTGCAAGCCGGCGAATTCCTGATCGGCAGCCAGCTTTTTGGGATTCGTGAAGCCTTCGTTGAGCGCCATGCGCAGATACTCAATGGCCCGGTCGTTCTTGCCCGCGCGCACGCAGCCCTTGGCCATGTAGTAGTTCATGGCGCCCCGGTCCTGCACCGAGGCTGGATTCTCTACCCTCGGACCGCCGTTGTGATCGAAGATCTGCGGATCGACAGCGAGGGCAGACTTATAGACTTCCCAACCCTTTTTGTATTGGTGCTGTGCCAGCAGATCTGTACCGAGATTCTTGAGCACGAGCGCCGATTTGGGATCGGCTTTGAGCGCCTTGTGGTACATCTTTACGGCCGACTTGTACTGCTTTAATGAGTCGTATACGGTACCGAGGTTGTTCAAGACATTTGCGTTCTTGGAGTCGAGCTTCAGCGACTGCTGGTAACATCGGGTCGCGTCCTGCAAGTTGAACATCATCTGGTANNTGCATGGCCGCTTCCTGGTTGAACATCAACTGGTAGGCGATGCCCATCTTGTTCCACTCGACGGCGGAGGTCTCAGAGTCTTGCTTGTACGCTTCGATCGCGGCTTGGTAGCGGCGATGCGCCATGAGTGAGTCCCCGAGCGCTTCCGGTGTAGGTTGAGGAGCGGGGATGACGGTGGATTCGAGAGTTGGCGTCGGCCGGGTGACGGCGAAGTCAGAAGTCGAAGACTGCGCAGCGGCCACAAAGGAAGCTGCGATTACGGCTGCGGAAACTAATGTGACCGGCAACCAGTGGTGTTCATCGAAACTATGCATATTCCCTCCTCAAGAAGGAACCTGGGCGACAAATCTTGAGGATCGTCCGTGGGGAATTAAAGCACCTTTCGATGTAATCCGCCACATGACAGAAGCGAGATTTGTGAAACGGTACCCAGAAAGTCCAAAACGGAACCTAGAGGTCCTGCATGGGTATCGCATTGGTACACTCAAATCGCCGTGATGCGCGACACTCAATTGACCCGTGTGATGCGGAAAAATGAGCGGACGGTTTGGAGATCGTCAAATTCTGGCATCGGAAACTACACCAGGGTCATCCGAAGACGGGAGGACACACAGTGAGTACGATCTCATCGTTAGCCCAACACATCGATATTTCCGCGCGATTCCGCTCGACACGCCAGCGAACACTCGCGCTGATTGAGCCCCTCACACCAGAAGATATGATGGTGCAATCGTCCCCCGACGCCTCGCCCGCGAAATGGCATCTCGCGCACACATCGTGGTTTTTTGAGTCGTTTGTTTTGCGCGAATTTTTGCACGGCTACGAGGTGTTTCATCCTGACTTCGTGTGGCTGTTTAATAGTTATTACCAAAGTTTCGCAGCGTTTCCTGAGAAGCGCCTGCGCTCGTCATTTTCGCGGCCTGCGCTCGCGGAAATCCTGCGCTACCGGCAGCACGTCGACGAGGCGGTGGAGCGGTTGTTCAACAGCGGTGCGGAGCCCGAGGCGCTGAAGCGGATCGAACTCGGGGCGAACCATGAAGAGCAACACCAGGAGTTGCTGCTTACGGACATCCTGCACGCGTTTTTCACCAATCCGCTGCGTCCGGCCTATAAACCTGAGACGGTGGAAGCCGATGAGGTCGCTCCTTCGGCGGAAAAAGGCCCTCAACAAAAAACCGCCCCGTTACGTTTCGCCGATTTTCCGGGTGGCCTTGTCGAAGTGGGCCACAACGGCGAGAGCTTTTGCTTCGACAACGAATTGCAGCGACACCGGGTCTGGCTCGATCCCTATTCTCTGGCGACGCGTCCCGTGACCTGCGGCGAATATGCCGAGTTCATCGCCGAAGGCGGGTACCAACGGCCGGAACTCTGGCTCTCCGCCGGGTGGGACGCCGTGCAACACAACGGTTGGCGTGCGCCGCTCTACTGGTCGGGCGAAGTTGGGAAATGGAACCTCTTCACCCTGCGTGGGGAGTTTCCGCTGAGCCGGATGGAGACAGCACCAGTAAGCCATGTGAGCTACTTTGAGGCCGACGCCTACGCGCGATGGGCGCGATGTCGCCTGCCCACGGAGTTCGAGTGGGAAGCCGCAGCCGAAGGGAGGCCGGTCGAGGGAAATCTGCTGGATTCGGGCAGACTGGTGCCCGCTGCGGCGTCTTCCCCCGCCTCAGAACTCGTCCAAGATCAAAGCTCCATGCAACGGCAGCAGTTTGGGGATTGTTGGGAGTGGACGGCGAGTGCGTATCTGAGTTATCCAGGCTTCCGGCCACTACCTGGTTCGCTGGGAGAGTATAACGGTAAGTTCATGAGTGGGCAGATGGTGCTGCGCGGGGGCTCGTGCGTCACACCGGCGGCGCACATTCGGGCCAGCTATCGGAATTTTTTTCCGCCGGAGACGCGCTGGCAGTTTTCAGGAATTCGGCTCGCGAAATCGTAACCGGCGGCGGAGTTGCCGCATCCAAGACAGCGAATGGCGATTACGACTCTTCCTCTTGCCGAAGCGCGCATCTCAGAACGGGTCGCCACGGCGGTTCGGGACGGGCTTGCGTCGAGCCCCAAGCGGCTGCCCCCGTGGCTTTTTTACGATGAAGCTGGCTCGCGGCTCTTTGAGCAAATCACCGAACTCCCCGAATACTACCTCACCCGCACAGAGCGAGCGATTCTGACTTCCGACGCCGGTGCGATGATTGCCCGGGCTGCTGGAGGCACACGACTGCGCATTACTGAACTTGGGGCAGGTTCGGCGGATAAAACGCGGCTTTTGCTGGCAGCCGCGGTGCGGCGCCAGGGTCCGGTCATCTATGAGCCCGTCGACGTTTCAGCCACCGCGCTCGCAGACGCCCAGGAACGCCTCGAGCGCGAGATCCCCGACGTGCTGGTCGCACCCCAGGTCATGGATTACACCGACGGCCTCGAATTGGAGCAGCCGGCTCCGGACGAGCGCCGCCTGGTTTTGTACATCGGTTCGAGCATCGGAAACTTCGAGCCCGAAGAGTCAGCCCGGTTGCTTCGTGGTGTGCGAGCGGCACTCCGTCCCGGCGATGCGTTGCTGCTGGGCGTGGATCTTGTGAAGAGTGCCGACTTGCTGTTGGCAGCTTACGATGACGCTGAGGGAGTGACCGCAGCCTTCAACGGCAACCTATTGGTCCGGCTGAATCGGGAGTTCGGCGCGGATTTTGACCCAACGGCCTTTGCCCATCGAGCCGTGTGGAACGCCACGGCATCGCGCATGGAAATTTACCTGATGAGTTGCGGGCCACAGACCGTGCAGCTGTCCGCGCTCGATATGACGGTAGAGTTCAGGCGGAACGAGTGCATCCACACCGAGAACAGCTACAAGTATCAGCCGGGCCAGGCCGAGTCCATGTTGGTGGACGCGGGCTTTACGCCCAATGCAACGTGGAACGACAGGCGTGGCTGGTTCGCCGTGTGCCTGGGGCGCGTCGAATAGCGACACCGCTATTTCCGCGCGGCAATCCTCACCAGGAACACAGCGTGCCCCGCGATCTCCAGCGGCATGTCGTCAGTCAATTCCACATCCTTCCCCGTCCACAGGTCTTTGCCGTGCTGGGTTCCGCGCAGGCCAAGCTTCGCCAGGCTCAGGTGGAAGGGATGCGTCGAATAACGGTTGTCGCCGGCATTCAAGACGGCCACTGCGAGCGCGCCGCCCGATAACTGCCTGGTCCACACTTCAACTTCGCCATCGCTATAGATGCGCGAACCCTGCTTGCCCAACGCGTCCTGATCGATGGCGATGACATCGCGGTTGGTCAGAATCGCCTTGATCTCCGGCTTCATGTTGAGCAGATCGTTGCCGGCCAACAAAGGCGCAGCCAGTATGGCCCACATCGAAAAGTGCGCGCGGTTCTCGTCCAGCGACAATTTGCCGTTGCCCACTTCAAGCATGTCGGGGTCGTTCCAGTGGCCGGGGCCGGCATAAGCTTCAAGACCCTCCTGCTGGCTAAGGATGGCGTAGATGCGGTCCCAACGCGGCGTGATGTCGCCTGTGGTGCGCCACAGGTTGCCGCCGAGCGCCGGCGCCCACTCCCACACCGCGTCCCAACCGTACTGACAGAGAGAAAAGACAATCGGGCGCCCCGTGGCCTTGAGCGCCTTTCCCATCTTGTCGTAGGCGGCAATCATCAGCCGCATCTGCGCGGCCTTGTCGTCAGGCGCCTGGCTGGTCATGACAGCCTCGCGAAAGCTGCAGAGATCGTATTTGAGGTAATCGATGCCCCAATCCGCGTACATCTTTGCGTCCTGCTCTTCATGACCCAGCGAGCCCGCGTAGCCCGCACAGGTCTTCGGCCCCGGTCCGGAGTAAATGCCGATCTTCAGTCCCTTTGAATGCACATAATCGGCAAGCGCCTTCATGTCTGGGAATTTCGAATTCGTATGCAGCACGCCGTTTGCATCGCGTTCGCCTTCCCACGTGTCGTCGATGTTGACGTAGATGTAGCCGGCGTCTTTCATGCCCGTCGCGACAATCTCATCGGCGGCGGCGCGCACACCCTTGTCATCAACCTTCGCTGCAAAATAATTCCAGCTATTCCAGCCCATTGGCGGCGTCTGCGCCACCACCTGCGGTGGGGCTGACTGCGCCTTCGGCGCAAAAGCAGCGAAATTCAGTACAAGAGCAACAACCGGCAAAGAAGTGGCAAGGCGCATTGGAGCAACTCCTGAAAACGATTTCAATAGCAGAGGAATATTAAGCCGGAAGCCGCGATTTCGGCAAGCTAAGGTGTCTGGCTCGGCGAATCCCCGCACTCAGGAGCGCTTCCGCGCAGCCCGTGCGCACACCTCGCGCCGAAAACAATCGGCCGCATGATCGTTGACCATCCCCACCGCCTGCATCCATGCATAAACGATCGTCGGCCCTACAAACTTGAAGCCGCGCCGCTTTAGTTCCTTTGAAACCGTCTCAGCCAGCGGTGTCGTTGCAGGAACCGGCCCGCTGTTCTGCAACGGCCGTCCCTCCACAAAATTCCACGCAAAATCGGAAAACTTAGTCCCGCTGGCTTCCATGTCGAGATACACGCGCGCTCCGCCAATGGTCGCCTCGATCTTCGCGCGGGAGCGGATGATGCCAGGATTCTCCAGCATCTTCGCAATCTCCTTCTCTCCAAATCGCGACACAACCTTGGGATCGAAATTGCGAAAGGCTCTGCGAAACGCATCGCGCTTGCGCAGCACGATAATCCACGCCAGGCCAGCCTGAAACCCTTCGAGCATCAGCGTCTCCCACAATGAGCGGGAATCGAAGTCGGGCACGCCCCATTCTTCATCGTGATATGTCTGCAGCAGCGGATCGCTTTCGGCCCAGGCACACCGGCTTTTGCTCGCACTCATTCCGTACCCCCCCTCTTGACGTGGGTAGCAAGACTCAATCGGCCGCGGGAACCACAGCATACCGGGGAGCCGTCGCCATCAGCATTTCAACTCCGTCGATCGGCCCAATGCCGCCGCGTGCGCCGGTGGCCGTGCAGTTCAGGGCCGCGGCAGCGCAAGCAAAGTCGAGTTGGCGCGGAAGCGGCCAACCTTGCAGCAGCCCATAAATGAATCCGGCGTGAAAGATGTCCCCCGCTCCCGTGGTATCGGCCACGGATACGCAATACGCCGGCCGCAGATGGAATTGGCTTCCGTCCCACGCGAGCACGCCATCCTGGCCAAGCGTCGCTGCCGTCACCACGCAGCCATAACGGCTCTTCATGCGGCGAAGAGCCTGTTCCAGGTGGCGTTCGCCCGTGAGGCGCGCGGGAAAATCGCGGCTGACGATCAGGTAGTCGATCGTGTCGATCAGGTCCTCGACGCCGGGATAGGGCTCATCGAGATCGGCAATCACGGGAATCCCCGCGCTGCTTGCCCAGCCAGCGGCAACGGTGGCTGCCGCGGTTTCAAAGCCATCCACAAGCAATGCGCGCGCGTTCACAATCCATGCGCGTTCCAGGTCCGCCGGCTGCAGCAGCAGGCGCTCATCGCGCCGGCACAGCACCGTGCGTTCGCCGCCGCCATCCACCACAATCAGCGATTGTGGGCTCGCGGCGTTTTCGACTGTCAGGACACGCGCATCGACACCCGCGCGATCAAATTCGCGGCGATGGAGCCTGGCCGCGTCGTCATCTCCCAGCTTGCCCACGTAGCGCGTGGTCAGTCCCCAGGTCTGACACGCAATCACTGCGGATGCCGTCTGTCCGCCCGGAAGAATGGATGCCTGGGAGTATTCAACCTTGGAGCCGCGCTCGGGGTAATTCGCAAGAGGGATCAGCGTGTCGGTAGCATTCAGTCCCACCCCGACAAGATCAACCAGCGACAGCTCTGCCATGGAGACTATTGTAAAGTGCGCTATGCAAAGCGCGTCGCCCTCCAGAGCTTCCACGCGCACACAGCAGCTGTCACAACCAGCGCCAGGCTGAGCACCGCCGTCCATGTAAGATTCATCGCCAGTGCCGGCATGCGCGCCTGCACGCCGAGCCAGACAAAAACGCCCACGGCGCAAGCGAGGATGACGTAATCCCACCAGTCTCGATGGAATTCTCTGCCGTTGTGCGGTGTTCCGCGATACGCCTCCAGCACGCGCACGGAATCGAGCCCATAGCGATCGCACTCGCGCTGCAGCGCATCGTTTGTCGAAGCATGTTCGCGCTCGGTTGCTATCGCCGTGCTCACAGCGAGCGCTCCAAGAATCATGACGAGAGAACCAACGACGACCAGCAGCCGGTGAGCCGCGTCCGCATGCGCCAGTTCTCCAAAAACGAGCGCACCCCACGCAAGGCCCCACAACTGGTTCGTGTTCGACAGCGGAATGCCGCGCCCAATGCCCAGATACTTGGTCGCATACTGCTGAAAGATGTCGCCGACCACCCAGACAAAGCCGCCCAGAAAAAGCCAGAACAGCATGGGCCGCGTCTGCGCCGAGGAAATGATCGCGACCGTAGATGTGCGATCGAGCGCGAACGCCAGCGCAAAGACGGCGCCGAGTTCCCCAATCGTGAAAACGGTGACGAAGGAGAGCGGATTCATTCCGCTGATGTAGGCCTTGCGATACGGAACGTACATCGTTCCCCACAGCAAACTCGCGCCCGCGGCAGCGAGCACGCCACCGGCTGCCCGGCCCGCATGCGGACCACCCCCATGAATCGTGCTGAAGCCCAACATGATTGCCGCACCCACGATCGCCAGCGCACCCAGCAAGACTTTGGCTACATTCGCGCCGCTTGCGCCTTTCAGCTCCCCAAACAGCAGCCGCCCCCACAGGATGCCGACCAGCGAATTCGTATTCCACAAGGGAAACGCAATCGCCAGCCCCACATCGCGAATGGCAAAAACCGTCAGCGTATTAGCCACGGCCCACAACATGCCGGCAAGAATCGCGATGGGGATGAGGTGTTTATGTTCTGCGAGATCGGCGAACACCTGCCGTGTGCCCTTCAGCAGGATTGGCAAGGTCCAGCGCGCAGTAAACACGCCGGCCACCATGCAAAGCGAAATTGCGTAGGGCGAAAGGCCCGTGTTCACCAGCTTTGTCGGCGCCTCAGCCGCGCCAAGCCATGCTCCCGCGCCCAGCCCGCAGAGCACGCCGATTCCGTGGGCCGAGCCGAAGGTTGCGGCAGCGGATCTCTTCGGCGGCTGGCTCATGGTGCGCGGTTGTCCCTTTCGAATTGCGGCAGAACTGGGAGTCTCAGGCGTCTCGTCAATGCAGCGTAATAAGGATCGCGAGACCGACACAAAAGACTGTAAGGGGAATCAAAAAATGGCTGTCGGTGAGGATGGCCCGGGTCTTCCGCCGCGCGAACGAAGACCTGTTCGTGGAAGCCCCGGTTTGGTCAAGGAATGGCATGGATGGATCGTGATTGTGCGCGTCGAACTTGCGCAACCATAAAGACGCGGCGCCTCGCGTGTCAAGAAATGTCGAGTTTAGAGGTTCCCGCATCGCCGACCCGCACGTGCATTGCAGATTCGGCGACACGAATCGAGCCGATCTACTTGAGCGAACTCATGTCGATCACGAAGCGGTATTTCACATCCTGCTTCAACATGCGTTCGAAGGCTTCGTTGATCCTTTGGATCGGGATTACTTCGACGTCGGCCGTGATTTTGTGCTGGCCGCAATAATCGAGCATCTCTTGCGTTTCCGGCATGCCGCCGATCATGGAGCCCGCAATCGATGCGCGCTTGGTAATCAGCGAAAACACGCTAACAGTTGGAGGCTTTTCGGGCAAACCGACCAGCGTCAGCGTTCCGTCTTGCTTCAGCAGGCCGAGGTATGGCTCCAGGTCGTGCGGTGCCGAAGCCGTATCGAGAATAAAGTCGAATGTGCTCGCATGCGCCTTCATCGCATTGGCATCCGTCGAAACCACAACTTCATTCGCACCCAACTTCAGCGCGTCCTCTTTCTTCTTGAGCGACGTGGTCAGCTGCACCGTGTGCGCGCCGAAGGAATGTGCAAACTTGAGGCCCATGTGACCCAGCCCGCCGAGGCCTACAATGCCCACCTTCTTGCCCGGGCCCACTTTCCAGTGGCGTAGCGGCGAGTACGTGGTAATGCCGGCGCAGAGCAGCGGTGCGACCGCGGCCAAATCGAGATGCGCAGGAACGGTGTGAGCGAAGCGCTCGTCTACAACGTAATTATTCGAGTAGCCACCCATGGTGATCGAGCCATCCACGCGGTCCTTGGCCGCGTAGGTCAACGTTGAGCCTTCCTGGCAAAAGTGCTCCTCGCCTTTCTTGCATGGAGGACAGTGACGGCACGAATCCACAATGACACCGATGGCCGCAATGTCGCCGGTCTTGAATTTTTTCGCGGATTTGCCGACAGCCGTCACGCGGCCAACAATCTCATGACCGGGAACCATGGGATAGATTGCATTTCCCCACTCGTTGCGCGCCATGTGCAGATCGGAGTGACAAACGCCGCAGTAAAGAACCTCGACCGTGATTTCCGTGGCGCCCGGTTCGCGTCGGGAGAAAGCAAATGGGGCAAGCGGCGACTTGTTGTCGGACGCGGCATAACCTTTTGAAGCTGGCATGAAAACGAATCCTTTCGCAGAGAAGCATAAATCAACGAGCCGGTGTGCGAAGTCCTTGGAGCGCACTCGAATCCGCAGTTCTCTGTGGTTTCCGGCGGAAAAAATCAGGGACGGCGTGCAATGGCGACTCGATGAATTCCCTGCAAATCGAGCCGAAATTCGATAGCGCCAAATCCGGCGTCAGCCAGCAGTAAATCCACAGCATCGCGCTGACCGCAGCCGATCTCCAGCGCGATGAATCCGCCGGAAACGAGAACGGCAAACGCAGCGGGAATCAGCCGCCGATAAATGTCCAGGCCATCTTCGCCCGCGAACAGAGCAAGTCCCGGTTCAAAGTCGCGAACCTCGACAGAAAGCGAATCGCGATCGGCGGTTGGCACGTAGGGTGAATTCGAAACAACAATGTCGACCCGTTCCGCTGCAACAGGCGCCAGCAGATCGCCCTGCAAAAAACGAATCCGTTCCCCGACCCCACTACGCGCCGCGTTCTCTAGGGCTAAATCCAGCGCGGCTTCCGACACGTCCGTCGCCGTGATGCGCGCGTTCGGCAGGCTGTGCGCCAACACCACAGCAATCGCGCCCGATCCCGTGCCGATATCGACGATGCGAGGCTCTGCGAACCGCGGAGCCAATTCTAGTGCGCATTCGACCAGATGCTCGGTCTCTGGGCGGGGAATCAGCACGTCGCTAGTGACGCGAAAGGGCAGCCCATAAAACTCGCATGCGCCGGTGATGTACTGAATCGGTTCGCCCTCAAGCCGACGCTCCAGCAACACCTCGAAGTGCGTCGCTGCCGCCAGTTCAAGCTCATCATTCGGGTGCGCGAGAAACGCCGAGCGGCTCAACCCTGCAGCAAACAAGAGCAACAACTCTGCATCGCGTCGCGCCTTCTCCGGATGCGGTCCGGCCCGCAGTGCGGCCTCGCCCTTATCGAGCCACGCGCGCAATTGCATCAGGCTGCCTGGACTGCGCCGTCATCGCCGCCCTTGAGCTTCTCCGCTTGGTAATGCGCAATCAGCGCATCGACAATCGGCTGCAGCCGGCCTTCCATAATCAGGTCGAGTTGGTGAAGCGTAAGTCCAATTCGGTGGTCGGTAAGCCGGTTTTGCGGGAAGTTGTATGTGCGAATCTTTTCGCTGCGATCTCCCGAGCCCACTTGCTGCTTGCGCTCCTTGGCCAGCTCGGCATTTTGCTTTTCCATTTTCACTTCGTAAAGGCGCGAGCGCAACACACGCATGCCCTTTTCGCGATTCTNNGCAGGTGCGTGATGCGCACCGCAGAGTAAGTCGTATTTACCGATTGGCCGCCGGGACCTGACGAACAGAATGTGTCGATGCGAATGTCTTTGGCTTCGATCTTGATGTCGACTTCCTCGGCCTCAGGCAGCACCGCAACCGTAATTGCGGACGTGTGCACGCGTCCCTGCGTTTCTGTCGCCGGCACACGCTGCACCCGATGCACGCCGCTCTCCCACTTCAGCTGCGAGTAGACGCGGTTGCCCTCGATAATCGCGATGACTTCCTTGTAGCCGCCCACGCCGGACTCGGACAGCGATAGCACTTCGACTTTCCAGCGATGCTGCTCGGCAAATCGCGTGTACATGCGAAAGACCTCGGCAGCAAACAGCGAAGCCTCGTCGCCGCCCGTGCCGGCACGAATTTCGAGGATCACGTTTTTTTCGTCGTTCGGATCCTTGGGCAGTAGCAGGACCTTCAACTCCTCCTCGATCGCGGACTCGCGCGGTTCCAGCGCGGCAATCTCTTCCGCGGCCATCGCGCGCAGATCGGCATCGGCTTCGGCCAGCATGGCGCGAGCCTCGGTCAGACCCTGCCGCACCTGTTTCAGCTCGCGATACTTCTCCACGGGCTCCTCAATCTCGCGCAGAGCCCTGGCAGTCTTCGTGTATTTCTCGTGGTCGTTGATAACTTCAGGCAGCGCGTACTGCGCCTGCAGCTCGTTATAACGCCGCTCCATTTGTTCCAGACGATCGATCATTTTGGACTCTCCACTGCGGTCCTGCGGCCAATGCGGGTCGCAGGCTTTTAGATGAATTTTTCAATTTTGGAAAAAGGCGCAGAACAAGCATGGGCGGCGGGCGCCGCTAGAGGAGGGCCGGAATGGGTTGATGAATGTACATCGGGTCTATTCTACTCGATTCTTCGATCAAAGGAACGGATTCACAACGCGGACCCTGTCGATCGATCGCCCGTGTTGCAGGTCTTCCGTGAGCAGGATATTGCAGCCGGATTTTCGAGCGCAGTGCAGGATCATCGCATCCCAAAACGAGATCTGATGTAACCGATGGAGGTCGATTGCGGCGAGGACATCGTCAGCAGTGGGCTCGACCACATGAAATCGCGAGTGAAACTCTTCTTTGTAGCGTGCGATAGCCGGGTCGAGCGAAAGCTTTTGGATCGCATTCGTAAAAAATTCCTGAAGGACCTGCAGAGAAACCACACCGGTTCGTTGGCGTTTGTGCGCCAAAATCAGGTCGAGTGCGATTCGCCGTTTTCGCTCGTCCTTGGAGTCTTCAGCGTAAAGAAGAATATTGGTGTCTAGGAAGGTGCGCGTCAATCCCGGTTCTCTGTCCGTCTTTTCACCGATCTCGGTAGTTTCGGTGGACCGTCCGGATTGCTTAAGACGACCTGGCGTTTGCATCTACTTTCGGGGCCACCGGAGCCGTTCTTCATAGATCTCGTCCCGGTTCCACTTCCAGCCGTTCGAATTGCCAAGTCCCGAGAGCCGCTCAAACTCCTCCAGATCGCGCTCCAGATCCTCGTCACCGGCGACGCGCTGCAAGTGCTCCCGAATCTCCTGGTTAACAGTTTTGCCCGTGGCGCGGAGCTTCTCTCTCGCACGTTCTACGATTTGCTCGTCGATCGAGAGGGTGATGTTCACTTACACAGTATATGTGCGCACATAATATGTGTCAAGCGGACCCGGCCGATCCAGACGTATCACATTATCGGCACCACGACCTGCGACGGGTGGTCAGAATCCTCGTAAACCGTGATCGTCTCCACCTTGTAATCCGACGGCTTCGCCTTCATGATGTTCGGCACAAACGTCTGCGGATTGCGATCATAGAGCGGAAACCACGTGCTCTGAATCTCCACCATCAACGTATGCCCGGCCTTGAAGACATGGTCCACATCATGCAGGCTGAATTTGTATTCGCGAACTGAACCCGCCTGTAAAGCCGCCGGCTTTTCGAAGCTCGTCAAATACCGGCCACGAAAAATCTCCTCATTGGTCATCAACTGATAACCACGCATTTTAGGATCGGGAACGTTGTCCGGGTACTGGTCGATCAGCTTCACCACCATGTCGTTGTCGGTACCCGTGGTTGAAGCGAAGATGTCCGCGATCACTTCGCCGGTCGCGACTAGATCCTTCGTCAACACTGGCAGCTTCCACACGGCTACATCCTTGCGGCCGGCCACAAAGCGCTGATCCTCTGTCATCCAGTTGAACCACTGCGAGCCGTCGGAATAGGTAGGCTGGATTGGTCGATGGCGATACGGAATGGGGTTCGCCGGGTCACTCGCGTAACTTGTCTTGTCCGCAGCCGTAACTTTGTTCCAGCTCAGCGTGCCGCCGCCGCTGAGATAGAGGCTCGTCGGCTTCGAATCAAAAGGCGGAAAGTGTGAGTAGTACTTCCAGGTATTCGAGCCTGTCTGGAAACTGGCCGTGTCCTCAAGATTGAAGCCCGGCTCGTCCTTCAGATAGTGGCCGAAAAACCTCGCCTCAATGCGCGCGCGAAACTCATTTCCAATCGACTCGCCGTAGTCGAGATTGCCCAGGTGCCGCGAGGACGAGCTCCAGTACCCATGCCGCCACGGTCCCAGCGCAAGAAAGTTCTCATGGTTCGTATCATGCGGCTCCAGCTTCGCGTACTCTTCTTGAGGCCCCCACATGTCTTCCTGGTCGTAGTAGCCGCCGACACTCAACGTGGGCACCGTCACCACGCTGAGATGGTGCTCCACGCCGCGCGAGGACCACACTCCGCCGTACGCCGGGTGTTCGAGGAAGAGCTTCCACGTTGGCAGGTTTTTCGATCCGGACTTCTTCACATCTTCGGCGAAGGATCCGCGTTCGAGAAAGTAGTCGAATCCATCGCGGGGCTTTCCGTCCTTGTCCTTTCCGTAGTCGAAATTGTCCGACGTCTCCCGGTTGGTCTCCATCCCCAGCACATAGTCGTATCCATAGGTCTGCCGAAATGCGCCGTTGTGAAAGAAATCGTCGCCCATCCACACGTCGATCATGGGTGCCTGCGGAGAGATTGCCTTGACCGCGGGATGCGGATCGATGCCCGCCGCCATCGCCAGAAAACCAGGGTAGCTGGTGCCCACCACACCCACGCGCCCGTTGTTGCCCTGCACATTTTTGATGAGCCAATCTACGGTGTCGTAGGTGTCCGTGCTTTCATCCACAGCTTTCGGATCACCACCCCACGGACCAGGACCCGTCCGTGGGGGCCCCGGATCATGGTGATCCACCATCGGCCGGCTCATCACAAATTCGCCCTCGCTCTTAAAGCGTCCGCGAATATCTTCGGCCACATAGATGTAACCATCGCGCGCGAGTTCCGGGCGCTGTGCGGAGAACGATCCCCGCGTGGTGCCGTTAACGCCATACGGTGTTCGCTGCATCAGGATCGGCAGTGGCCCCGCGATGTCGGCGGGCCTCAGGATGACCGCATGCAGCTTGATGCCATCGCGCATGGGAATCATTCCTTCGGCCCGCTGGTAGTCGTGAAAGACGTGATGCACGGGTTCGCCGGTGCGCCGATACACCGCTTCGGGATCATTTGAAGCCACCACGCTCGCCCCTTTGCCGATGGCATCAAGCTTGAACCGCAGCGTCACCTTCGATTCCGGCTGACCAAATTCCGTGGGCGAAATGGGACTCAGCTCAGTCGGAATGAGGCGGTCCGATTCGACGACGAGCTTTCCCTCGCGCACATAAAAGCTGAACGGCGTGTCGCGATCGCTCTGATTCATGTATTCACCCGTGAGCGATTGCAGCTGCGCGGCTGTTGCTTCCGAAGCCGCATGCGAAGCGGCCAATACCGGTACTACGAGCGAGGGAACCAAAGCGAGACACAAGGCGGCAAAACTGCCAGGGCGAACAAACAAGGCAATGACCTCCAGAATTTTCTTGCTAATGCGCGTGCCCGTGGTGGCCGTGGCCCGCACTGCTGGCCATCTCCTCCATCGGCACCACGCAGCCTTCCAGTTCCCCGCAGCCGATGTGCTCAAACTGCACCGTGGTGTGGTTGATGTGAAAATGGTCGCGCAGCACATGGTTGAGCTTCACCAGAATACAGGCGCTCTCCGACGGGGGAATGTCGGCAATGGTCACGTGGCAGGCCAGGGCACTCGATTGCGATCCGAGGCACCAGACATGCAGGTCGTGCACGTTCATTACGCCTTCCACGGCCTCCATGCTGGCGCGAATCTCGCCAAGCGAAACACCGCGCGGCGTGCCTTCGAGCAGAATGTTCAGTGTCTCGCGCACAATGCCGATACTGGACCACAGAATGAGCGACGCGATCAGAAGCGAAAGGACCGGATCGATCCAGTTCCTTCCCGTCAGCAAAATACCCGCGCCTCCAGCGATCACCGCAGCCGTCGAGAGCGTGTCGCCTGCCATGTGCAGGAAAGCGCTGCGCAGGTTTACGTCGCGCGCCACGCCCCACAGCAGCGCCGCGATTACGCCATTCATCACCACGCCTGCAGCAGCCACCGTCATCATAACTTTCGGCTGCACCGTTACCGGCGCGCCCAAACGGTGCACGGCTTCAAAACCAATCCACGCCGAAATCGCAATCAGGGTCGCGGCATTGATGAAAGCGGCCAGCACGCCGGCGCGTTGATAGCCGAATGTCTTGGAGTCGTTGGCGGGACGGGTCTGGAAATAAACGGCGACAAAGCTCAGCAGCAGGGCCAGAAAATCGGACATATTGTGGCCGGCCTCGGACAACAGCGCCAACGAGTGAGCCCGCAGTCCTGCCACAAAGGTGACCGCCACATAAGCCAGCGTGGCGACCAGCGAAAAGCTGAGCACGGTCTGCGTCCGGTTTGCACCCGGTCCGGTGGGCGCGGCATGGACATGCATAGAGCCAGTGTACNNCAGTGTACTTTGGGTTGGAAATAAGCGCTAACCGCAGCAGGCAGCCGTCAGCAATGCTTCAGCTGGCCTGAGGACTCTTTTCCGCCGCATCTCTGGCCACGGGGTGTGTGGCGGCCGACAACTCAGAGAGCGCGACCCGCAAGCCCGACCACTCTTCCGCCACTACGATGCTGTTCTGCGGGCTGCCGGGCAAATAGCGCACAGAACAGGGAAAACCGGCACGCACCTCGGCCGGGTCGACCACTTCGCCCATGTGTGTGATTTCCTGCGAGCACTCATATTCCACCCCGCCGATGCGGTAGCTGTACTCGAGCAATGTCAGCGTGCGCCCTTCGGCCGGCATCTCGCGCACATCGAGCAGCATGCCGTCCACCAGCCGCCCCGTCAGCGCCAGATTCAAACGGCGTGCCCGTTCAATCTCTTCAGGGGTGGGGCGGTAGCGACGGAACCACCACACCGCGCCAGCCGCAGCTGACGCTACCACGACCACCGCGAAGGCGGTCTCCCATGTGCTTGGCTTGAACAGGATCATTCCGAGGCGGGAGTCCAACCCGGGAGTTTCAATCTTAAGGATACCGCAGGTGAGGGTGTGCGGCGTGGCCGCGAGCGGTTTGCCTGTTAACCGCGTGTGAACGCTTGTTGGCCGGGAGTTGCGTTGAAAGCCATGGGTCGAAGGGCTACACTCCAGCAGAAGGAGCACGTGATGCAGATTGGGGTTCTCGGCTCGGGCGATGTGGGCAAGGTGCTGGCTGCGGGGTTTATGAAGCACGGCCACACGGTGACTGTGGGTTCGAGAACGCCGGAAAAGCTTGCGGACTGGGCCGCAAAGAACAGAGGAGCCCAGGTGGGCACGTTCGAGCGCGCTGCGGAGTTTGGGCAGCTGCTGGTGCTTGCCGTCAAAGGCCACGCAGCCTCCGAGGTGCTGCGTCTGGCCGGCACCAAAAACCTAGCCGGGAAAGCGATCATCGACGCATGCAATCCCATCGCGGATGACGCTCCTGTCAACGGCGTTCTGAAGTTGTACACCAGCTACAATGAATCGCTGATGGAGCAGTTGCAGCGCGAGTTTGGCGGCGCGCATTTCGTCAAGGCGTTTAACTCGGTGGGCAATGCGTGCATGATCGATCCGAAATTCGAGGGCGGCAAACCAACCATGTTCATCTGCGGCAACGACGACGGGGCGAAGAAAGTGGTGAGCCGGATCTGCGATGAGTTTGGCTGGGAGACGGCTGACATGGGCGCGGCAGAAGCGGCCCGCGCCATTGAACCGCTCTGCATCTTGTGGTGCATCCCCGGCTTCCTGCGCAACGAATGGACCCACGCCTTCAAGCTGCTGAAGAAATGAATTTGCCGCATCCGCCTTGGTTCCAACTCAACGCAGGTAGCCCACGTCCGCTGATTTGACCCCGCAACCCGCGCTTCCGTATCCTCGGGGCGGGATTGCGCGAGCGCCATTCCAACCGGTTCAGCGCCAGTGAATCTGAGCCCAATCAATCCGCGAGAGGACAGCGCCGCATGAGCACCACCGCACCAGTTGCCACCGTCGGCATCGCCGCCAAGCCGCTCCTGGTGCGCCGTGCAGCTGTGCTCGGCGCGGGAACCATGGGCTCGCGCATTGCCGCTCACCTCGCCAACGCAGGCATCCCTGTCTTCCTTCTCGACATGGTGCCCGCAGGCGAAGGTCCACGCAGCCGACTCGCAACAACGGCCCTTGCCGCACTCGCCAAAACCAAACCCGCCGCGCTTTACGAACCGACATTGGCCGCGCTCATAACGCCCGGCAACTTCGAAGACGACCTGCCCAAGCTGGCCCAGTGCGACTGGATCGTCGAAGCCGTCGCCGAAAATCTCGAAATCAAAACGGCTCTCCTACAGCGCGTCACTCCGCACCTGGCGGCCCAAGCAGTCCTCACCACCAACACTTCCGGTCTGCCTGTACGCAAAATCGCCGCCGGCCTTCATGCGCAGCGCGACCGTTTCTTCGGCACCCACTTTTTCAATCCGCCGCGTTACATGCGCCTGCTCGAGATCATTCCGACGGAGGAAAGCGATCCCGCAGTTGTCTCGGGCTTCGCCGCCTTCGCCGACCGCATTCTGGGCAAGCAGATCGTCTTCGCCAACGACACGCCCAACTTCATCGCCAACCGCATCGGCGTCGCCGTCATGTTCACCGCTGCGACCCTCATGTTGGACCAGGGCCTCACCATCGAAGAGGTCGACGCCCTCACTGGTCCCGTCATCGGCTGGCCCCGCACCGGTACCTTCCGTCTCGCCGACATGGTTGGTATCGACATCCTCGCGCACGTTGCCGCTAACTTTCCCCAGGGTGCAATGCCGGGCCGCTTCTCTGAGATTCTGGCCGAGATCGTCAAGCGCGGTTGGCTCGGAGATAAGACTGGCCAGGGCTTCTACAAAAAAAGCCGCAGCGCCGAAGGAAGGGAAGACCGCATGGTCCTCGACCTCAACACCTTCGAATACCGCCCGGTAGCCAAGCCCGCCCTGCCCGCCCTCGAAATGGCAAAGAACGCTCAGTCTGTCGAGGAGCGCCTGCGCCTGCTCTTAGCCAACGACCCATCCAAAGACAAAGCCGCCAAATTCCTGTGGCCCTTTCTGTCCTCGCTCTGGAATTACGCAGCAGACCGCATCGGCGAAGCTTCCGACGACGCACCATCCATCGACGCCGCCATGCGCGCAGGCTTCAACTGGGAACTGGGCCCATTTCAAATGTGGGATGCAGCGGGACTGCGTGGGACCGTCGCCCGCATGGAGGCGCTGCAACTTCCCATCAGCCGCGCGGCGCGGGATCTCCTGCACTCCAGCACCCCATCCGACAAGGTCTCCTGGTATTCACCCGACGGGCCGCAATGCTTCAACCCCACCAAGGGCACATGGGAGCCGATCCCGCAGCAGCCCGGCCACGCCCGCGTCGCGGATTTTCGCCGCTCGCACGGTGTTGTCCGCAGCAATCCCGGCGCTTCGCTCGTCGATCTAGGCGACGGGATCGGCTGCGTCGAGCTGCACTCCATGAAGAACGCCATCGGCGGAGACGTTGTTGCGTTCGCCACTTCCGTGCTCCGGCAGGATTCCGATGCGGTCCGCGACTTCTCCGCTTTCGTCATCACCGGCGATCGCGACAACTTTAGCGTCGGTGCCAACCTCCTCCAACTTCTGCTCGTGGCGCAGGAGGGCGAGTGGGAAGAGGTCGACGGGGCCATTCGCGCTTTTCAGCAGATGACCGCAGCCATCAAGTTCTGTCCCCGCCCAGTCGTGGTCGCTCCCTTCGGCCTCACCTTCGGAGGAGGCGCGGAAATCTGTCTCCACGCCGCGCGGCGCCAACCGTTTGCCGAAACCTACATCGGCCTCGTCGAATCGGGTGTCGGCCTCATCCCCGGCGGAGGCGGCACCAAAGAAATGCTGCTCCGCGCCGTCGACGCCGCCGCGGCCCTTGCGCCTCCCGACCCACGTGACCCACCGTCGCGTTTCGCGCAATCCGCCGAATTGTCCGCCGCGCTCAAGCGTTCACTCGAGACCATCGCCATGGCCAAGGTTTCCACTTCGGCCTTGGAAGCCCGCGCGCTCGGCCTGCTCTCGCCTTCTGACCGCATCACCCTCAATCGCGAACGCCTGCTCCTCGACGCCAAATCGTTGGCCGCCGAGTTAGCCGCGTCGGGCTACACCGCACCCGTTCCGCGCACGCAGATTCCCGCTCCCGGATTGAATGCGTTGGGCGCTCTCGAAACTGGCATCTTCCTTATGGGCGAAGCCGGGTACGCCTCGGAACACGATCAGAAAGTGGCCCGCTGGGCCGCCTACATCCTTTGCGGCGGCCGCATCACAGCGGGCACGCCGATCACAGAGCAATATCTACTCGACCTCGAGCGCGAAGCGTTTCTCTCCCTCTGCGGCGAACGCAAGACGCAGGAGCGCATCGGGTTCACCCTCAAGACAGGCAAGCCGCTGAGAAACTGATTTTTTGACATACGTACGTACGTATGAGACCATTTTATGGAAGGTGCGCGCAGCCATGTACATCGATCCCCAGACAGTGCTTTCTCCCAAAAATAAGGTTCGCGATTTGGAGATTCTCTATGACAGGGGACCAGTCGACTACAGCTGGTCCATTGCGCGGCTCACCTACGGTGATGACGAGTGCATTGGCATCCGCTGGAATGGGGATGACATAGAGAGCAAAAAAGGGGTGCCTCTTGCAAATGCGCACCCTGTTTGGTTCATCTTGCCCCGCGAGTTGGCTGGGGCAGTCGAAGCCAAGATTGAAGAGCTCAAGGGCAATCGCGAGACGGCTTTGCTGAACGGGTATCGTGAAATGGCTGCCGATCGTGATCGAGAATCTGAGGCAGAGGAGTGGGCGGAAGGGCTTATTCGCGATGCCTATTGAACGGAGTGATGTTTACTGGATCAACTTCGATCCCAGCCTTGGTGGAGAAATTCAAAAGACCCGTCCAGCAATTGTCTTATCGAACAATGCAGCCAACCTGGCTTTGAACCGGGTACAAGTGGTACCGATCACATCCAGGACGGACCGCGTTTATCCCGGCGAGGCGATCATCGAACTCAGGGGAGAAAAACGCAAGGCGATGGCGGACCAGTTGACAACGGTAAGTAAACAGCGACTGGGCAGCAAACTCGGGGCTCTAAGTTCCGAGGATATGACACGAGTCGAGGCTGCGATCGTGGTTCAACTTGCCTTGAATCTGAAGTAGGCCGCATGGACGGTTGGCGGAATGTCGCGATAGCCGGAGTTGTCGGTATGACTCTCATGACTCTATCGACCTCTAGTCAGCAGACAATCCCGCTGAAAGCGGAACTTTCAGCGTCGGGCCAGATCGACGTCGCCGGTCACTCTACTCCTTACCTTATTCATCAACTGCCCGTAAGTTCGTTTCCCAATCTGCCCGCCGCCATTCAGACTGTGCTCAACCAGCACGGCTGCCGGATTCCGCAGACCTACGAAGCTCACCGTCCTGAGAACGTCGTCCACGCCAGCCTGGAGCGCGCGGGTTCCTCGGATTGGGCTGTGCTCTGCGCGTCCAACGGCACCGTTTCACTGATGGTCTTCTTCGCGAGCGCCCCAGAGCGGCCCATGGTTCTCGCTACCGCGCCCGAGACCGAGCGCCTCCAGACCCACGATCCCAGCGGAGTTCTCGGCTTCAACTGGGGCATCGACCCCGCGTCGCCGCAGCGCGTCCATGAGGCGCAATCGGGATTGCAGCACCGCCCGCCGTCTCCGGACCATGACGCGCTCGAAGACTCCACCATCGACCATCGCGCTGTGTTTCACTTGTATGCCAAAGGCAAATGGACCATGGTCGACCTGCCGGAATAATGTCGAAACAGAGAAACAGAGATGCAGAGANNCTGCATCTCTGCATCTCTGTTTCTCTGACTCACTGTCCACTGTTCACTGTCCATTGGAGTAGCCCCCATGCCCGAAGCCGTTCTCGTCAGCGCCGTACGCACCCCCGTAGGCCGCGCCCCCAAAGGCGCTCTCGCTACCACGCGTCCCGACGATCTCGCCGCAACTGCGTTGAGCGGAGCTTTGGACCGGGTGCCACAGCTCGATAAGAGCGAAATCGACGACGTCATCCTTGGCTGCGCGCAGCCCGAAGGCGAACAGGGCTTCAACATCGCGCGCTTTGCGGCCCTGCGTGCACAGCTTCCGGTCGAAATCCCCGGTGCCACCGTCAACCGCCTATGCGCTTCCGGCCTTGAGGCCATCGCGCAAGCCGACATGCGCATTCGCACCGGCACCTGCCGCGTAGTCATCGCCGGCGGCGCCGAATCCATGAGCATGATTCCCATGGGGGGCTCGAAGCCCAGCCCCAACCCATGGCTCGCCGAGCACTATCCGGCTTCGCTGCTCACCATGGGCCTCACCGCCGAACGCGTCGCGCGCCACTACAAAATCTCCCGTGAAGACCAGGATGCGTTCGCGCTCGCGAGCCACAAGAAAGCCATCGCCGCGCAAGCCGCTCACCGCTTCGACGAAGAATTGATCCCCGTCAAAATCTCCAACGCCGTGCCCGGCACAAAAGCCGGCAAGCCTATTGTGACTGAATCGAACTTCGTCGCCGACGAAGGCCCCCGCGCGGACACATCCTCTGCCGCGCTCGCCGCACTCAAGCCCGTCTTTCACGCGCAAGGGACGGTCACCGCCGGCAACGCCTCGCAAACTTCCGACGGCGCGGCCGCTGCTGTGCTCATCGACGCCGCCCGCGCCAAAGAACTCGGCCTCCAGCCCCTCGCGCGTCTTGTCGCGTACGCCGTCGCAGGCTGCCTGCCGGAAGAGATGGGCGTCGGCCCCATTTTCGCCGTTCCCAAGGCACTCAAGCTGGCACGATTGACCCTCGACGACATCGGCCTCATCGAATTCAACGAAGCTTTCGCCGCGCAAGCTCTCGCTGTCATCCGCGAACTAGGCCTCGATCTGGAAAAGGTCAACGTAAACGGCGGCGCCATCGCACTCGGCCACCCCCTCGGCTGCACGGGGGCTAAACTTACCGCGACACTACTCGCAGAAATGAAACGCCGCGACGTCCGATATGGCATGGTCACCATGTGCGTAGGCGGCGGCATGGGCGCAGCGGGCATCTTCGAGAGGCTTTGGTAGCCGAGTCGTCGCGACAAAATTAGACGTGCGCCGAACTCCCCCCAGATTTTTTTGCAAAGTTGCAAAGGGAAAAACCGAAGGTTTGCGGTAAGGGTAGTCAAGGCGTCCCCCCAGGCAAAACCGAACGGTGATTCTTCTTGAGTTGAGTCCCCGCGCGACTCAAGCGGCAATGGACCGGCCTCGCGCCCAATCTTCTCCATGAGAGAGGTCCTGGATGCGCCCAATTTCAGGAATCTGGATTACTCTTGTCCTGCCCCTCGTGCTGCTCCTTGGGCAGTGCTTACCCGCCCAGGTAACCGCAGCCGGCAAAACCAATGCGCCGGCGGCAGGCAATTCCAGCAACACGATCAAGCTTCAGGGTGAAGTTCAGGGCACCACAAAGACGGTCCGCGACTGCATAACCGTTGAGGCCATGTTGTTACCGAGGGAGCCGGCTTCGAAACTGTTCGGTGGATGGGTAGCCGATAACTATGCGGTGGTCGAGACCACGGTCTCCAACCATTGCCCGGACCAGCAGTTCATTCTGCACGATATCTTCTTCGACTATAGCGATTGGGCGCTGAGCGGAGTGTATAAGGGATTGAATCTGACCAGCTTTTGTTCCACCGCTAAGCAGGCTTCTGCTGCTTCTTCGCCAAAACTGGATCCAGCAGAATCTTCGCCGAAGCCGGATACCACAGACGCCGCCTCAACTAAGTCAACCGCTGCTTCTCCCTTAACGGCAGAGATCGGCTCTCCCCCAGCTGCTTCAGGAGACGATTGCGACAACTACACTCAGAGCACACAAGGGGGGCAGGTGGCTACCGTCGGCGCCAAGGCGATTAATGAGCAGTTGACCGAGGCTTCCGTTTTCTCGAAACGCAATCTTGTGGTGAATGGGCTTGTCCTTGTCGGGACTGTGGCTGGGGGATACGCATTTGTCGGCTCTACAGCGGCGGTACAGGGGATCGGCGCCTACAACAGCGCATTTATCCCAGGGCTGCAGAAGTTTTGGCCCGACCGCCGAATCCAACAGGAAACGAACGTGTTGACCTATGGCTACCGGACAGATCAATCTACCGCGATTGCCAAGGAGGCTAATGGCTCCTACTACGCATTCTTTCCGATCTCAACCTTCTTGATGCCGACAGACCTGAAGGCGCTCTTCCTAAGCGATCCAGCGGTGTTCCTCAATCCCGCTGAAGTGTTGTTGGATCTTGGTGGAGGGCATTCCGGTAACGGCTTTGGATTTGCGAAATTCCGTCGGGGCGATAAGGCGAGAGTCGAGAATCTGCGTATATTCCTGCTGGATCTTGCTGCCGGGACCAAGTCTAACTGGGAGGCGCAACAAAGTGTCAAGTCAGATAATCCAGCACCGCAGACGGCTGCGCAGCCTGATATTACTACGCCGCAGAGCGGCGAGGACCCAAGGCATAAACAGTCAGTACAACTACTGCTTGATCTTGCCTCGCCCTGCCCTGGGCATGATTGTCCCTACCCAGAGAACACTCAAAGGCTCATCTTCGCTGAGAAATTCCTGTTTGCTCACGCTAGTCTCAACTCGGTGAAAATCGTTGTCAGAGGGGTGATGACCGTCAACGTCGATTCCATTCCCCCGACCATCGACACCGTGACTTTCGATGGCGCAGCTGACGAAGCCAGCTATTGGACCGTTCCCCCACCAGCCGCCGCCAAGCCCGCTGCGGGCGATGCCGCCTCTGCTCCTGCACCCGCTGCTCCCGATGCCGCAAAACCGAGCGCGGCTGGGAAGACCCTGACCGGCGTCATCGTCGGCAAGTACCTGACCGATGGCACGCCAGCGATCACCGCGATCACCGTGCCGGGGGATAACAGCGCAAAACTCACCGATTACATCGTGGATAAATCGCTACAGGCTGTGAGCGACAAATCGACGGATTCCAGCATGGCCTTCACGCTGCAACTGGCGAAGACTCTGCCTTCCGGATCGAAGCTCACCTTCCAGGTGACGCACAGCACTGGGGACGCCACCAAGGGCACGTCCTCGCAAACCACGAGCAATAAGTTCGTCTACACCGTTACCTACGCCGCGGCTCCTGCGAACCCCACGGTCACGAAGGTGACGATGGACAATGACGATAAAACCGATGTCTGGCAGACCACAGGAAAGCTGAACGGGACAGCCGTCGGGACCGATCTCGACGGCGGGACAATCGCGGTGTCCGCCCTGCAGATCGGCGGGAAGCCAGCCACGGTAACCGACTACATCGGGGCACTTGCCGAGGTTCCAAAAAGCTCCACCGCCGTCGCCCTTGACTTCCAGCTCCCACTGCACAAGGCGGTCCCGGACGGCTCAACCGTCAGCTTTGTCGTCAGCAAGCAGGTGGATGAGACTACGGTCAAGAGCACGCCTACGGTCTACACCGTCACCAAGCCCGCAGCACCAGCCAAGAAAACGACGGCTAAGACGGCTACTAATTGCGGCATTCCTGGCTACGGCCCCCCCGTGAAAGGTGTCTGCTACAAATTACGCGTCGCCAGCGCGAAGCCCGCTGCCGGCGCAACCAAGTAGGCATGCCGCGGCCACCCCGGCAAAGAAGCCAAAAAAGCAGGATGGGCCGGTATCCTTTGATACCGGCCCACCTGTCTTGAAATCTGTATTCCGCTTACGCCTTGGCCAGAACCAGCGTCTTCAACCGCGCATTCAAACGGCTCTTGTACCGCGAAACCGTGTTCGCATGCAGAACACCCTTCTGCACACTCTTGTCGAGCAGCGAAACGGTGGCGCTATATTGCGCCTGGGCGGCCTTCTTGTCGCCCTTGGCCAGCGCCTCGCGTAGAAGGCGCAGGCTGCCGCGCACGCGTGTGCGGTTGTTGCGATTCACTGCGGTGCGGGTTACGGTCTGACGGGCGCGCTTCAGCGATGAAACATGATTTGCCATTGCAGTTCCTTAAGCTTTTGGCCCCGATCTCAGGGGTAGATGATGCGGTGCAGAATGCAATAGGAGCCGCATCCCTCGCAATCTCTTAGTGTATTGGAAACCCGCCAGCGGGTCAATCGATGCATCATCCTCTGCGGGACTTTTCCATGTCGCTCGAAAACCGCCTCTCCGGGAGATTCATCGAATCGCATGAACGCAAAAGGACGGTTCAATTCCTCCAATGATCGAACGTGGTCAGTTTTGACCATCTTTCCCGACCGAAAAAACATAAAGTTCTCCTAACTACCAGCTCCCGCCTCTTCAGATCCTCCAAGCAACAAGCCCCGTTCGGTCCAATCAAGCAGCCTCCTCCAATATCTCCTTCCCGCTGGTAAGAGCCGGGAGAAATCCCGGCTCATTCACTCAGTTTCGGATCGCCGTTGCCAATTAAGAAGGTTCTGCGCAGCGTAGGCCAACCCACCTAACCCGCAGATTCCGCAGCCGATCGCACGAGCTGACCGCGAACCGGGCACTGGCTCGCCCCCTGCAAGACCGAATCCAAAGGCCCCGCCGCGGCCCGTCCCGTACCCCGACCGTCACTAATTTCCCGAATCTTTACCGGGGTGGGATTGACGCCGGAACCCGCCGGCGCTACTCTCTCCCCATACACCACGCTTGGGCACTTTCGCCAACACGTTGCGGCTTGAGACCATCCCCGGTCCTGTTCCCGCCTGCTCGCCTGATACAACTACAAAATATTTCCGCGCCAAACTGCCGATCAATTCAGCAATTGAATCTAATCCACTGTCTTTCCCTGCCCACTGGGCAGAACTGGAGGCCGTCTGAACGCTGATCTTGAGATCACACCGAATCTTGAGCCCCTGTTTGGGACCCGCGATGAAAACCTCAGACTCATGGAGGATTCACTAGGCGTAAGGATCGACCTTCGATCGGACGCCGTCCACGTGGAAGGGCCGGAAGAATCGGTGGTTCGAGTCCAGCGCATCTTTCAGGACTTCGAAGCCCTCCGCCGCCAGGGCATCAATCCGCACAATGGGGAACTGAAGGGCATGCTGCGCCTGGTCGTTGCCGACCCGGCTACCACGCTGCGTTCCATCGCCGATGCGGGCAAGCAGCGATCCGCGAGCGTCAAGCGTTCCGTGCATCCACGCTCCATCAATCAGCGCAAATACGTCGAGGCCATCGAGCAGAATGACATGGTCTTCGGCGTCGGCCCGGCCGGCACAGGCAAGACCTACCTCGCCGTCGCCATGGCAGTCGCCGCCATGAATGCGAAAAAGGTCAGCCGCATCGTTCTCGTCCGCCCCGCAGTTGAAGCCGGCGAACGGCTTGGCTTTCTGCCCGGCAGCCTGCAGGAGAAGGTCGACCCGTATCTCCGCCCGCTCTACGATGCGCTCTACGACTTGCTCGAGCCTGAGCGCGTCGACAGAATGCTCGAGAAGAACGTCATCGAGGTAGCCCCGCTGGCCTTCATGCGCGGCCGCACGCTCAACGACGCCTTTATCATCATGGACGAAGCGCAGAACACCACCATCGAGCAGATGAAGATGTTCCTCACTCGCATGGGCGCCAACTCCAAGGCCGTCATCACCGGCGACATCACCCAGATCGACCTGCCCAATCCGCGCAAATCAGGCCTGGTCGATGCCATCAACGTACTCGACGGCGTCGAAGGCATCCATTTCTGCCATTTCGAAGAAGGCGATGTAGTGCGTCACGCCCTGGTGCAACGCATCGTGCGCGCTTACGAATCGGCCAAACCGCAGCAGCAGGAGCTACCGCTTGCGCTCGGCGACAGGATCGCCGTCGAACCGTCCGCACCGCCCGCGCCGGTCGCAAAGCCGCAGTGAATCCAGCCTTCGCGTAAAATCAAAGGTGACCCGGAGCCGCGCCCTTTGCGGCTCCGCGCACGATGATCCTCCTCGATCCAGATCTGGACCCTCAAGCACCCCACGGACTAAGACCCGTCCGCGGGGGCCCCGACCCTCACCCCGCACCAAAGGCAACTTCGGTCAGGCACCGGTCCGCCTCCGCCGCGCGCAAAACATCGCTGCCCCATCGCGCCCCCTCAGCGCGCTCCCTCTCCATCTTTCTCGGTCGAGCCCAGGCCGCCGTCCGGCTGCGCGGCCACGTCTCAGTTCTCCTCACGACCGACAAGGCGATCCGCCGACTCAACCGCCAATTCCGCGGCCTCGATAAGCCGACGGATGTTCTGTCTTTCCCGGCCACAGAGCTGGTCCAAGACCAGAAAAAAAAGAAGCGCGAAAAAATCGTCGGCGACCTTGCCATCAGCGTGCCCACCGCGCGCCGCCAGGGCACTGCGTGCGGCCACTCGCTTTCAACAGAGCTGAAGGTTCTAATACTCCACGGCCTTCTCCATCTCGCGGGCTACGATCACGAATCTGACAAGGGCCAAATGGCGCGCCGCGAACGTCGATTGCGTGCGCAACTCGGCCTGCCGCAAGGCCTCATCGAACGCGCCGCGTCCGAACCCGCCACAAGAACGGGTGCCCCATCCTTTCCACAGTTCCATCGTGGAAAGGGTGGGAAAGGAACTGGACTAGTCAGCAAGGGGCGTCCTTCATGACGTCGCTTACGATTTTCCTGCTGATCCTCGCGGCTCTCGTCGAAATCCTCGCTGCCTACATCAGTCGCATTTACTCAGAGTTCGGCAAGATCCTTTCCCATGAGGTCCAGGAGAACCTCGATGCATGGGAAGAAAAAGTCGAGCCGCATCTGGGCCTCAGCCGCGAGCACGCCGCCATCTGCGCTTCCGTGCTGCAGCAACTGGCGCTGGGCGTCATCGCCCTGGTGTTCGGCGCCGTGCTCTTCGATCGCGCGCCGCACCTCGGCCGGCCCTCCTATGCTGAGATTGCACAGGCGGTGCTCGGTGTCATCCTCGTTGTCGTTTTTTGCAGCCAGGTTTTGCCCACGGCGCTCTTCAACCTGACTAAAGGCCGGTGGGCGGCGCGCCTGCTGTGGCCCATCCGCTTGCTGCTTTGGGTGGTCACGCCCATCACGGTTTTTGTGCGCTTTTTCTACTCCGTGGCGTCGCTTGCCGAGCATCCCCCGAACCCCGAAGAAGAAGCTGCGGTCAATGTCGAGGCTCTGCTTGAGGCCGGCCAAGACGAAGGAATTCTGGAAGAAACCGACCGCGACCTGGTCCGCTCAGCCGTCGAGTTTGGCGACAAACTGGTACGCGAAGTCATGACGCCGCGGCCGCGCGTCTTTGCCGTGTCCGAATCGATCACGCTCGAGGAATTCATCGAGCAGTTGCGCCTGCACAACTTTTCGCGTGTCCCCGTTTACTCGGGATCGCTCGACAACGTCACCGGCATCGCCTTCGCACACGACCTGCTGCAGATCACCGACGAAGAAGCGCACACCCGCACCGTCGCTGAAATTCAGCGCCCCGCCGCCTTCGTCCCTGAAACCAAGCGCGGCTATGAGTTGCTGCGTGAGATGCAGCGCGAAAAGCAGCACATGCGCCTCGTCATCGATGAATACGGCGGCGTCGCGGGACTGGTCACGATTGAAGATCTCCTGGAGCAGATCGTCGGCGACATCAAGGACGAACACGAAACCGACACGCCCGTCGAAGATCCGCAGCGCGAGCCCGGAGGCTCATGGCTCGTGCCCGGCAGCTTTCCTGTCGATCAGCTCGTCGACCTGTTCGGCGAGCCGGTCGAAGTCGACGACACATACGAAGCAACAACCCTCGGCGGCCTGGTTAGCGAGATCGAGGGCCGCATCCCTCTGCGCGGCGAAGTCGTGATGCTCCATCACGCCGGGCTGCGCATCGAAGTGGTCGCCTCCACTGATCGCCGCGTCGAGCGCCTCCGCGTGTTTCCACCCCACATCGAAACCGCCGCCGCGCAAGCTTCGTGATGACGAAAAACGGCCGTCAAAGTCCACCTTCAATTTTCATCTGAATCCGGAGCGCCTCATGTTCTCCATACTGTTCACTTAAAGATAACTGACGGGTTGGCCACAACTCAGGCACGACCGGGATATGTGAGAGAGAGATAGGCAATCGACAGCAGCAAGAGCATCTCTGGATGCCAATCGGCAGTGGACACGGCGTGAGAAGTGGAAAGCCCGCGAATCATTTCAACTCGCGGGCTCTCCTCTCAAGGGATCCAACAACCTGAGCGGAACCAAGACTATTCAATGGGCTCCATCAGAAAGAACGTCAGAATGGTTTGAGGTGTTCAATGTCGAAGCCATTATTGATCGGCTCCGGCCGGTCATCACAGCCCCCAGTGATCTTGTCAAAGTTGAAGCAAACCTTCTCACCTGGATGATCGTTCCCGCCGTTTCCTCCCGTCCCGCCGGTTGGTTCACCTGAATCCGCAACTGCCGCGAATGCCCGCNNCAGGATTGCAGGTACGCCGCATATCTTCTGTCACGCTGGCGAGGGTGGTTTGGCTGCTGCAAGCATCCCATGCCGCCCCAGCAGTCGGGTTCAATGCAAAGACCTTCTCGTTTCTCGAATCGACAATCACCTTCGAGCCATCGGGAAGTCCGTTGACAACCAGATTGTTTGTATCTCTTCGTTCAATTTGCATGTATCTCTCCAGTCGAGGCGAGTCGGGGTCTCGCATTGTAAGTTCAGAAAAGCGTACATGAAGGATGGCCTCTTAACCATTGATAAAAAAGATATTTAGTAATTCAATGTGGCGTCCTCGTAACACGTCCTGACGGTACGTTCTGAGAGCCTCCGACACACTTTTGTGGGAGTTGGCTCCGAGGCATTGAGTGAAGTTGTTCCGGAAAGCTCGACGCATCAAGAGACTGCAACCAAATTAAGAAATGATGAGGACAAAGTGACTATCGGCACAGATGCTTATCTATCGCGGTCATGAATGGAATGCGCATTTGGAGTCGCCGCTTCTTGGGCCTACCGTTCCGGGGAACTCTCGGCTGCTGTCATGAATCCGCGTTCGATGAGCTTGCGAATTATGCCTAGGCACTCAGTAGCGACTTTATCTGGGGAGGAGGAGTTGGGCTTCGAGGCGAATTCGAGGATCGCCGAAACGGCGGTCCTCGAACCGTCACATAGCGAGAGAAACTCGGCCACTTGGGGCTGAACCTCGAGATGACGTGGAAAACCGCTGGTTAGACGCAGTGTAAGCGTCTCGGCCTTCCAGTTACCTTCCGATATCGTGCAGATCTGCTCGAGGCGGACGTCCTGCGCCAACCGTGGATGAATTGTGAGCAGTTTCTCAGCGGTGTCGCATTTGCCCAGAAGATCGTGTGCGGCAAAAGTGGACAGAATCATCTCGCTTAGGTCTCCCGTCGGATTCGACGGGACTTCTTCCATTCGAACGAAGTTCTTGCCTTCTCTACGGCGCAAAACAACCAACCCGTCATGGATCGCCTGCACGCCTTGATGCCGGTAGTAGTGCATGTAATTGGCATAGCTGGCTGCGTCTTGCGAAGCGTCATGCGACGTCTCGCGAATGCGACGCTGGGCGTACTCTTCCGGATCCTGGGTGAAGTTTTTCATCACCCACGCGTCGCATCCTGTCCCTTCAAGCCACTCGCCCAGCCGCTCTTCCCAGGGTTCCCCTTTGACCTGCACCCATTCGCAGAGCATCTCCATGTAACCATCCTCGTTGAGGTACTCCCGAGCTTCTTTCACCAGACGGCGGCAGAGACCGTCCAGTTCCATCGAGTTATCACAAAATAGATGATCAGTCTGCGGGGTGATAAAAAAGGGTGGATTGGAAAGGATCAGGTCGAAGCGGCGGCCTGCGACAGGCGCAAAGCAGTCCCCTTCGACGATCTCAATGTTCTCCACGCCGTTCAGATGCGCGTTGAAGCGCGCAAATGCAGTGGCGCGCGGGTTGAGATCGGTGGCCACCACAGAGTCGCTGAATTGTGCCGCCGCAAGACTCAATATGCCGCTGCCCGTTCCCAGATCCAGGGTCGCGCGCGAGTGCCTGCGCACTGCAAAGCGGTGAAGAGATCTGCTTGTGGGGTTGGGCCAAAGAACCAGTTCAGCATGCTTTCGCTCGATCGCACTGGCATGGTCCGAGGCTACAAAAAAGCCGTTGAAGTGTAGCAGCATCGCGGCAGGGAGCAAGGAATTGCCTTCGGCCTTCACGAGCCCGGATTCGAGCAGAAGAGCAAGGATCTTGCTGGGAATGACGGTGGCGGCCCGGCCCCTTTGCTGTGCAATGCCGACCCAGAACCAGCGAAGCAGTGCGTTGAGCGGTGTGTGTTCCGAGGTCCGATCGAGCAGGCGAGCCTCGTTCCTAAGTTGCCGGGAGGGCAGCTCTGCGGCTCCGAGGTGCTTTCGCAGGTTCCCTTCCGTATAGCCGGTCTCTTCGAAGAACTTTCGAAGTCGTCGGGAGGAGTCCGCATCGAGCAGCTTAAGCATGAAGATTCCACATTAGCATCGTTGCTTGAAAAAAGGTCTGCAAAGCGGGTCCCCGGCCTGGTAGTGCGAATTGGCCATTTGTCCTATTCGCCGCGTGGCACCATCGTCTCTCGCTCTATGGCCCCCCATGTGATCACTGCGGAATACCATTGCGCAGCGCAAAGGCGAAGCGGTGCGGGATTTGCATGGCCCTAATTCTCGTCGATTTGCAGCCGCATTGATTTCTTGCGGTCGTATCACCGGTAATAACTGGCCAC
>PLKY01000412.1 GCA_003140785.1 Acidobacteriaceae bacterium | reverse complement strand
TATTTATTTACGGTTCCTAACTGTGCTTGACTCAATTCGACGATGGAACTCAACCCAAGCCGATAACGCGTGTCTGCCAGATCGAGTGCGGTGTTGGCCTCCTGCACTAGCTCTGCAGTGACACCCATCCTTTGCTGCGCGGAGTTTGCTGTTAGCCATGCAGTACGGACGTCCCGAACAATGCGATCCACCAGAACGCGGCTCTGTTCGTCGGACGCCTGAGCGTGCAGCCCGGCTTCCGTGGCTTCCGCGTGAAACTTGAAGCCATTGAAGATGGGTATGCCGACATTGATACCGGCCGCTCCATACCACTTCTGGGTGAAGTAGGTGCTGGACCCTACAGGAGAAACACCCGTAACTCCCAATCCAGAGACGGTAGGCAAAAGAAGTTCCCGTTGGGCTCGGCTGAAGCGCACATCGGCCTCATGATTCAACTTCAGGGCAAGGAGGTCAGGACGCTGTTGCAAGGCGAGTGCAATCACAGCCTCGGCCGAAGCTGAGGCTGGGGAAGGGAGAGATGCATCGTCGACAAGGTGATAGTTCTGCTCGGTTGTCGTCCCAAGCACTTCACCTAGATTGGCCATTGCAGCATCGAATTGATTCTGCGAGTCCAGATCAAGCAGCTTTGCCTGCGACAGATTCACCTGCGCGAAGCTTTGATCGAGCGTGGACTTGAGATTATTGGCCGTGAGCGCATCGACCTGATCGCCAACGGCCTGGCGCGCTTTGACGGTGCTCTCCGCGACTTCGAGAGTTGCTTGCGCCTCCAGCGTGTTGTAGAAAGCTAGGTCCGCGGCGAGGACGATGTCCTCTCGCGTCGCTTGTGCATTTTGTTCCGAAGCCTTTGCCTGCAGCTTGGAGGACGCTACAAGATTACGCGTGTGACCGAAGTCCGTAATCAGTTGACTGAGATCAAGTCCCGCACCTGCGTGATAAAGGAGCCGGGAAGCGGTAAGCGATCCCGCTGATATGCGGCTTCCTTCCGCGGCGTCAACGCCTGTCAAATTGCCATTCAGCGCTGGGAGCAATCCCGAACGGGTCTCGCGGACGACCTGCTTCTGCGCAAGTGCGAGGAGAACCGCCACGCTGATTCGCGGGTTGTTCTTGAGTGCGAGCTGCTCCGCCTGCTGCCGTGTGAGAGCTTCACCCACTGAAGATGCAGGAGTATTCGAACCAGGGCCCACAAGTTGTAAGAGATCCTGGAGCGGAGGTGCATCTGGAAGGCTCGCCGCCTTCTCTTGGGCCCTCAACATAAAGGGGCATATGAGAACCCACAGTGGCAGGAGCAGGGCACGATTACGCATGGATCACCTCGCCCGATTTGACCTCAATCTGTTCATTGCGACCTCGCTTGCGATGATTAGGTAAGTGGGCAGTCGGCAGAAGGAAGATGGTGACGAAGCCTGATACCCTCTGACTTCGCACAAATGCATCCGGTCTTTCCTGGGGCAATACTCGACGCAATCTCGTATCTTGTAGAGGGTGATTGTTGGACGACTCAAGCTTTGCTGTAGGAGTCGTTGGAGGAACTATCCCTGACGCTCTGCATACGCATAGGCTGTGCCATAAACCCCAGACAGAAACTGAGCGCGACACCGAGGCAAGTTCCATAACGAGTGCGAGGCAGCCTCGCGAGATTACTTTTTTTCGCTGTCGCACATTCGTCCCTATTTCCGAGCCCCACCTACGTGTGGCTCATGATGCCCGTTGTGGGAACCAACTAAGAAGCGCAATGCTACCGGCTCCAAACTACTCCCAGAAGACGTTGCGCCACTTGGACAACCGCAGCTGGATCACAGCAAGGATCGACGATGTCGTCATAAAGAGGGTCCTCTACGCATCCGCAACCGGTTCCAAGCAGAAGGACCTTTGCACTGGGCCATTGTCTTCGCGCGTATGCTGCAACGTGTGAGGCGCGTTCATCGTTCGGATAAATGTCAAGCACCACCAGACTGAAGTTAATCGAATCGTTCAATTGGAAGACCTCCGAGTAACTGGCGACAAAATGAACCGTAAGGTGAGGGGAAGAGAGGAGAAGCAACCGGGAATCTCGAAGTTCGTGCTCTAAATCAACGAAAAGTGCCTGTTCCAAATCGTTCGTATCTAAACCTGTCGCCGCATTGACCGGCAGCAGAAGACTAGAATTCAACATCAAAGACCACCCTCATAAGAAAAATCCGCCATATTGCATCGCGAACTCGGGTTGCTCGATAAGTTTGGTGAAAAGGCGTGTATTGCATTGACATGAAGTCAACATCAAAGGGAGAAATCCACCCGCATTGCCGCTTATATACACGCAGAGGAACTTAGGAAAGTACTGAAGGAGGTGGACGACGCATTAGATCGTTGCCTTTGGTGTCTATTCTGCAAGGTCTGCAAAGACTCAGCGCATCATTGCGAAACCTCGACGACGAGCCCGAAATCCCTTCGTGCGAAGCCAGCAATGTAGCCAGCAGCGCGTCTTCCCATGCACGACCCAAGCTGGTGGTTCGTTCAGGCGAGACGGCGATTCGCACGGAATGTTGCTCTGTGGAGAGCTTTGCGGCTGTTGCTGCAGACGGACAATAATGAGCCTTGTATAACGAAAGCTTCGCGTGCAGCACCCAAACTAAGACCGCGAACACCAGGAAATGAATGATGCATTTGGCTGCGATGGAGGTGGTGGGTCGTGGTTGCTTAAACATCCAGTCTCCCCCGTCGCAAACATACGTTGTCATAGCCCGGCGAATCACCGAAGAACGAGCAGGTAAACTCAGAGGAACTACCGATGAGCCGCTGGGATGCTACGCACTCATTGACTCTTTTGAAGAGTACGCAGTCCTTCACCCCTCTGTTAGCCTGCTTGAATCTCCTTCTGGCCTGTTGCAGCCAGGCGCCTTGACCAATGTCTGATTCCGGCGTTTGCCCGCGCTGGTACCGTAAAAGGTCAATCGCCGGAATCTCTCGCACGGAGGCGAGGCCACAACGTGACTTACTCCATCGTTCACTATCCAAGAAATATCAAGAATTATCTGGTCAATTTTGTACACAATCCAAGCCGTCATCCCGATCGTTGCCCAGAGTGTCAATTACTGCAGAGGCGATGGCAGTGGGCGGGACGTTGACTATCATTGTCGACGCGGTACAAATTGCAGACCCTCTGTTGGCCGATTGCTTCAGGTGATGGACTGCGTGAAGCATTCCGGATGCAGGCGCAAATGTTCTCGACCGCGAGCCTTGGTTGGACCCAGGAGTTCTGCAATCGATCAGTCTCTTTTAGCGGCGCTGCCGTTCGATCGGCTTCAGCACTCTCACAGCGAAATATGTTTACGCAATTATCGAAGAAGCGGACCTGCATTCTCGTTACAATTTATTCATGGACAAAGGTGCAGAGCAGGATCCCAGGGTCTACTTCGCAGCCGAGAGAACCTTCTTAGCCTGGATTCGGACGGGATTAGGCTTGATTGGTATCGGTTTTGCGGTCAGCCGCTTCGGACTGTTTTTCCGCCAAGTGAGCGCAAGCGAATCCCATCAACCCACTCGCACGACGGGCCTTTCGGTTTGGTCTGGAGTAACGTTGGTGGGATTAGGCGTGATCGTCATCCTCAGTTCTGTCCTACGACATTTTCAGCTCATTTGCGAATTGAAATCTAGCACCTGGATACCGGGACGCGTGTCGAGGGATGCCGTAGTATTGGGACTGTTGTTGGCTGCGGCAGGAATCGGCATGTGTGTATATCTGGTGCTCGTGCACTAGCCACTTCGAACTGGGAAATGTACTCGGTCTCATAATGGGCAGACGCCTGAAGGGTCAGGTGACTGTCCAGCCTCGACGTTGCTCCGCTTCGTGCCAGATGGTGTCAGCCGTATTCTTCACGACTGAGCGAAATCGCACTGTACGGCATCCATCTTGATGCCATGATTCCGACATGTCGCATAAGTCGTGCGGTGTAGGTACGGCGATTATGCTATGGCCAACGCCGCGATTCCTGGTGCGAGCCGCTCGCGCACAGATCACACGATTGGCGGAAGGTAGCTTAATGACAACGAATTTGAATACGGCATACACTGAAAGGCGAAAGTCTTTCTGGTTCAAAATTGGGCAAGCTCTGCTCCTAGTCGCCTTGGCAGTCGCCGTTTATATTCTCGTACTGAGCATGGTGCATAACCGCTTCTTTCAAGGCGGCCACATGGACCGGCACGGTCACATCAGTCGATAGCGCCGCTGAAAAGTGACTTGGCCACGGCTAAGGCTGATGCTGAGCCATCCATTGGTTGAAATGGATGGCTCCTCCGAAAGCCTCATTTGAGCAGTGCCATGCTGAGCGAATTTCGATGCTGCCTTGAAAAGCGATTGGCGAACATGTGACGTCCACTCACGTTTGGGCAGCCTAACATGTCAACGGGAAATCGGTGACTCATCAATTTGTTGTTTAGTCGGTATCCTGGGCGCAGGTGTCCGCCCTTTGCTGACCTATTTGGGGATGGCGACGTCGAGATGCCCATTTTGAGAAGCAGAAAGAGAAACCGTATCCTCTGTCAGCACTGGCGTAGGTTCGTAGGAGATCTTGTTCGTCGCAGCCCTCTCTCTCAGGGCTTTCTCCTGTCCTAGTCCCATTGTCAATGCCGTCAGACCGGCAAGACCGCCCAGTTGCATCGACTCAACCGCAGTACTCGGCACAATCACGATGGTTGAATTCTGCTTCAATCCTTCGTACAGCATGTTCATTGCTCGGAGATGCAGAGCGACTGGATCGTTCGCGTACGTCTTGGCCGCCTCGCCAAACTTCTCCGCCACTTGACGCTCGGAATCACCGAGAATAACACGAGCCTGGCGCTCTCTTTCGGCCTGTGCCTGCATTGACATTGCATCTTCCAGGGCCGAGGGAATAAGTACGTCCTTCACTTCGACCGAAATAACGTTGATGCCCCACGGTTCGGTGCGAACGTCGATAATCCTCTGCAATTCCGCGCTGATCTTGTCTCGGCCTTCGAGCATATCGGAAAGCATGGTCTTGCCAATCACATCACGCAGTGCGGTTTGCGAAGCCCAGTTGATTGCGCTTTGGTAGTCTGCAACATCGAGAGCAGCCTTCTTGGGATCGAGGATCTTCCAGAACAGCACTGCGTCCACATCGACGGGAACCGTATCCTTCGTCAGAGTCTTTTCCGCTTTGAAGGAACTTGTCAGCACGCGCGTGTCGATCCAGTAGGGAATCGTCTCCACGAGCGGAATGATGAAAAACAACCCTGGACCCTCAAGTGAACGGAACTTACCCAGCCTGAGAACTACCGCCTTATTCCACTGATCGGCAACCCGGAGTGCCGAGGCGGCTATATAGGCCAGAATGAAAGCGCATACAAGAACAACGATAGCTGTGGTATCGGCCGACAAGCGATGTAATCCAAAAGCCACCGCGGCGCCGACGGCGAGGATTAGAGTGAATACCAATGCTGGAAACGAACTGCTCTGTTTCATGATGTTGCCTTTCGGACCTGGTTGTGACCGGCGCCCACCTGAATTGGTGTCAGGGATGGTGCTGGTCGCAATGGGCTGTTAACTGTGACTAGGCGAAGACTGTTTCGCCATGAACCGCATACGAACTGTGCTCGGTTCCCCCGATGATGTTCTTCGCCTTGTCTACAGCCTCTGGCGTGCCATGGACAACCAGCAGGAACTTGTCGGTTTTGAGTGCAACTTCATACTTGAGCACACTGTCTTTCGGGATGCCGATACTTACCAGGCCTGCTCCAACTGCGCTTACGCCTCCCACCACAGCGGCCCCTTCGAGCCCCGCTACGATCCAAGCCACCAGCGGTCCAGCCACAAGAATCGGTCCCAGTCCCGGTATCGCGAACAGCGCCGATCCAAAGAGAAGACCCCAGAATCCGCCCCAGAACGCACCCACCTTGCCCCAATACTTCATGCGGTCGCCGGCGTTGTAGTAGCCGACGACATGCTCGTCGGTATGCGTATCTCTTGCGGCAATAGAGAGGCTCTTCATATCGACGCCGGCTTCTTGCAACTCCTTGATGGCGTGCTCGGCCTGCTCGTGCGTGTCATATATAGCGACAACAGAGTTAGTGATGCTCATTGCCTTCTCCATTTCTTTGGGTTGATGAACATATCTGTGAGCGGCTGCTCATATAGATCAAGCGAAACGGCCAATGCCGCCTCATTGCCAATCAGCGTGGCCCTGTGGTTGAGATGTAAGGTCATCGCAGGGACGATCGCGTGTGCAGACTGAGTGTTGCACTCTGAAAGCTCCGCATCTGAGCAATTGAGTACAGAAGCTCGCGTTCAAATTGTGCGGCCTTACTCACTGCCCATCCATTCTTCGCGTACCCCACAGACTTACCAACTCCGGCTCTCTACGGCCCCTCAAGTCTCAGCCGGATGTGCAATAGAGCACAGTTCTCGTTCATGGGATCAGAAGAGAATGGGACTCCACCCGCTTTCAAGATGTGGCGAGGAGTTCGTTATGCCTGAAGCCCATGCTTTTCCGTCCATCCCTACAAAGATCCTGTTGCCCATAGATTTCAGTCCGTCCTCCCAGGCAGCTTTGGAAATGGCCGCCGACCTTGCGCAACACTTTCACGCCGAGCTTTACCTTCTGAACGTGATTCCGATGTTTCCGACCACGACAATTCCGGACATGATTCCCGAAGCGGAATTCATGCAAGAGTCCAGGACACGCGCAGAAGCCCATCTGGCCAAGTGCCATGCGGCCCTCGCGTCCAGGGGAGTGAAGTCCACCTCCAGCGTCGAAGTCGGCAATGACGTACCGGGAAACATCATGGAGGCCGTAGATCGCGAGCATATCGACATGGTCGTGATTTCTACACACGGAATCTCCGGCTGGCATCCGTTGGTTTTCGGTTCGATTGCCGAAAAGGTCGTAAAGCTCGTGCAGTGTCCGCTTCTGCTTCTTCGCTCAGCCCAGCCCGACACGGGTGTAAAGATGAAGCCGTCCCGGCGTTCCATGGAATGGTGGTAGCGGCAACACGGTTATAGGTGACAAATTGTGACTGCTGCTGGCGTTCTCTCACCCGCACCACCAAGTCAAACCGCAAAACCGGTTTGCGACAGCCCATCGGCAGGCCTCACGAGCGATGAAGCTCGTGCCCGTCTGGCAAAAGACGGCCCCAATGCAATGCCAGACACGTCGGCACATCCGCTGCGCGATGCGTTGGCCAAACTCTGGGCGCCCGTTCCATGGTTGCTTGAAGCCTCAATTGTGCTCGAGCTTGTGCTGCATAAGTATTACGAGGCTGCGATCATCGCAGTCTTGCTGATCTTCAACGCGGCACTTTCTTATTTCCAGGAGGGTCGAGCTCAAGCTACACTCGCGGCTCTGAAGTCGCGGCTCGCACTCAATGCCTCCGTCCAGCGCGATGGCGCCTGGAAAACTGTGCCCGCCGCGGAATTGGTATGCGGCGATCTGGTTAAGCTTTCGCTGGGTGGTGTGGTCGCTGCCGATGTGCATCTTACCGGCGGATCGGTGCAACTCGATCAGTCGATGCTCACCGGCGAATCCCTGCACATTGAAGCCGGTCCGGGTGCAAACACGTATGCCGGAGCTCTTGTCCGGCGAGGTGAGGCAGCCGGCGAGGTCACAGCCACAGGCGCACGCACCAAGTTTGGCCGCACCGCGGAGCTTGTTCGCACGGCTCACGTCGTCAGCTCCCAGCAGCGGGCAGTCCTGCGCGTCGTGCGGAATCTCGCCGCATTCAACGGCGTCGTCATCGTGC
>PLKY01000239.1 GCA_003140785.1 Acidobacteriaceae bacterium | reverse complement strand
GCCAATTCGTAATGCGCGCGCTCGCCCGTGAGCAACGGCCACGCGCGTCCGATGCCCGTCCCATCGAAAGGCGAACCGTCGGCATGTTCGCCGTACCCGTCGTGATTGTAACGATGCCAGCACGGCCCGTACGGCGTTTCAATTTTCAGCAGCGAATCGATCACACGCACGGTGTTGATCATGCGCGGGTCATCCGCGGCGCGCAGTCCAAAGCGGACCAATGCCAGCGCGTCGATGGAAACAATACTGGCCGCGGGCACAAGTGTCCGTGCCACCACGTTTTTCATTTCGATTTGCCCCTCGACCGGCGAAGCGCCATTTCCGTTGTGCGGAGCAATGCGCACGTAATAGCCTTCGACACCCACTTTTTTCGCCAGCTCGGTCCCGCTCGCGTAGGTCCAACGCTCCACGCTATCGTTCCAGGCATCGGCGGTTTCGCGCAGGTAATTCGCGATCTCGGGCTCAGGCGCGAAGGAAAGGCTGGAACTGCCGCCCTACCTGTTTTCCTCGGAGGACAAGCGGAATTTCACGGCAACTGGTCGGGTTCTCTCGTCGACCCAAACCTGAGCGGCAATTTGAAAGCAACAGACATCGCGATCGAGATGCCGGCAAACCCGAACGACAGTTCCGGAAAACCGCAGCTTGTGCACTGGGATGGCCTGGACGCAACGGGCAGCTATTCCGCGGAGCGGATTTCGATTGAACAGAGTCAACTCACGCACGGGCAGGCGACGATCCATATGAATGGCTCGTTGGCGGCGCCCCCTTTGGTGGCGCATGAAAAGAAGAAACCGAATTTCGATGCCAATTCTGAGCTTCATCTCCATTTGAATGCCAGCAACTTTGGGATCGGAGAGATCCTGCCGTTCTTTGGAGAAAGCCTGCCGCTCTCCGGCCAGCTGACTACGCAGATTGATGCGGATGGACCTGTCCATGCGCTCAATGGGGCCGGTTGGGTGGAACTGGATCATGGCGAGGTCTACGGTGAACCGGTAGCGCGCATTCGCGCACAAGGCAAGATCGTGGGACGCGCGATCCAGGTTGCCTCAATCACCGCGAATGACGAAGCCGGGAAAGTCTCAGGCTCGGGCAGCTTCGATTTGGCATCGCGCCAGTTTCAGCTTGTCGCTCAAGGCACGGAGGTCGACCTTCATCGAATCCAACGGCTCCGGCAAATGGGCTTTGCGGCCGACGGCAAACTGGATTTCTCTGTCTCTGGTAACGGGACACTGGACGATCCGCATATTCAAGCTCAGGGCAAAATCGCAGCCCTGGTCCTCAATGGTGAGCCAGTCGGAGAGCTGCAAATTACCGCGCATACTGCGAGCCACAACCTCATCTATGACTTGGCAACTCATTTCCAATCCGCGTCCCTTACCGCTCACGGACAAACCGCATTGAACGGCGATTACGTTACCCAGGCCAAGGTTGAGTTCTCGGAGTTCAATATTGAAAGTCTTCTCAAGACAGCGCACGTGCCTGGCCTCACCGGGCAGTCGGCGCTTGCAGGCACAGTGACGATTGCTGGACCACTCGCGCACCCTGAACAACTGCATGGCGAAGCGCGGCTGCAGAACCTCGCTGTGACTCTAGCCGGCGTTCATCTGGCGAGCGATGGTCCCGTCCACGCTATATTGGCCAACTCGCGCATGACTCTTGACCCGGTCCACATAAAGGGAGAACAAACCGATCTTCGCGCCCAGGGCAGCATCGATTTCAAGACCAATCGGCGCGTCGACTTCGCCGCGAACGGATCCGTCAACCTGAAACTCGTGGAAACTCTCGATCCAGATATCACCGCGAGTGGCACTTCTACATTTCAAATGGAAGCACACGGTTCCCTCAGCAAACCCGACCTTCGTGGCCGCGTTGATTTTCAGAATGCCTCGATAGCTCTCGAAGATTTGCCCAATAGCCTAAGTCAGCTGCAAGGCACGCTGGAGTTCAATCAGAATCGACTGGAAGTGCGGTCACTGACGGCAATGACCGGCGGCGGCCAACTCAGCGTCTCAGGATATCTGGCCTATCAGCACGGAATCTTCGCCGACCTATCGCTTTCGGGCAAGGGAATTCGCATTCGCTATCCCCAGGGCGTAAGTTCGCTCGCGGACGCCAACTTGCAATTACAGGGAAATCAAAACAACTTTCTCCTCAGCGGCAATGTCATGGTAACGCGCTTCACGATAAGCTCCGACCTGGACATCGCTAGCCTGGCGGCGCAGGCTGGCAAGGCCCAGCCGATTGCACCGTCCGATGCTCCATCCAATCATGTGCGCCTCGACGTGCACATCCAATCTTCTCCGCAGTTGAATTTCCAGAATGCGTACGCCAAGCTCGCGGGCGACGTTGACTTACGATTACGCGGCACGCTTGCTACCCCGTCGCTGCTTGGCCGCGTGTCGATCACAGAAGGCAACGCTACCATCGCGGGCACACGCTACGAATTGCAGCGCGGCGATATCACCTTCACGAATCCTGTGCGCATTGAAGCTTCCATTGACCTGAATGCGACGGCTCGCGTGGAAGACTACGACATCACGCTCGGCCTCCATGGTTCTCTCAGTAAACCGTCCGTTACGTATCGCAGTGATCCGCCGCTGCCGGAGTCCGATGTTTTGGCTTTGCTGGCATTGGGCCGGACCACAAACGAGCAGCAGATTTACGGCCAGCAACAAGAGCAGGCCGCGGCGAATCCTACGACCGACGCCTTGCTGGGCGGTGCCCTAAATGCGACCGTGAGCAATCGCGTGCAAAAACTATTCGGCGCGAGCGCAGTCAAGGTGGACCCGAACTATCTTGGCGTCCTCGGGAACTCCACCACCCGCATCACGGTGGAGGAACAACTCAGCAAGTATGTGACCCTCACCTATGCGACCGATGTAAACACCACCGCTCAACAGTTGCTGCAAGCTGAGATCGCCATCAACAGGCATGTCTCGTTGCTTGTTGCTCGCGACGAGTCGGGCGTCTTTTCGATGGTCGTTAAAGCCGTGCGGCGCTATCGCTAGCATGAATTGCGGTTTCGGTGATCGCGACCGAGTCCGTGCGCCGATCAGTCGAATTCAGGATTTCAACGCCTTGAGCAACTCGACAGGATGTATGGGTTTCGCAAGAATCTCGAAAAAATAGCCTTCAACCGACGCATCATCGAGAAGGCTCGCTGTGTCCACATTGCCGGAGAAGAGGACGATTCGGGCGCCGGGACAGAGTGAACGAACCGCTTTCGCCAGCTGAATCCCGTTGAAGTCTGACATTACAACATCGGAAACAATAATGTCTGGACATTTTTCCTGGATCGATTCAAGAGCGTCGGTGCCGCTATATGTGGCAATCGCCGTGAAGCCGCTGCGATTGAGAATTGTCGCGACACTGTCGGCGATCAGTTTCTCATCGTCCACGACGAGGACCCGCCGCTGGTGTCCGTCGTTGGCGGCGAGACTCTTTTGCACACCGAATCGTTTTTCGAACGGTCGGTCTGGTAGGCTGCCTGCCAGAGATCGCGGGAGAGGACTTCCTCCCACTACGACTTTTACGATTGTTGTTACAAGCAGTTATACCCGTCTATCGATCATTCGCTTTCGTTCGCCTCATGGGTTAATTCTTTGCTTCCGCTGGGAACAAGAAAGCTCATCACGATCACCGGTCTCTTGCTCCCGCTAGCTGCGGAATCACAAATGGCCTCCAAGGTGCTTCGTCGCACACACGCTCAGCGATAGCCTGCCGTCAACGACGGCCGTACCAAGAGCATTCCCAATTTGTTGGGGACCCACAGGGCTCGCCGTGTCAACTTCCGGCGGTGGCATGGAACACTTCTCTAAAGTGAGCCCTGTAAATACATTGCGCCTCCGTACACGCTAACTAGCATCAGGCGGATCGTGCAATCGAAGGCGCCTCACTTCCTCTTCATGCATTCGATGCAGTTCTGTGGCATCCTGTTGTCAAATTCCTTTGGCGCCGGACCCAATCCAACTGCAGGAAAACGCCAGAGAGATCATCCCAAAGTCAAGTCCCTCGAACCGGCGCAACTCCAGCGCCGTTTCCTGTGTCTATATAGATCGTGGGGTAGTTTGACAGAATCTGCCGCACGTTTGACCAGAAAGAGGAGGAAGCATGACGACTAAGATTAGTCGTTCCAGGGCAACCATTTTGGCAGCCTCGATCGCTGGATCCCTCCTGAGCCTTCCCCAGGTCAGCTTGGCGATGGCCAGGAACTCCGGAGCAATAGCAACCGGCGGGCAGGAACAGCCCGATGCAACAAGTGCAGCAAAATCGAAGTTGAATAAGTCGCAGTTCAAAAACGTTCAGGTCAATGTAGACGCGAACGGAATCGCAACACTGACGGGTAGCGTCGACTTATTCGAATACAAAGCGGACGCGGAAAAGCGCGTCAGCAAAGCGAAAGGAGTTACGGCGGTTAGAAACCAAATCGAAGTAGCGGGACCCAGCGTGTCTGACCAGGAACTCCAAAACAAGCTTGGTGAAAAGCTGGCGTACGATCGCGTGGGCTACGGAACCACTCCGTTCAACGCAATCGCCATCAAGGTTGAGAACGGCGTTGTGACCCTGGGCGGCCATGCTTACGGCTATCCGGATCGTGACTCGGCGGTGGCTCTTGTGAGCACCTACCCCGGCGTGAAAGACGTGATCAACGAAATCGAAGTCGATCCGACGTCGATCATGGACGACCAGACGCGTATGCAAGTGGCACGCGCCGTCTACGGCTATCCTTCGCTGAACAAGTACGCCATCGATCCAGCTAAGCCGATTCGCATCTCGGTGCAGAACGGACATGTTGAGCTCTATGGAACCGTCGATACGCAGTCTGATAAGGAAACGGCCTACATCCGCGCCAATGGCGTCCCCGGCGTCTTCAGCGTGAAGAACTACCTGCAGGTAGCCGGCCAAACCACCGAGTCGAAGTAGGACTTCCATCCAATGACAACCCACGCACGCGTCAGGGCACAGCAGCTCTGGCGCGAGCGTATTCTTCTGAGGAAGGCACACCCGCACTGCGATCTTCCTCATTCCCTCCGCGAAGCAATAGAAGCCTCCGCACTCGCATGTAAACTGATCGATGGAGCGTGGCGGTGAAACTACTTGAAAAAACACGCACGACGCTGGAAATGATCAAATGGGAGCACTCGATTTTTGCGCTCCCTTTTGCTCTCACGGCGGCCATTCTTGCTGCGCGTGGCGTGCCCGCCTGGCGCACCCTTGTTTGGATTCTGGTTGCGATGGTCACGGCCCGTGCTTGTGCGATGGCCTTTAACCGCTGGGCCGACGCCGACATTGATGGAGCCAATCCGCGCACGCGAAGCCGCGCCATTCCCGCAGGTCTGCTCTCGCGCTCCTTCGTGCTGGGGTTTACCGTGCTGACGGGGATCCTCTTCGTCGTCGCCACGGCCAATCTCAACAGACTCACACTTGAACTCAGCCCGATAGTTTTGATCGTTCTGCTCGGCTACAGCTACATGAAGCGCATTACTCGCTGGTCTCACATTGTGCTCGGCCTTGCGCTTGGCCTCGCGCCTGCCGCAGCGTGGATCGCTGTGCGAGGGAGCCTGGACCCGCGCATTCTTGCTCTCACTGCGGCGGTGACTCTCTGGGTGGGCGGATTCGATGTGCTCTATGCCTGCCAGGATTATGAGCACGATCGGGCTGCGGGGTTGCACAGCTTGCCGCAATCAATCGGGATACCCGCGGCATTTTGGGCGGCGCGGTTAATGCATCTCGCTACGTTGGGACTGCTTACCTGGTTTGCATGGCTGTTCGCCTTTGGTCCTACTGGATGGCTCGGCATCGCGGCTGCTGGTCTTCTGCTGGCGTATGAGCACTCCATCGTTTCGCCCCGCGATCTGCGACGCCTCAACGCGGCATTCTTCACGATGAACGGCGTGATCGCCATGGTATTCCTTGCCTTCGTTGCAACGGATTTGTGGCTGCGCAGGTGACGCCGCAATCTCTTCAGGCAAGATCTCAAATAGACCGGCTGCAGAGCTATGGTATGGTGCAAGAGGCTTTCCGATGCATCTTCCGCAGTAATGGCAGGTGGATGTTCAGGGCAGCCTGGAATAGGGCATGAAAGTCGCAATTCAGGGAGAACCCGGATCTTTCAGCCACGAAGCGGCGAAGAAGCTCAACGCCGAAGCGGAGATCGTTCCTTTTTCGCTTTCTGCTGAAGTCTTCACCGCCCTCGCAGATGGCACGGTCGAAGCTGCCGTTATTCCCATTGAAAACAGCCTGGCTGGGTCGGTATTGGAGCACTTCGATCTTCTGCTGGCTCACGATGTGCGGGTGGAGCGCGAAACGCTGCTGCGCATTCGGCACAATCTCATTGCGCTTGCCGGGTCGTCAATGGATGATATCGACCGCATATTTTCGCATCCCGTAGCTCTGGCACAGTGCAGACATTTTCTGGCGACGCATCCGACGATGAAGTCCGTTGCCTTCTATGACACTGCCGGGAGCGTGAAGCAGTTGGTTGAGCTGAGCGATCATCGCGCGGCAGCGATTGCCAGCGCGGCGGCCGCGCATTTTTATGGCGCGAGCATTCTGCAATCCGACATCGAAGACAATCCGGAGAACTTCACACGCTTCTTTCTAGTTCGCCGTAACGGTGAATCGGTCGCCGATCCAGAATCGAATAAGATCAGTATCGCGTTTTCGGTAGAAAACCGCCCGGGCTCATTGGTAGCTGCACTTGCCGAGCTGTCGGCAATCGGCACGAATCTGACGAAGATCGAGTCTCGGCCGGTTCACGGCAAGCCATGGGAGTACATCTTTTACGTGGACTGCCAGATTCATTCGGCCGAAGAAGGCGGTCGCGCTCTCGCAGCGCTCAAGCCACATTGTGCCATGGTGAAAGAACTGGGACGCTACCGGGAAGCGGGGAAAAGCAGGGAGTAGGGAATAGCGAGTAGTAACTCCCGCTATGATTTTCGATCGCGCAATGAGAAAGAGGGATGGGAGGCGCCATCCCTCTTTGCATTTTCGAACTACTTTCGACGATCCCTAAGACGGCAGTTCACAATCTTGAGTGTTGGGTAAGATCCGGCGATTCCCTACTTCCTGCCTTTTAGAAGTGATATGCGACGCCAATCGCTGGATAGGAAATGTTGTACCAGCGCTTTGTGTCGAGCTGTGAATACCCGAAGGTAGGCACCTTGGTCACGATTCCGCGATATTCAGCGCGAATATCGAAACTCGGGCTAATCTCATACGCGATGCCGGCGCCATAGAGCCCGCCGATACCCGTTTGCTGCTTCACGTCTAGCGAAGTCGTCGTAGAGTCCCGGATCGGCAGAAAAATCAGTACGCCCGGGCCACCCTCGACGAAGGGATTGAATTTGCGAAATGTGAAGCTGCGGACGTAGGCGAACGAAATCTCCTGTGTGCGCGTGTTCACCATATAGTTGTTCGTATTGCTGACCAGATAGTGAATCTTGTTCGAGTACGTAATGCCGTAGTTGGCTTCGAGAGCACTTGATGGCGTGAGCATGAACCGGTAGCTGATCATGGCTCCTTCACCCACCGTCGCGGCCACCTGAACATCCGTTGAAGAAGCCTTGAATGGTTCGTAAATGCCCGTTCCGCTGATGCTGATGTCCTGCCTGCTCTCCTGGGCACGGCCCACTGACACACACACTGCCAGCAGGAATGCAATAAAAGCGATCTTCTTCATCCCGTCAAAAACCTCGCGACTGCCCAACCGTACGGCCGGCAACCAATCTTATTGATTCCGGTGCGCCGGTTCGTGCCGGGCCCCGCTCTCAGCATTGTAAATGGCTGGAACGGGACACGGCAGAAGGGGTTACGCCGGAATGACTCTTATGGCCTTAGACGCGTCCCATTTCAAATGGACGTTATCTTTCAGCAGGCAAAAAGCGGCTGTCTCAGGCCCTCGAGCTATGCGCTTATTCACGCGCAGAAGGGCAGCAATCGACACCGATCATGGCGTTCGCTCCACATGGTAGTAGAAGGGTGGGCCCTGATCCTCCGCCATTGAGCGCACCGTCTTCAAAAACGATCGTGCCGCGTAGCTGAGTGTAGCCTGACGACGATGCACAAGCCGCAAAACGCGCTTCATCGCCAGTTCGTCGACAGTCACGCTCACCAGATCGCCGATCTCTAGTTCGCGCGCAACGGCGAGATGGGGAACCAGGGCCACTCCATTGCCCATCGCCACAAAGCGCTTGATCGCCTCGATGGTGGGTAGTTCGATGCCCATGTTGAGCGGCGTTCGATAGCGCTGGAAGGCTTCAATCACCTTTCTTCGCAATGGCGACGCAACATGATGAGCAATGAAATCCTCCCGGCCAAGGTCGTTGATCGAGACGCGCTCCGCCCTCGCGAGTGGGTGCTTCGGACTCACGATCAATGCAAGACTGTCCCCATAGACTGCGATCGTCCTAAACTGGGCTGCATCCGGCCTGTAGGAAATCACTCCGATTTCAAAGGTTCGCAAATTCAATTCCTCAGGAATGCGGCTCGCGAGCATCCGATGCACCGTGACATTGACATGGGGAAACTCGCGCCGAAACGCGTCGATGGCCGGCAACAGATACATACATGTGTACTCATTGGCCGCAAGCTGCAGTTGCCCACGCTCCAGGCTCTTCAATTCCCCCAGCGCGCTGGTGGCCTCGCGTCGCAGTGCAAGCAAGCGCAGGGCATAATCGTGCAGAAGTACGCCTGCCGCGGTCATCGACCCATCCCGCGCGGCGCGATCGAAGAGCGTCTCTCCGAGAGATTCTTCCAGCTTGCGAATCACCTGGCTGACGGCTGGCTGAGTCCGGTTGAGGCGCAGGGCCGCACGCGAGAAACTTCGCTCTTCGGCCACGGCTAGAAAGGTCTCAAGCTGGGTTAGTTCCATTGGCGGCCTCGGCCTATATCACGATGTAGACCATAACAGAATCTAATCGGTTCCAAAAAAATAATAACTTTGCCTTATATACTGCGAATACGAGACACTTGTGAAGTTGGCAGCGGCACCCCGGCAGGCGAACCTATGACATCTGACCATGTAGTCTTTTTCGACACCACTCTTCGCGACGGCGAACAGTCTCCCGGTTGCAGCATGACCACTCAAGAGAAGCTCACCATGGCTCATGCTCTTGAGGACCTCGGGGTCGACATTATCGAGGCTGGTTTCGCTATGGCTTCCGAGGGCGACTTCGCGGCGATTGCCACCATCACGCAGGCAGTTCGTAAACCGCGCATCGCTTCGCTCGCCCGCGCCAAAACTGAAGACATCGAAATGGCCGCGCGCGCACTGCAGTTCGCCGATCGCGCCCGCATTCATGTCTTTCTGGCGTCGAGCGATTTGCACCTTGAATACAAGCTCAAGATCGGCCGCCAAGAAGCGCTCGATCTGGCGGGCGAATCGGTGCGCCTGGCGCGGTCGCTTGCCGACGATGTCGAGTTTTCACCCGAAGACGCTACCCGCTCGGATCGCGATTTTCTTGTTGAGATGGTGCGCGTCGCCGTTGAGGCTGGCGCCACCACGATCAACATGCCCGATACCGTGGGGTATATGACGCCCGAAGAATATGGCCAGATGTTTCGCGAAATCCGCGAACGCATTCCTGCCATCGACGAGAGGGGCATCGTACTTTCCTCGCACTGCCATGATGACCTCGGCCTCGCGGTTGCCAACTCGCTGGCCGCCATCTCCGCAGGGGCACGGCAGGTGGAGTGCACCATCAACGGCATCGGCGAACGCGCAGGCAATGCTTCTCTCGAGGAGATTGCAGCTGCACTTTACGTGCGTGGCGATCGATATGGCGTCTCCACGAGTATCAAACTCGCCAACCTCTATCCAACGAGCGAGGTGTTGGGCCAGATCATTACCTTCAAGCCTTCGCCCAACAAAGCCATCGTTGGCGCGAATGCTTTTGCCCATGAGTCCGGGATTCACCAGCACGGTATGCTGGCCAATCCGCTCTGCTACGAAATTATGACACCTTCGTTGGTCGGGGTGTCGAAGACGCACCTCGTGCTCGGCAAGCACTCAGGCCGCGCCGCCCTTCGTCATCGGCTCGAGCAACTCGGATTCACACTGACGCGTGAGGAACTGCAGCAGACCTATTACCGGTTTGTAGCCATGGCCGATCGCAAAAAGAACATTTACGACCAGGACCTGGTTGGAATTCTTCCTGAGCAGATCCGCGAGCGGCGCAACGTACCGGTTTCCGAGCTCGACTGACGCTTTCAATGACCACTTTTCTCTGGAAAGAAGAATGAAGCTAAGAATCTTAGTTGTCGCGGGCGATGGAATTGGCCCGGAAGTGACGAATGAAGCGGTCGCGGTACTGCGCGATGTGGCGGATCTAGGCGGTCACACGCTCGAGATTACCGCGAAGCGCATTGGCGGGGTGGCCATTGTGCAGGACGGAACGCCGTTGCCTGCCGAAACGCTGGAAGCTGCATTGGCATCAGACGCCGTTCTGCTCGGTGCGGTGGGCGGTAATGAGTTCAATTCCCTGCCCCCAGACAAGCGCCCTGAAGCGGGCCTGCTGCAGATTCGTGCGGCGCTCGGCGGATTTGCCAATCTGCGCCCCGCATTCGCATTCAAAGAATTGGCGGTCAACAGCCCGCTGCGGCCGGAGATTGTGGAGGGCGCGGACATTCTCTTCGTGCGCGAGTTGCTCGGCGGCCTCTATTTCGGGAAGCCGCGCGAGTGGAACCGAACAACTGGTGAAGCGTGGAACACGATGCGCTACACACGCGATGAAGTGGCCCGCGTTGCTCGCATCGCCTTCCAGTTGGCATCACAACGCCGCAGAAAGCTGACCAGCGTCGATAAGGCAAACGTGCTTGAGGTCTCTCAGCTCTGGCGTGCCACGGTGAATGAGGTCGCCGCTGAATTCCCCGGCGTGACGGTCGAGCATCAATACGTCGATGCCATGGCCATGCACCTGATGAATCAGCCGCGCAATTACGACGTGGTCCTCACCGAGAATCTTTTCGGCGACATTCTCTCCGACGAGTCCGCCGTCATCACCGGCTCGCTGGGCATGCTGCCCTCGGCGACCATTGGCGGCAAGGTCAATTTGTATGAACCGGTGCACGGCTCTGCGCCGGACATCGCAGGTAAGGGTCTTGCCAATCCGCTGGGTGCAATTCTTACGGGGGCATTGATTCTGCGCTACTCTGCCAAGCTCGAGGCCGAAGCCTCGGCCATCGAAGCAGCGGTCCGCAAGGTGCTGGAGCGAGGCTTCCGCACGCCGGATCTTGCTCGCTCGAATCCACAGGGATTCACGGTGCTCTCGACCAAAGATATGGGCGCAAAGGTCCGCGAGTCAGTCAAGACATCGCTCGTCAACGCATAAACTCGGATGAGGATTTGAGGATCTATTGATGAGTTCCGAACCAAAGACACTATTTGAAAAGGTCTGGGAGCAGCATGTGGTGGTCGAGCCGAAGGGCGAGCCAACGCTGCTCTACATTGACCTGCAGTTGGTGCACGAGGTCACGTCGCCGCAGGCGTTTGAAGGATTACGCCTCGTCGGCCGCAAAGTGCGCCGACCGGATCGCACAATTGCCACGGTCGATCACAACGTGCCCACGACAATCGAAGGCCGGTTGAACATCGTCGACCAGATCGCCGCGACACAGATCGCCACGCTACGCAAAAACTGCGCCGATTTCGGTGTCGAACTTTACGACGTGGGCTCGCGCGAACAAGGCATCGTGCATGTCATCGGCCCTGAACTCGGCATTACGAAGCCGGGCATGACGATCGTCTGCGGCGACTCGCACACTTCGACGCACGGCGCATTCGGGGCTCTCGCTTTCGGCATCGGCACCAGCGAAGTGGAACACGTGTTGGCGACGCAGACGCTGCCACAATCGAAGCCCAAAACATTCCGCATTTCCGTCGAAGGTCAGTTGCCGCAGGGAGTGACTGCCAAAGACATCATTCTCGCGATCATTGGACAAATCGGCACCGATGGCGCGACCGGCTGCGTGATTGAGTACGCCGGTTCGGCCATCCGTGCGCTCTCTATGGAAGGTCGCATGACCATCTGCAACATGAGCATCGAGGCAGGCGCGCGCGCCGGGATGATCGCTCCCGACGCGGCAACCTTCGCTTACCTGAAAAACCGGCGCTTCAGCCCAAAAGGCGCCGACTGGGACGAAGCCGTTGCCGAATGGAGCAAACTGCCCAGCGATCCCGGTGCGAAGTTCGATCGCGAGCTGGTGATTGACGCCACGAAACTGGTGCCCTATGTGAGCTGGGGAACGAGCCCTGGCATGGTCGCGCCTGTGACGGAGAACGTGCCTGACCCTGCTTCCGCGCCAACCGCGCAGGAGCGCAAGGGCCTGGAACGCGCCCTCGAATACATGGGCTTGAAAGCCGGCACACCGTTGAAGGATATAGCCGTGGACCGCGTTTTCATTGGCTCCTGCACCAACTCCCGCATTGAGGACCTGCGGGCTGCCGCGCGCATCTGTGCCGGCCACAAGGTCTCGACCCACGTCAGCGCGATGGTCGTTCCCGGCTCGCAGGCAGTCAAGGCGCAGGCCGAAAAGGAAGGCCTGGATGTGATCTTCAAGGATGCAGGATTCGATTGGCGCGAACCGGGCTGTTCCATGTGCCTCGGTATGAATCCCGACATTCTTGCTCCGGGCGAGCGCTGCGCCTCCACCAGCAATCGGAACTTCGAAGGCCGCCAGGGACGCGGCGGACGGACGCACCTAGTCAGTCCTGAGATGGCCGCGGCAGCCGCAATCGCCGGACATTTTGTCGACATTCGCACGTGGAATGTTAATGAAGAGGTGGCCGTCTAATGGAACCGATCCGCACACTCACTGCAATCGCCGCGCCGCTCGACCGGGCCAACGTCGATACCGACCAGATTATTCCGAAGCAATTCCTGAAGCGGATTGAACGCAGCGGCTACGGCGAGTTTCTCTTTTTCGATTGGCGCAAGACCGCAACCGGCGAGCAAGATCCGACATTCGTGGTCAACGATCCGCGCTACAAGGATGCAAAGATTCTGGTAGCTGGAAAAAACTTTGGATGCGGATCGAGCCGCGAACATGCTGCATGGGCGCTCAGCGACTTCGGATTTCGCTGCGTCATCGCGCCCACGTTCGCCGACATCTTCTTTTCGAACGCGGGCAAGAACGGGATTGTGCTCGTTCGCCTCCCAGAGGAACAGGTCGCGACGCTTCTCGAAAACGCACAGAAGATTCCCGGATATCAACTCACGGTTTCGCTGGAAGACCAGACCGTAACCGACGCTCAAGGGTTCAATGCGTCTTTTGAGTTTGATGCGTTCCGCAAATTCTGCCTGCTGGAGGGTCTCGACGATATCGGCCTGACCTTACGGCATGCTGCGGCGTTGGATGCCTTTGAGGCGAAACACAACGAGGCTGGCTGGCTCACAGCGAAGAACAACTAAGAGTAAGAGAGACGAATGACCATCGAAGGAAAACGCCAAAGCATTCCGCTAACTGAGGGCCCAAGCCGCGCCGCGGCGCGCTCGTATCTGCGTGGATCGGGATTCAGCAAAGACGACCTGCACAAGCCGATCATCGGCATCGCCAACACCTGGACCGAAATCGGCACCTGCAATGTGCACCTTCGCGAAATCGCCGAGGCTCTGAAGGAAGGGATTCGCGAGGCGGGTGGTACGCCGATGGAGTTCAATACGGTCACCATCTCCGATGGGATCACCATGGGCACACAGGGCATGAAGGCTTCGCTAGTCTCGCGCGAGGTGATCGCCG
>PLKY01000198.1 GCA_003140785.1 Acidobacteriaceae bacterium | reverse complement strand
CTGGTCAAAGTTATCTCAATTCAGGGCCGAATTTCCGACATACACTACTAATGATACTGAACGACCGGCGTCAGTACCCTGTTTCTGCCCACTCTGTTTGTCGCGGCGGAAATGTGTTGGGCATCATCCCTCCTTGTTAAGAATTGCCTCAACAGACCCTTTGCTAGCATGGGGGAATCAAACGGCGCGCTGTCTGATCGCCCGGCTTCTCGTTAGAGGCTTTTTGCCTTACCACAACGGCGTTTCCCGGTATTGATCTAAAGGCATAACTTCCGGTTGCCCGTACCCTCCTCCGCCAAACTCACTCACGTGAGCAAACTTTTCAAGACCATGAGCAGCGGACGCCAAGGCAAGATGCGAGAATGCCTCATGTCCCAGATGGGCAGCGAACAAAGGTTTCGACGCTAAGCGACATGGTCGGACGATTCACATAGAGCAAGGGATGAAGGGGATGAATCAAGTTCTAAATNNCTCGGCTGACGGATTACCTCAAAAAGCGAGCTCAATGGCTCTCTTGGTACGAAACGGGAGCGGGAGAATCGAACTCACTTCAGGATCAGTGGTTCTCGATGCTTTTGTCTGAGATGTCATACCGAGTAGCCAGAGATGAAGCTGCACGTGAGTCCGAATGGGCCCTCAACATTCCACTCGTAGCGCATCTTCTGAATTCCGGGTACTTTTCATCGCAAGTCCTAGCTACGCGGCGCATGCTTGACAAGCGCCGGGATGTTGTATCACTTCGACGCCTCATTAATGACATACGTGACAATAAAAGTCTTATAACGCGGGAGGTCTACGTCTCTTTCGACGGTACCTCGTATGAGCCTGCCCTGCCTGAGATAGAGATACCTGGCCTACAACCTAGCGATTCTCCTTTTTCCGACTGGAATAAATCAAGAATTCGGCAAGAGCGATTCGACCGTTTGTCTGGAACTGGCACGGGAATACGTTCTCGAGACGATGTGATCAACGATTCCATTTTCCAGAAAATTGATGATTGGATCGACTCCACTGCTGCATCCAAGTTGATCACTTTCAGTCATAAGTACCTAGCCCATGCGGCCGAACAGAGTTCGATAGACCCCACCATGCCGACCGGTGCATCCTTCGCCGAAGTGGAGGGCATACATAAAGCTGTTGCGCAGTCGATGCGCGCGATCTACGACGTAATACTTTCAAGCGGTATATACAGCGAGGTGGTCCCCGGCGTGCCGCTCGGCTTCTTCGGGAAGGTCTGGGATGGCACCCAGTTGATTCCGTCCGCCGCGAGAATGAACAAGCATTGGGACGAGATGGCGGATGAACGAAATCAATGGGCCATGAATTTGGAAAACGAGCTTTTCAATTGACGCCAAGGAGGGCTTACGAAAGTTCGCTTCATTTGGAGGTCATGGAGTCTTGTTCAATATCCAACCAACCTCGTTTCGAGCGTGGGAACATGCCGCGGCGTATGACAGATACTGAACGTCTTTACTAGAATTCAGCCGGAGCGCTGGATTCACGTCCTTTCCGATCATCATGATTTTCATCGGACTAAACTTCCCCGTCAGATCATCACGGTATTTCTGCGCTTGGCCTCCTCGTCACGTCCTATGCTCTTTGCAGGTCAATTTCGTAACAAGCTCGTGCACCCTTCTTGCACCTTTCCCTTTGCTGCCTACGGCGCATACACCGGCGCAAAGCCGATAGACATCATCCCTTCACAAGTCGAACACGCTGACCAAATCCGACCTTTTCCGCCATTACCTTCCACTTTTTCTCAGATGTTACGACAATATGTTCATCATCGATGGCATAAAGAAATAACTCTAGGTCGCCGCTGTCGTTCGGGTCGGGAAGAGCTCCTCCGGTGAGGAGACGGATCAGATATTGTGTGTAGACGCCACAGTAGCAAGATAATGATTTCACCGCTTCTGTCATCGTCTCGTATGCCTCCATGAGCGAGACTGTAGGTTGTACCTTCCGCGAGGTCAGTAGGGCTCGCTTATGGCAATTGGAAACGAGTGTAAGTTGCCAATTCTTTTCGAGCGTCTGGTCCAAGAACTTTTGTTTAGCTGCGCCTCTCAGCTTCGGAACAGGAGCCGTAACGCCTGCAACCCGGTTGGTCCGCCATCTTGAAAACTTGGGAATTTCTCTCTCTTGGATCGTGTCCATATCCTTGACCCACATCCCCTCGACCACTCCACGCCACTTTCCGACCAGGGAGGAATTGACCTTACGCACGACTCTTTCCAAATGATCCTCGACGCCTCTCTGAAGAGCATGGACGCTTCGACTCTTCGCCATCGCTCTGACTGCTTCATCCAGTGAAACGGTAGGGCGCCTGAGCAGGTATTTGAAGATGGTTTGGGCAAGAAAGCTGTCTTGGTCTGGCAGTTCTGCTGCGCCACAGTCCAGNNCGATTTCGAGCACCGACAGCGGCGAGTAAAAGAGTTTATCCGAGGAGGAAGCAAACGTAGACACGTCAAACGTGCCGGCTGCGAGATCGTAAAAAACGTTTGTGTCGAGAATGAGTGTCGCCATATTGGAAGTCTGCCCGGAGACTCGACATTGCGCAAGACGCTAGTTTTACTCGAGGGTAAGTATCAAATCATCCCTTGCTTTACAGAAAACAACGGGCTGCCTTTATTGAGAAGAGTATTCGAAAGACATCGCGCTAGCACACGGCCTAAGCCTGACCCTGTAACACAACTTGATTCATCTCCACTATTAGTCCTCACAAGTCGGCAAGTGTACTGGGATCACACAATCGGGTCGTGCAGGAAAATCAGACACTGGCGCGTTTCTCAGTACTTACCGTAAACTCCTTCGTTCACTCGTACATGTACATCTCTTCCAACGTGCCGTCCGGCAGTTCCACGACCGTCGTCCATTCGTCCTCAGTCTTCAGCGGCTCCGCCGCGCCCTCCAGATTCAAAGCCAAGTGTGGCGGATTGCCCCTGATAGCGTTGTACAGTTCATTGAACGGCACCGGTTCCATCAACTCCATGATGCGACGCGGGTAGGTACGGCTGCCGAGATATTCGAAGCGTGCGCCGTAGAACATAGCCCCGTCGCCGTGGCGTACACGGCACACAGTCACTTTCACAGAGCATTCAGGGTTCGTCATATCAAGTCCTCACAGTACGTCTACGGGTGCTCACTCATTATCAGCTCGCCGATGGTTTGCAGCTTCGCGTGAGCCTGCCTCTCCAGTTCCTTTGTCGATGCTTCATCTACCCGCACACAGCCGTTCTTGGTGCAAAGCACCATCTCGAAACCGCCAACTATGGCGCTATTCAACTTGCCTCCCGCTACCACCATGCAAGCCGCTAAGCGTTTCAGTTGCTCAATCGGCAGTTGCTTGTAGTAACTCATTCCCCAGAAGGCGGCTGGGTTCCGAGCATCGCCTGATGGTACGCAACTGATGATTCGCTGGCAGTCATTGAGTTGCGAATCGCCCACCTTGGCATGGGTGTAGATGTAAAGGCTCGGTAACGGGTCTGCGAAGGCCACCACGCACTGAATGTCTCTGCCTAATGCAGCTGCAGCGCCAACCTCTGCTATTTCGCATTCGCAGCTCGGGTAGTCACCACGCGACATCTTGGCAAAGATCGCTTCGGCAACGCGCCTTCCACTTTGAAGATCGTGAGCGCAACTTACCGCTATGCGACCACTTTTGCTTATGTGTATCTTCTGCCCTTCGTAGCTCATCCACGGAGCATCCGCGCTGGAAAGCGTCGCCACATTGACTCTGGTGTCACCAGCGAGGATCGCTCCGTCCAGCCCCAGCATTCCAATCTGTAAGGTCATCGGCGGCTCTCCGCTTTCAAGACTACCTTCCTTATGCCACGACTTGTATCGCTTCTGTCAGCTCCCGGTCAAAAAAACGGGGATTCGCAACGAGCGCGGACCGATGCAGATCGAAGACAATACATAGTACAGACGCTGGACAGACGACCGCATGAAAATCTACATAGACGAATCCGGCGGCTTCTCCTGGGGCAAGGAACCAGACTTCTCCCTCTTCTGCGGGGTCACCATCGCCGACCGCGACAGCGATGCGCTGTTCTCCCGCTTTGCTCAATGGCGGCGCATCATTGCCGGAGACAGCAAGCGCGAGATAAAAGGCTCTGAACTCTCAGACGCACAACTGGAGATGTTCGCAGACCAGGTACTGAGTACGCGAGGTCGGGACATTTTGCTGACGGTCGTGGGACTCGATACGACCAAAACGAAACGTGAGCACATCGAAGAGCTGAGACGCCAAGCATGGGTAATGACCGAACGCTCAGCGGAGATTGCAGCCGAACACGATAACGCATGGTTGACTGAGTTCTACCGACAGCAAGCTGGCTGGATGAAGCAACGTAGTGCCGAGAACCTGTTCTGGATGGTGGGACTCGTGCATACCATCTTCCACTCGCTCCAGCAGACCCTTGTCCACTACTCAGACCCGGAACACGATGACGACTATCAGTCGATGCACATCTTTATCGACCGGAGCTTCATTCATCGCGAACAGCACCTTAACTTCTGGCGTGAGTGGCTGCGCAACTCTATCGGCGGGTCGTCGATGCCTCCCACGATGATTCCGAACACATGGAGGCCGCGCAAACATCCCTTCACGGAAACGCACACGGTACGCCCTGGACTACTGGACTTGCGACCGCTTTTGCACGACAACACCGGCTTCTTCAGATCGCACGAGCATACCGGCCTTCAGATAGCGGACATCTGCGCTCACACAATCTGCCGCTACAGCCGGTTCGATGGGGCAGAGGCAGCATATGCCAAACTCCGCACCCGCATCGTGTGCCAGGACGGAGCCGAGATGTACGGTGTGGCTGTCGATGAACGGAGTCTCCACACGGACGACCCCCGTAACCATGTCGGCATCCTCGATCCGTCGGAGTACATCGAGCGTGCTGAGCGCCTTCGCGCTGAGGCTAGTGATCCCGATGCCTAGTCCGCTCACGGGGAAAGGCCTCATTAGATACCGATGGTCGGCTTGTGGGAAGTCATGCCTACCTGTAGACCGTCGGCAATCCGTGATCTAAGCAGCCTCCAGCGCCTCTCGTCTCGAAACAATAAGATAAAAAACGTACAACATGAAAAGATAATTTCAGTGCAGCGGAAAAAGCTAAGGGAGCGACGTGGCCACGCCGTCAGAAAAACTCGCGCAATCTCTGGAGCTACTTTCGCGACAACAATCGCTATCGTCCGGTTCAACACGCATCTAACAGCCTAACCGCATTGAACACTTAAACGGATGCACTAGAACCTTGTTCCCACGGATCCCATTCCGCATGGGGGTTCTCCCGTCTCCGGGTATAAGGTATGACCTTACTCTTGCCCATTTCGGCCGGTTCAAGAACGTCGATTTCCAGTCCCTGAACCAAGTCCGAGTCCTCAGTGATTCTTTCTGAAGCGTAATCGCTTACAGGTTGGTTCTTCAGCTTCTGCCAAAGTCCATCTAGCTCTTCTTGTGAGTGGATCATAGACGCCTCTGAACCGATTATCACATCAAGCTCCTGGGAAGCGGAGGGGAACGAAGGGCGTTCCACGAGGACCGGCGTAATAACTCCTCATAAGTCGGCCAGCATACCGGGATCACATAATCGGGTTGGGGTTGGAAATCGGATACTGCGGCGTTTACCACTACGGTTCGGCAGAGCGACGCCTAGCCTGCGTTCAATGAGCGTTTAGTTGTTCACCCTGCAGTTTTCCATTCCGGCGTAACGCCAGAGTGCTAGGCTTCCTCATAGCCGGTTTCCTTATCTCGTGCACCGCGAGCGCGTCGATGACTTGGGAGATTAACGCATCCCGCCGGACGCCGGCCTTCTCATCCCATCTGTTCTCGGCAGTTGACGGGCTAGTCGTCTGGATCAGAGAGCTGCAGAGGAAAGTCTCTAAAGGGAAGGAGTGAGGGTGGCGACAATAAAAAGGCTGGTGTTGAGGAACTTCAAGCGTTTCAAGGCGCTTGAAGTCGAGTGTGATCCTGAGCTGAACATCTTGGTTGGCGGCAATGAGGCCGGTAAAACCTCCGTTCTGCAGGCTCTGGACATCGTTCTTAGTGCAAGTCGGAACAAGGTGGAAGCGCTGGGGCTCGAGACTCTTTTCAATGCGGAGTGTATTGCTGAATTCCTGAACGGCGAGAGGAAGATTGAGGATCTGCCCGAGCTCTTGGTGGAGGTGTACCTCGACGGGATTGACTGGCACCACGATCTGGACGGGCGCAATAACAGCAAGGGCGCTGACCATTTCGGCATAAAGATGGTATGCAAGCCCGTTGACGAGTACAGCAATGAAATCCGGGCAATTCTGGCCGAGAAGCACGATAGCTTTCCCTTCGAGTACTACTCTGTCCATTTCCAAACTTTCACGGACGATAATATCTTTCCGTATAAGAAGCCTCTCAAGCATCTTCTCATCGACAGTTCCCAGATCAACAACGAATACGCGACGCGTGAGTACACACGCTCTATGTATGCCGATCATGCAACCGTTGTCCAGCGCAACCTTCACAGCTTCGAGTACCGGAAGGCGAAATCGAAGTTTAAGGACGATGTATTTAAGGAGATGAATGAAGCATTGGACACCTACAAGTTCGATGTCCGCACCAGCCCGAAAGCCAGTGTCGAAATGGACCTCATCATCACGGAGGGCGACATTCCGATCGATAGCAAGGGCAGGGGCCGCCAGTGCTTTATCAAGACGGAGTTCGCCCTACGCAACCGCGAGCGCACACTCGACGTCCTTCTACTCGAAGAGCCCGAGAACCATTTGAGCCATGTCCACATGCGCAAGCTAATCGAGCGCATCCGAGCATCGGAGAAAAAGCAGCTCTTCATCGCCACTCACAGCAGCTTTATCGCAACGAGGTTGAACCTCAAAAAGGTTCTGATATTGAGTGTGGAGAATCCATCCCAACCGGCCTCCCTGAAGAATCTCAGTCAGCAGACCGCAGACTTCTTCATGAAGGCTCCCGACAACAATCTTCTGGAGCTTGCGCTGTGCAAGAAGGCAATCCTTGTCGAGGGTGACGCCGAGTTCATTCTGATGGACGCTCTCTACAAGAATAGTGCCGTTGGTGCCTGTACCGACGCAGATGGTGTCCATGTGATCTCTGTGGACGGGACGAGTTTCAAGCGTTATCTCGAACTCGCCAAGCTACTCGGAATCAAAGTCGCAGCCATCCGTGACAACGATCGCGACTACCAAACGAACTGTGTCGATAACTACGCTGAGTTCACCTCGGTTTCTATCAAGGTTTTTGCAGACGCCAACCCTGCGCGGCACACCTTTGAAGTTTGCATGTATGAAGACAATAAGGACATTTGCGACGGCCAGTTCCTAGCGGCCCGCAAGACGCTGACTGTACAGGGATACATGTTGAAGAACAAGACAGATGCCGCGTTTCAACTGCTCGAGAAGAAGGGCGCGGAGCTTGTTCCGCCGAAGTACATCCAAGAGGCGGTCGGATGGATAAGAGCGTAATCCTCGCCGTTGCTGGGTCCGGCAAGACCTCCCGCCTTGTCGCAAGTCTCGATGAGGAGCAACGCTTCCTTGTCGTCACGTATACCGAGTTGAATCACGACAATATACGTACCAAAATCATCCGGCGGTTCGGCTATTTCCCGGCGAACATCACGCTTTATACCTACTTCGGGTTCCTGCATGGATTCTGCTACCGACCGTTTCTCCGGTCGAAAAAGAACACCAAAGGTATGACATTTAAGCTCCCCCCACCATTTCCTCGGCTTAAATTGACAGATGATCGGCATTACATATCCTCCAGCCGGCGGCTTTACCACAACCGGATCGCCAAGTTCATCGAACAGTCCAACCTCCTGAGCGCTGTGATAACTCGCATGGAGAAGTATTTTGATGCCTTCTTCGTCGACGAAGTTCAGGACTTCGCAGGGCATGACTTCAATTTCCTGCTGGCCATCAGCGCTGCCAAGCTGAACGCCAAATTTGTCGGCGACTTCTTCCAGCACACGTTTGACACGAGTCGCGACGGGAATGTGAACGTCGGTCTCCATGATGACTACACCGCTTACCTAGCCAAGCTCAAAGCGGCCAAGCTAAATGTCGAAACGGACAGCCTCAAGAAGAGCCACCGATGCAGCAAGAATGTCTGCGACTTCATCACTAAGAAGGTCGGTATCCCTATAGAAGCCCATGATGATCGAGAGAGCGTCGTCAGGTACGAGGATGACCCAGCAACCGTGCTTGCCATTTATGAAGATCCGGGGATAGTAAAGCTTTTCTACCAGGAACATTACAAATACGCCTGCTACTCTCAAAATTGGGGGGCATCGAAGGGCGTTGACCGATATCAAGACGTATGCGTGGTCCTGAATTCAGGCAATGTGAAAGCCTGGAAGCGCGGAAGCTTCCGCGACATCAATGCGAAAACGCGCAATAAGCTCTACGTTGCTTGTTCAAGGGCGAGGGGGAACCTTACGTTCGTTCCTGAATCGCTACTCAGGGGCCACAAGCAATCCTAGGTGTTCGCCTGAGGCGAGGACAGTGCCGTCAGTTGGTGTGCCTTCGATAGGAGATGTCATCAATAGGTAATGAGAAGTCTTAGTGCAAGTCGGCCAGTGTTTACAAATGAGTCTGGGTAACGTTTCGGGTTCTTCGCACGACTCCTGAAGGATCACGGGCACTACGGCGTTTACTCGCTGAATAACATTGCGGCACGCCTTCGGCGTGGATGCTACTTTGCAAATTGAGCCTGTCCGTGGCAGCCTCCATTGCATTGGGTGGCAGCATAACGTTGCACCCCATGGCAGCATTTGATTGAAGCGGGTAGCAGAATTCATTTGCATTCAACACTAGGCGACTGCGGCAGTAGACGCTTCACTCTGGCTTCGCTCGGCGGCGCGCTCTGCCTGGCGTTTATCCGAAGCCTTCTGCGCGTCCGCACGAAGCGTGGCAGCGTACTCGGTGAGTCCGCGTACTGTGAGGTGCTTCGTCTCCTCGTAGTGCTCGAGCGCCTGCTCCTCGCCGATATAGCGAAAGAGATTGCGAGCGAGATTTCCCCCTGGATTCGCTTTGGCTCGGCGCACAAGAGCCGCCGTGACAGCTTCACCGTCATTCATTTCTCCTGTCGCATCGAAGCGGCGAGTGGTTTCGCCGCCTCGTGCAATGACGGCAGCAGCAAAGGTGACGCGGTACGCGAATGCGTCGGGGTCGTATACGTCTGATCGTGGCATGGTTGACAACTTTCTTTATGCTTGCGACTCTTCGGGCCGGCAATCGGAATGTTCCTTGACGAACGCTTTGATGCTGACCGTGAGAACGTTCATTGACTGGGGCAGGCTGACCTTCAGGGTTTCTCCGCATCGCGTGCAGGTTCCTAGTGCTCCGTCGCTCCCGCCCGTTACTATCCAGTCAGTCCTCTTCATGCTCATCCTCGTCCTCTCGATCCGAAGCGTAATCATTGAGTTTTTTCTAAGGNNGAAGCTGAGTTTGATCTCCCCCAGGCTTCCGACCACTTTGCAGAAGTCGAGGATGAAGTCGGAGTTCAGCTTGATGAGGATTTGCTCGGAAGCGTACGGCGCGTCGAGCGTATCCTCGGACTCGCCGCTCTCTGTCGTAGATGCGCTGATCTTCAGAGCATTGGCTCCAAGGGCGAGTTTCACGCCGCTGGACTTCTGATCCGTAAACTGCGCAACCCTGCGAACCGATCGTTCGACATCCACGGCACGCAAGATGACTTTGTTGGTGTTGCTCTGAGGCATGACCGCTGCGTAGTTGGGAAACGACCCCGACTTCTTCCTCGACGTGTATTCCCGGTCCCCGATCACCATGTACAGCGTGGTGTCGCTCTCCGCGATCTCGACCGTCTCGCTCTTGGTGGATGCGAGCAGGGAAGCGAGGTCGTGAAGCGCCTGGTACGGAATGAGAAGCTTGCGAGCAGCGNNTCGGTTCCAAAAGAAGCAGGGCAGCGGTAAGCGTGTAGCGCGACTCCTCCATCGACACCGCACTGATCGTATGCGCGATCAAGGCGCGGAGCACCGTGACGGGCAACGTCACCTTGGGCAAGCTGCCAATGGTTGGGATCGCGGGATAGTTGTCGCGCGCCATGCCGACCATCTTCGTGTTGGAGCGGCCGGCCTGAATGCGGACCCAATCGTTCTCCAGCAGCTTGATGCTGATGTCACCGGGAGGAAGAAGCTTGATGTAGTCGTACAGCTTCCGCGCCGGTACGGTTGCGACACCCGGCTTTTTGACCGTGGCCGTAGCCTTGGTGCTCAGCGTCTGCTCGATGTTTGAGGCTGCGATCTTGAGGAAGCCGTCGTGGGCTTCGATCAGAAGATTGGAGAGAATCGGGATCGTCGTCTTCGAGGATGTGATGCTCTGGGCGGCGGCCACCTCGGCCAGGAGAGCATCGCGGTTCACGACGACCTCCATGAGGACGGTTGGCGACTTCGCCTTTGTGGCCGGGGCNNGCAGCCACAACGATAAGATCGGGCGAGCATCCTGTGTTGTCGGCGGAGGCAATCAGTTTCCCGATAATCTCCTTAAGGCCAGGGCTCGCATACGCGGCTGGCGACCAGCTCGGGCCAGGATTCTCGATGCGGTCGTCGACCACTTCGACCTGTTGGCCCTGTGCGTAGATACAACCGCGATCTTCGGCTTCGTCACCGTTCCAAGTGATCTCCCCCTCGACCGAATAGCCCTTGGGGGCAAGGAAGTGCTCAACCACGAGCTGCAACCACGTTCCGGCGCCGGCTCGGCTTTCGTCGGTCTCGGGAAGAATCTGCGACCCATCTTCACTCAGTTCCAGGAGTCCAACGCTGTACGGAATCTGCGCCTCCGGACTGGCAGCGACCCGGTCGAAAAAGTCCTTCGTTCGGTCGGTGCGTTTGTCGTTCACAATTTCAAGGAAGGTGGCGCCATCCTCCTCAGTGAGAGAAGGTTCTACGTTAATGTCGCCACAGTAACTCACGCTGTATCCCATGTTTTCCTTTCGACTTGCTCACCCAAAGAGGGAGAATTGGACGTCCTGGCCTGTATAGAGCGCCGCCAGAGGCGGCAGGGGAGACGCGACGAAGACGGGTTCGGTGTCCGGGGCTTCCAAACTGGCTGTTGGGGACACTTCCGGAACGCCCTGATACTTTGCCTGCAACACGGCAAGCTTTTGCCGCTCCCGAGTCTCGATCTCCCGCGCCAGCTTCCGCTCATAGGCTTCCACGTAGCTCATCGACCGAATCTCAGCGGAGATTGCATGTTCCACATCAGAGAAAGTGAACTCCGGACTCCCGTAGCAGGAGCACTCGGTAAGACAGCGCACAAACCGTAGCTTGTCGTCCGTACAGGTGAAGAATTCAGCGAGGAATCCAGCACGATCGTAGTAAGCAACGAATCCGAAGCACTGGCTCAAC
>PLKY01000360.1 GCA_003140785.1 Acidobacteriaceae bacterium | reverse complement strand
GTGATGATGCAAACGCCCTTCACGCCGAGCAGAGGTGCGCCGCCGTATTCGGTGTGGTCGAGGCGCTTCTTGAAATCGATAAACGCGCTGCGCGAAAGCAGAGCTCCGACTTGCCGGGTGATGGTCGCTTTGAGCGATTCTTTCAGCGCGGTGCGAACCAGGTTGGCGACGCCTTCGGAAATCTTCAGTGCCACGTTGCCCACGAAGCCGTCGGCGACGATAACGTCAACTTCTCCGTTGTAAAGGTCGCGGCCTTCGACGTTGCCGACGAAGTTCAACGGCAAGTGCTTCAATAATTGAAAGGCTTCGCGGGTCAGTTCGTTGCCCTTGGTTTCTTCTTCGCCGATGGAGAGCAGGCCGACGCGGGGCTTGTGAATCTTGAGCACGCTGCGGGCGTACATTTCGCCCATGACGGCAAATTGCTCGAGGTTGTGGGCCTTGCAATCGACATTGGCGCCAACGTCGAGCAGAACGCACGGATTGCCTTTGGACGTGGGCATGGGCGTGGCGAGGGCGGGGCGGTCGACACCGGGGAGCGCGCCGAGGACCATCTTGGCTGTGGCCATGGCCGCGCCGGTGTTGCCTGCGGTGACGAAGCCGGCGACTTTGCGGTCGCGAACCAGCTTGAGGCCGACGCGCATGGAGCTGTCTTTTTTGGTGCGCACGGCGTGGACTGCCTTCTCGTCCATGCCAATGCGTTCGGAGGCGTGGTGGATGACGATGGGCAGGTCCTCATTTTCGAGGTGCTCGTCGAGCAGGTCGCGGAGTTCAGGCTCGGGTCCGATGAGATGGACACGGACGGGTAGGGTCTGGCAGGCCAGGATCGCCCCCCGGATCTCCGGTTCCGGAGCTTTGTCGGAGCCTACGGCGTCGAGCGCGATGTCAATGAGCGTTGCCATAGGCTTGCTCAAAACTACTTCGCGGCTTCCTTGGTGTCCAGCACCTGGCGGCCCTTGTAGGTGCCGCACTTGGCACATGCGTGGTGGGGCAGCTTCTTCTCGTGGCAATTGGGGCACTCAGAGAGGCCGGTGGCGGTGAGGAAGTCGTGAGAGCGGCGAAGGGCGGTGCGGCGCGTGGAGTGACGCCTTTTCGGATTCGGCATGGTGCAATTCCTTTCGTGTCTCGTTTGCGCTTCAGGCAAGATTCAGGCCGCGATGGGCCGTCGGTGCTGTTTGGCGCGGTGGAGACACCCTCAATCTTTGGGTGAATTCAGGACTTTATCCGGCTACGAAGCCCCGCGAGCGCTTCCCAGCGGGGGTCTGCGGGACCCTCTTCGCAGGTGCACGCCTCGAGGTTGCGGTTCTTGCCGCAGCGCGGGCAAAGTCCTTTGCAGTCAGGCTTGCACAGCGTCCTGACCGGCAGGGACAAAAGCACCTGCTCGCGCAGCACATCCTCAAGCAAAAGACTGTCTTTTTGATAATAACCGATTTCGGTTTCTGGTGCCGTAATGGAGCGTTCGGGAGCGTCGGAGTCGGCTCCCACCGGGCGGAAGATCAGGTCATAGTCGCCTGCGAGGGGGACATCGACGGGCTCGACGCAGCGGGCGCAGGGGAGCTGAAACTCGCCGGAATACTGGCCGCGGAGACGGATGTCGGCGATGATGTCCTTGGGGCCGCGATGTTCGTGGATGACCTCGGCACGGCCTGAGGCGGAGAGCGGGCCGTCCTGTGTGGCTTCGATGCCAAAGTCGATGGAGCCGGGCTCTAATTGGAGGTCGAACTCGATGGGCTCTTTTTCGAGCTCGCTTACCTTGAATTCCATAGATTTCAGCGTAAGGCGCGTGGGGTTGCGCGTCAATGCAAGACGCGTGCTCTGGTCGCCTACCACGGGCCGGGTGCCCCATCCAAGCTCTGCTTGGGTGGGAAAGCACGATCCCCAACAGCGTCCTGTCGTCCACAATGCCCCCACTTCCCAACACCGTGTCATCCTGAACGGAGCGGCTTTCGGGGACCTAACGAACGCAAGTTCGTTGGGTCGAGCGGAGTGAAGGATCTGCTTTTCTCACTTTCGAACGGGCGTCGATGCGGGGTTGGTGGGATGGTCTCGTGGGATTCAGCGGCGTCGGTCGGCGGACTCGAGGTCTCGCCGGATCTTAAGGATCTGCTGCGCGTGGCGGNNGTGAGGTTTTCGATGTATTCGAGGATCTCGGCGCGGACGGTATCGAAGGCGGCGAGGGCTTCGTACAGGCCCGCATATTGGCCGGATGGATGAGCCATTGAGGGGGCTTCGATGGGGCGGGAGCGGTCGGCGGCGCGGGCGGCGATTTTGGCTTCGCGGGATGGATGGGGCGGATCGGTGGAGAGCTGGGCGATGCGCAGGCGGGTTAGGAGGTATTGCTCGGAGAGGACCATGTGCTCGACGCACTCGAGGATGGACCAGCCGCCGGACGGTGGCTGGCGGGATGCCAGTGCGTCGTCGACTCCTGCCAGCGCCGTTTCGAGGGCGTCGCGGCCGTCGTTCAGGGACGAGAGCAGAGATTGTTTCTCCGAGGGGAGCATGGGATCTCCGGACGATGGCGTCTTGGGGGGCTTGGCGCCGATGTAGCTTGGATGCGATGTTGCCACGGAACTGGCTGGCTCTTAAACTTAAAAAGGGCTGGCGCGGGNNTGCGGGTTCAAGTCCCGCCTTCCGCACCAGGATTCGAGTCGCGGGGAAGGTCCATCATGACGCATGGTACTTGCATTGACAAACACCTAGTGATCGAAAGACTGCGTCAGCACGAGCAGGAGCTTAGGGCTGCGGGAATCGTGCACCTCCGCATCTTTGGATCGGTTGCCCGTAATGAAGCTTCGTCCGCCTCCGATGTGGATCTGCTGGCTGACTTCGACAAGTCGAGGCGAATCACGCTGGTCAAGGTGGGAAGCCTGCCAGGTCGTCTCAGCAAGATGCTCGGAGCTCAAGTCGATCTGTCTTCGGCAGAATGGATGAGGGAGCCTGTCAAGTCAAAGGCTCTTCGTGAGGCCGTCCTTGCTTTTTAGAGACGGCGCGACGCACCTGCGCGGGCATAAATATATTTGACTCACCACAAGCAGAGGGAGTTGTTTGGTGGTGTTTTCATTAGGTTCTATTCAGCGCTTCGGAAAACAATCGCGTGGAGCGTAACTTCATCGTCGGTGAACGAATAGAGGATTACGATCTCTGGTATTCGGTGCACCTTGAACCCATTTTGAGCATAAACCCAATATGGTCCGCTTCGGTGGGTTCCTGCTTGTGGATCACGTGAGAGAGTCATTCGATTCCGCATATAGCTTCATCGACCATGCGATAGGTTTTTTTGGCAGCCTCAATGTCCTGAGTAACTTCGCGCTCGTAAACGATGACCCGCATCACCATCAGGCGACCTATGCCTTGAGTGCGGCAATTTTTTCATCAGCCCACTGCATGTCCGCTTCCGTTATCTCTGCGGGGAGAGCGAGGGCCGTAAAAAGAGGCAAAGCTTCCCCCAATTCAGCCAGGTGCCACGGCTCATTGTGAGTCCTGTCGCTAATGGACCTTGCAGTATGAGCATCACAAACCACATCGATGATTCGGTCGAAGTTGCCGATATCGNNGAGAAAAATGAATCAATTTCCGGGTCTTGCAGAGAAATGTACTCCTTCTTCTCGAACTTGAAAAAAGGTACATCCCGAACAAAAATCTTCTGCTCCTCCACCAATTCATTAACTACCGCTGGGATGCAGGCCGGGACGGGCCCATGCTGGCGTTTCACGTATCGCGCCCCAGTCAATGGCTTTCCCGTCTTCAAGAAAGTTCCTGTTTCGGCATACCAGAGAATCTTATTGAGTTTTGTAGCTCCCAATCGCGCAGGGTTATCCTGCGTCCTCCAGCAGATGTAGTGCACGAGGGCTTTGAACTTAGATCGCTCGAAACCTACCGGTAATCTAAGGGTCATGGAATCACCATTTAGGACTTGTTTTTCACAGTTGAGCGTGCCCGAATCCACTGAGTGCTTGCCTTGTAACCCCAATGTTTCACCATATTTGATGCAAAGTCAATGTGGAAGTTACACACATGTGACCCATGTTTTCCACACTGACAACAGTATGGCACATTCTCCTTTTATTCGCCCCATCACTTAGGTAACGCATTGGCCCTGTCACGGCATTTGATCCCGCGCATGATGTTGA
>PLKY01000070.1 GCA_003140785.1 Acidobacteriaceae bacterium | reverse complement strand
GCTTTCCCGCTGCGATCCGACCCAACAACGGCAGCCGGTCAAACCCTTTCTTGCTCGACCGTGGAGGCAGCACGTCAATCGACCGGCTGCGATTATGCGCCCGCTGTAATAACCCCTTATTCTGCAGATTCGTCACATGCTTATGCACGGTCGCGAGCGAAGTAAGCCCCAGACCATGCGCAATCTCTTCGTACGAAGGCGAGTATCCATTCTTCTGCGTGAAGCTGGAGAGGAAATCGATCACTTCTTTTNNCTACGCTAACGCCGAACGCAGCGAGCGTCTGCTCGCAACCATGCAACGGCTCAGCCTTCACTGCAGCATGTTCCGGGTCGACCCTCCACACCGTTCCGCCGTCAAACTCCGCCGGTAACTCCACCTTCTCGGCCCGATTTCTCTTATTCACCAGCAGCAGATGTCGCCCGCTCGCATCCTCAAACGCCAGCGCATCCACATCTTTAGCAATCAGCTTCGTCTCCACCAGTGTCGCGCCTGGTCGCACATGATCATGCAGCAGCCGCAGCACATCGAACCGCGCATTCGGCGCGCCCGTCTTCCAGTCCAACATCGTTACGCTGGGGAACTGCGACGGAAACCCCACCAGTTGCGACTCGCCCACCACATCGATCCCGAGCTTCGCGGTCTCCAGATAGACATACGCATACACCGCGCCTGAAGCATTCCAGTACGCCGCAGGAATTGGCGGGCCAGGATCGTACGGAGTATTCGGATGCCAATCCGTCGGCAGTATCGTTCCCACCTCATCCAGCGTGGTCCGCGNNGCCTGGTCGAAGAACGTGTACTGCCAGTCGTCCAGCGTCTGTTCCTTCGTCGGGGTCGCATAGAAGTGATACGAGATCATATCCAGCGGAATCCCCGGCGCATGATGTCTGTGGTCGAGAAAATATTCCATCATCTCCGGATTCTTCTCCGGGAACGCCAGCGCTAGCCCAACAAATATCATCGCTGGATCGACTGCGTGTAGCGCCCCTACCACCGCGTCATAGTTCTTCGTATACTCCTCCGGCGTCGGCTGATGCTCCACATCAATCTCGTTGAACACCTCCCAGTAAGGAATCTTGTAGTGATTTCCAGAGTTGTGCCGCACGCCCAACTCGTCGGTGAATCCTCCGCTCGTATACCACTCCAGTAGCCGCGTGTAGTACCCCGCAAGCTCTTTGCGTGAGGGATCGCGCAACTCCTTCCCTTGCGTGTACTCCCAGAAAACACGGTCCGGATCACGAGGTACCTCCACCGGCTTCTTCGTTACATACATCCATGCCGGAATCGTACTGAAATTCAAAATACGTTCGTGTCCGTCCGTTGCGTTTAGGAAATCGATCGTCATCGGATCGATCAACGAAAAATCCCACGAAGTGTTTTCCTTCTCAGGTGGTTCCAACTCCGCCACCGCCAGCCGCGGATACGGATGCCATGGCACGTACCGCACGAAGTCCGCGCCCAGTCCCTTCAAATTCGAAAACGCCGCGTCGTGAATCGATGACCCGCGCCGCAACAGGGGATTCACCACCACCTGCAGCGTCGGCGTCGTCTTCAGCACGGTCCGCCCTGCGGACCAATTCACGCTGATATTTACCGCCGCATCGGCAGGCTGCTGTACGCTTGCAATGCCGCCCATAACAACTAGACAACCGATCCGCAAAATCATCTTCACCGAAAACACCGCCTTCTCCGCGAAACAGTTCCTCCTTATACGCAACTGGTTTACAGTTGGCAATGCCATTCGCCGCACCGCGACTCATGCCAAAATCTCCAACACTCTTCGCGCTCATCGTCCTCATCTTCGCCGCAACCACTGCGGTACACGCGCAGAACTCTCCCTCACCGCTCGATCCCACACGCAATCTCTCCGCTACGCCGCTTCCGGCTCACACGGCTTTGCCAGAGGACTACATCTGGACCGGCGGCGACATCACCGCCTTGGGAGCCGACCACAATAAGTTCCCGTGGAGCCGCTCTGAACTCCGCGTCGCCCCGCACTTCTTTCGTACTCACTTCCATCTCGCCGCGCTACCCAAAGACGCAGTTCTCTACGTCGCCGGCCCGCGCGAGGCCCACGTCTTCCTCAACGGCCATCGCCTCGCCGACTTCTACTCGAACGTCGACGCGCCCATCGGTTTTCATGTCTTCCACGCGTCTGTCGCAACCGCCCTGCATCTCGGCGACAACATCCTCGCCATCGAAGCCGTTCGTGGCCGCGGCGTCGTCAGCGCCACCACCTCACTCGCTACGCAGCAACTCGCTTATGGAGAAGTCCTCGCCGCGAAGATCGTCCCCGCCCGCTTCGGCGAAATCGTTCCCGCCCTCGTCATCTCCGACGACCACTGGCGCTCCATCGTCGGAACCCCGAACTCCAACTGGACCGGCGCCGCCTTTGACGACTCCAACTGGAAACCAGTCCAATCCCTCGGTCCCATCGAATCCAATGTCGACTTCTTTCAATGGTCCGCCGACGCCGGCATGTACGGATGGCCCGGCTACCTTGGCCAATCATCCACATTGCGGACGCTCCCACTCCGCCCCATCGCCGTCACCCATATTTTTAGCGGTGCTGCCAAGTTCTTCAACCTCTCCGCGCTCACCACCCCAAACCCTTCCGCACCATTTTCAGTTACAAATTCCAGTTCTCAGCAGTCTACCGACGCCGACGCGCCATCCCTTCTTCTCGACTTCGGTCGCGAAATCTCCGGCCGCCTCGTCGTCGAGTCCGCCTCGCCCACGGATGCCACGCTTTCCATCGCCTACGGCGAGTCGGAGGTCGAAGCCATGGCCACCGGCCTCACCGCCGGTCAGCAGGGCGGCAACTACCTCGGCACTAACCTCCTCGACGTCCCCGCCAACGGCGTAGCGCGCGGTCCCAAGTCTGGCTTCCGCTACGTCCGCATGCGCTTTCTGCGCGGTGCATCGATCGCTGCCTTCAAATCCATTCACGCAGAAGCCATCTACTATCCCGTAACCAACGCCGGCTCCTTCGAGTCCTCCGACCCGCTCCTCAACCGCATCTGGGAGACGGGCGCCTACACCGCCCATCTTTGCATGCAGGATGGCGTATGGGACGCAGTGAAACGCGATCGCGGCCGCTGGGCAGGCGACCTCGACATCGAAGGCCGCGTCATCGCCACAGCCTTCGGCGACCACGCGCTGATGCAGCAGACCCTCGCAGCGCTGGTCCCGCCGCCCGGAGAATTCGTCAACGGCATCCCGTCCTACTCCGCGCTCTGGATCACCGCACTCGCCAGCCTCTATCAACACTCCGGCGACAAACTCTTCCTCGCCACCCAGCACGACGCGCTCATGCAGATCCTCGCCACCATGGACTCCAGCCTCGACACCAACGGCCTCTTCGACAACACAAAACACCGCTGGCTCTTCGTCGACTGGTCGCCCGGCCTCTACGCCTATACGCCGGAAGCCCGCATCGGCACGCAGTTCCAGTACATCCGCGGTTACCGCGCCGCCGCTACACTCCTCGCAGGCCTGGGCGATACCGCCGGCGCAAGCCGCTACTCCGCGCAAGCTGACAAAGCTCTCGCAGCCATTCACCAATTCCGCGACCCAAACGGTGCCACTTACGGCGCCACCTGGCAACTCAGCGCCCTCGCCGTTCTCACCGACACCACGCCGAGTCCTGCAATCTGGACGGACGTCCTCGCCCACGTCAAGCAGGACGCACCTACCGACCAGGTCGTCAGCCCCTACTTCAACGCCTACGTCCTCGACGCGATGTCCGCCACCAAACACCGCCGCGAAGCACTCGACTGGATCCGCAGCTACTGGGGCGGTATGCTCGCCGAAGGCGCGACCAGCTTCTGGGAGGCGTACGATCCGCGCTGGCCGAAGCAAGACTTCCACGCGCACCTTGAAGCCGACGGCAAGACTGGCTACTACGTCTCGCTTGCCCACGGTTGGTCCAGTGGACCGACTGCGTGGCTTATGGAGCAGGTTCTCGGCATTGAGCCGACCGCCGGAGGCTTCGACGAAGTCAGCATCCGGCCAGACCTTGCTGGACTTCAGTGGGCTCGTGGTGCCGAACCCACTCCCCGTGGGCCGATTCGCGTCAGCATCGAGGTCCATACCATCCGCGTAACTCTTCCGCCCGAGACTATTGCGACCCTCAGCCTGCCCTTCACCGGCGCAATCTTTCAGAATGGCAAGCCCGTCCGAACTATTCCGGCGGAGAGCGGCACTCGCGCCATACTCACCCTCCGCGAACCCGGTTCCTATACCTTCTCAGTAAAGGAAGGATCTAACCTATGATGTACGCGCACCAGCATCGTAATTCGTTTTTGCTGCCACTCCTGGCAACGATATTCTTCGCCGGTCCCCTTGCACTCCACGCGCAGCCCGCGACTACCGCCCAGGTCAACCAGTGGCGTCAGCAGATGCGACGTGCGCTCTACATTCCCGATCCGCCGCCTGCACCTGCGCCTGAGTCCTTCGGCAGCTTCACGCCCACTCCAGGCATCGTCGCAGAACGCGTTACCTACCGCACCGCCTACGACCTGCGCGTCCCTGCCGTCATCTACCGGCCAGCAGACCGACCGGCCGCGAAGCTGCCGGCCATCGTCGTAGTCAACGGCCACGGCGCGGACAAGTCGAGCTGGTACTCCTGGTACACCGGCATCCTTTACGCGCGTGCCGGCGCCGTCGTCCTCACGTACGACCCCATCGGCGAGGGCGAGCGCTTGCAATACCCCGATCCCGCCCATCCCGGCACATCTCTGGCCGGCGCCGCTACTGGGGAACATGGCGAAGCCAGTCTTCAACCGATGCTGCTCGGCGATACGATTGCCCGCTACATGATCTGGGATGCGATGCGCGGCATCGACTACCTTTCCGCACTCCCTGACGTCGACCCCAAGCGCATCGGCGCTTTTGGCTGTTCCGGCGGAGGTACCATCACAGCGCTCACCGGCACCCTCGATCCGCGCATTGCCGCCATCGGGGTCGCGTGTTACATCACTTCATTCAACGCGCTCTTGCGCGCGCTCGGCCCGCAAGATGCCGAGCAATCGAGCCCGCGCTTCCTCTCGTCGGGCCACGATTTCGCCGATTTGATCGAGGTTGCTGCCCCTCGCCCGTATGCCGTGATCTCGACCTACAACGATATGTTTCCCTTTGCCGGCGCCGTCCAAACCGTCTCCGAAGCGCGCAGATTCTACGCGCTTTTCGATCCTGCCAGTGCGGGAATTCCTGCGAGCCCCGGGCCGTCTACGCCTCCAGCCGAACCAACCGCCCCCGCGTTGAACTCCGACACCACCAATGAAGTTTCGCCGTCAGCAGCGTTGCAGTTCATTACCGGCCCCGGCCGGCACGCTGCACTCGGGCCCATCACCCCGCAGATCCTAACCTTCTTCATGCGCGTCCTCGAACCGGGCGTCAACGCCGGTCACCCACAACTGGCACGATCGATCGCCGGCGAATCCAGCGGGACGCCATCGGCAATTCCCAACATGCCAAAGGACGCTTTCCAGGTAACACCGACAGGTCAGGTCGCGACCAGCTATCCCAACTCCGAAACAGTCTTTACTCTGAACCGGAAGCGTGCGGCAGCGCTGATCCCTAACCGGCACAGGACCCCGAGCAATGACCAACTTGCGCGATCCATCCGCGCGGCGACTGGCGCACAAGCAGAGCCGGGCGCCTCAGAGACCGGTACCACATCATCGGCCTCCACAAGTGGCCCATTCGCACTTTCAACCGGCGACGGCATCGATCTGCAAGGCGAAATTGCAGTCCCCGAGAAGCCGGGCCGCCATCCCGCGATCCTCTTCCTCGTGCCCGATTCCATCCGCGGCGAGAATGCAATCGCACAAGCAAATCAAGCGCGCTTCAATGCGCTAGCCGCCGCAGGCAATGTCGTTCTTGCGATCACTCTCCGCCCATCACCGCCCGGAATCGACGATATGAAGTCTCCGATTCTCGGCCCGTTTTATCTGCTGAGCCTGCGCGCCGATCTGGTCGGGAAAACCCTTCTCGGCATGCGCATCGACGATGCAATCCGCGCGATTGACGATCTCTCGCGGCGGCCCGATGTCGATCCCACCAGAATCTCCGCGGTTGCGAGCGGCCACATGGGACTCGTTCTGCTTCATGCCGCCGTTCTTGATCCTCGGCTGCGCCACATCGCGATCGATCATGTCCTCACAAACTACCGCAGCTTGCTCGACGCGCCACTGCCCATCGGCGCGCCGGAAGACGTTGTGCACGGCGTCCTGCTTCACTACGACATTCCCGATCTTGTGCGCGTACTCGGTCGGCACGTCACTGTAGCCGATCCTCTGAACGGATCAGACGACCTGAGCCAGACCTCCACCCCGCTCGCCTCTCTCGCCAGCTCCGGTCACTGAAGAACAACGAAAAGCGCAGATGATACTTCGCGCTGAACACACTCGGACCGCAAATGGACAGAAAGATCGCGCTCAGGACGCAGCGAACTTCATCCGGCCCTTCTTGCTTTTCGGCACGGCCGCTGCCGCTTTCCGGTCCGCGGGACGCTCGACACCCTGCGCCGCCTGTGCCATCCGCAAATGCTTCTCCATCAGGTCGCGCGCCTCTTCGGGCCTGCGGGAGCGGATCGCACGATAGATTTCCCGATGCATCTCCGCGGATTCGCGAAGATCGGTCGCACGCTCCACCGTCTTCCGTCGCTTGTCGTACATCGACGAAGTCACCGTCTCCATCACCGCGGCCAGAATCGGATTGCCCGAGGCCTGCGCAATGATCCGGTGAAAGAGCACATCGTGGATCAGGTAATCCACCGGTGTCTCGAGGGTCGCAAACATTTCCGCAACCTCCTCGGACATCGCAGCGTGGTGCTCTTCCTTGCCCCGCTCAGCTGCCAACGCGGCGAGGCTGCGTTCCAGAATGATGCGTGCTTCGAACATCTGCCAGGTCTGAAAGCCGTGCAGCGCGCCCATCAAACTCAGCGACGTTTTGCCGAAGTCGGGCGGCCCATCGGCAACAAACGTGCCCACGCCATGCCGGATCTTCATCACACCCATCGCTGCCAAGTACCCAATGCCGGTGCGCAGGCTGGCCCGGCTGATCTTGAGAGAGCGGGCTAATTCGCGTTCCGGCGGAATCTTGTCTCCGGGCTGCAAGGTTCCATTCTCAATCAGGGAACGTACGTGGTTGACCACTTGCATTGTCCGATGGCTGTTGGATGTATCGACTGCGCTCTTCGGCATAGCGGGCAGACACCTTGGGATCAAACCGTGAAATTGAAAGCACCACGAGATTAACACTGAAGAATACATCTAAGTCCGGAAATTCGCCTTTCCGACCTTCAGACAGGATGTTGACAGATGTGTATACTTGTCGTGGTCTGACCTCCGGAACCGGGACTGAAGCGCGCCCGGCCAAAAGGAACCAGCGTCCCATGTTGATCCACGACGACCGCCTTTTTCCTGCCGAGCCTGCCACGAGATCCATTGCCCGCGCCCTTTACGCACACGTTCGATCGCTGCCAATCGTCAGCCCGCATGGGCACACACAGGCCGCATGGTTTGCGCGGAACGAGCCGTTTCCCGATCCCGCCAAATTGTTTGTCCAGCCCGATCACTACGTCTACCGGATGCTCTATAGCCAAGGCATCTCGATGGAGGAGCTGGAAATCGGCCGCCCGGAAATCAAGGACCCGCGCAAAGTCTGGCGAATCTTCGCGAGCCACTACTACCTCTTTCGCGGAACACCCACGCGCATTTGGCTCGATTATGCTTTCCAGGAACTCTTCGGTCTCGAGGAGCGTCTCTCCGAGAAGACCGCCGACCTCTACTACGACACCATCGCAGCCAAACTGCAAACGCCGGAGTTTCGGCCACGCGCGCTCTTCGAGCGATTTCATCTCGAAGTCCTTGCCACGACCGATTCGCCCCTGGACTCACTAGCCGACCACGAGGCCATTCGAAAATCGGGATGGAAGGCTCGCATCATTCCGAATTTTCGACCCGACTCCGTCGTCGATCCCGAGTTCCCATGCTTCGCACAATCCATTGCCAAACTCGGTGAGCAAACACGCGAGAATACGTCAACTTGGTCTGGCTACCTGAACGCGCTGCGCAAGGCGCGCGCCCGTTTTCGCTCTCTTGGCTGCACGGCCACCGACCACGGCCATCCCACCGCGCAGACAGCGGACCTCAGTCAAACAGAGGCTGCGAAGTTGTTCGAGTGCATCCTGGCAGGTCGCGCCGACGCATTGCAGCAGGAGTTATTTCGCGCGCAGATGCTCACCGAGATGGCACAGATGAGTCTCGAGGATGGCCTCGTGATGCAGGTTCATCCGGGCGCCGTACGCAACCACAATCGCCAGATCTACGAGCGCTATGGCCGCGACACCGGCGCCGACATTCCGCGCCCCACCGATTATGTGCAGGCATTGCGTCCCCTGCTCAACCGATTCGGCAACGAGAAAAACCTGACCATCATTCTGTTCACGCTGGACGAGTCCGCGTTCAGTCGCGAACTTGCGCCGCTCGCCGGCCATTATCCCTGCTTGCGGCTGGGGCCCCCCTGGTGGTTTCTCGACAGCCCCGAAGGCATGATGCGTTTCCGCGAATTGGCTACCGAGACAGCGGGCTTCTACAACACTGTCGGTTTCAATGACGACACGCGGGCTTTCCTCTCCATTCCGGCGCGTCACGATGTGGCGCGCCGCATCGACTGCGCGTTTCTCGCCCGCCTGGTCGCGGAACATCGGCTTGACGAAGACGAAGCACATGAAGTAGCGCACGACCTGGCATACCGGCTGGTGAAAGAAGCGTACCGGCTGTAGTCAAAGCACGAAGTTTCATGCCGCGATAGGCTTACTTACTAAGATCCAGCGGCGACCCAACGGGAGTAAATATGGAAAAGCAAAACGGCAAGTTGAGCAAATATTCTGTCGGTACAGGCGACCGGTTTGCGCATCAGGCGAAGGCGCAATTGCAGGCGTGCATCAAAGCCCTTGAAAGTGGAACCATCGTGGTTCCCGTTTGGAATAAATCGAACCGCGAACACACTATCATCGGCTCGGAACCAGCTTCCGTGCGGCAAGCCGCGGACGCAGCGGTCAAAGCACTCGATTGGAAGCATCCGTATTTTTGCGACGCCGACCACATCACATTGCAGACCGTCGGCCGCTTCTTTTCCGCCTGCGACTTCTACACCATCGATGTTGCCGATTTCATCGGGCAGGCCGCCTCAGACGCCGACATCGATAGCTTTGTAAAGCGGCATCCGGAACTGCTGGGACGTGTGCAGCTCGAAGGCATTCACGATCAATTCGAAATCACGCAAAACTCTCTGCGACAAACAGCCCAGAAATTTCTCGCAGCAATCAAGAAGGCCGGCGAAGTCTATCGCGCCATCGCGCAAGCAAAAGGAAAGGGCAATTTCATTCCTGAAATCTCGATGGACGAGACGAACGCAGCACAATCTCCAGTAGAGTTGCTGATCATTCTGGCGGCAATCGCGGATGAAGGAATCCCCATCGAGACCATCGCTCCCAAGTTCAGCGGCCGCTTCAACAAAGGAGTGGATTACGTCGGAGACGTTGCGCAATTCGAAAAGGAGTTCGCGCTGGATGTCGCGGCGATTGCTTATGCCGTCGCGCACTTCGGCCTTCCCGCCAACCTCAAGCTCAGTGTGCACTCAGGCAGCGACAAGTTCTCCATCTATCCCGCGATCCATGCGACTATCAAGCGCTTTAACGCGGGTGTGCATTTGAAAACCGCAGGGACCACCTGGCTCGAAGAGCTGATCGGCCTGGCCGAGGCAGGGGGCGACGGCCTCGCGCTCGCAAAAGAGATCTATGCCGAAGCCTATGCGCACAGCGAGGAGCTTTGTGCACCCTATGCGACCGTCATCGACATCGACGCGGCCAAGCTGCCGTCGCCCAGCACGGTCGGTGGTTGGACCTCCGAGCAATACACATCGGCGTTGCGCCATGTGCGCGGGTCGGCTGCTTACAACAGCAGTCTTCGCCAGCTATTGCACGTAGGTTTCAAGGTCGCCGCGAAGATGGGACAGCGCTACCTGGATCTACTCGAAGCCAATGAAGCCGTGATCGCGAAAAATGTGACCGAGAATCTCTACGACCGGCACATCGCACCGGTATTCCTGGGCGGTAGTTCGTAGGCAGACAGCATCTGTCGGGAAGCCCAGTCAGTACAGCTCGACCTTTCCGCCGGCCAGCATCAGGAGCGGTCCTCCTTCTTTGGCCTCCACAACAAAGCTGTCTCCCGTTACATCTGCGTAACCGACGGTCGCGCCTTTGTTCGCGCTGATCTTCACATTGCGAAGATGCACATCGGTAATTGGCGCCTCCGGCAAACCAATGATCGCCGCAGCTGTCTCGCTTCCGGTCGCCGTAACATTCTCCAGCGTGATGTCGTGAAAATGGGGCGTCAGCCTCGTCACAGGCTTCGCTTCTTCCTGAGTAGGCGGAAGAATCGCCGGATAATATTCGCTGATGATCAGCGCATTCTTCACATCCTTCATCTCAATATCGCGAAACACAAGATGGCTGACATCGTTGCCGCGATCGCGATTGGCCTTGATTCGGATTCCGTTATCCGTGCCCTCGAAGTGAATACGTTCGGCACGAATATTCTGTGCGCCGCCGGCAATCGCGCTGCCCACGGAGAGCCCATGCCCATGCAGGAATGTGCAATCCGTAATGGTGATATCACGGCTTGGCGAATCCGGTCCCGCCGAATTGATGGCCCCCGATTTGATCGCCACGTCATCGTCGCCCACATCGGCAAGCACATGATCGATGACGACATTCGATGAGGAAAACGGGTCGATCGCATCCGTGTTGGGCGCGTGTGCGGGCGCCAGTATTCTGACGTTGCGAATCACCACATCGTCCGAGTAGTACGGCACCACCTGCCACATCGGCGAGTTCTGCACCGTGATGCCCTCCACCCGAACGTGCGCGCAATGATCGAAGAGGATAAGCTTCGGCCGCGGATGGCCGGTGCCGAGAATGCCGTGATCCTTGATGCTCCGCGCCTCCTGCCACCAACTCTCGCCATTTCCATCGATAATGCCTTCGCCGACAATCACCACATTCGTCGCATGAATGGCGCTCAACAGCGGCTGCAAATCGGGAAGACGAAACTCGTCGTGCGGCGGATAATCCTGATGATCCGGAGATCCCAGCAACGTAGCGCCCTTGTCAAGCTGCAGCGTGATATTGCTCTTGAGTTCGATCGGAGCGGTGACATAGATTCCCGCGCTCAACACCACAACGCCGCCTCCGCGCTGCGCACACGCATCAATCGCTGCCTGAATCGCCTTTGTGTCCTTCGTGGTGCCGTCTCCCTTGGCGCCATAAGTCTTTGGATCGCAGGTACTCGCCGCATGAAGGGCGCATCCCGAAGCGGCCATGAAGATGGCAGTAAAAATCAGCGCCTGAGAGCTTGAGGATTTCCGTCGAATCATTCCGGCTCCGCATGAACAAGGGAATCGCGTGCCAAAACATCATACGATAGAAATCGCGAGTGGTCCTACCACTGCAACGGCGCCAACCGTACGGTTCCGGAAACAGGTTCGAAAAGTCCTGCAGAAACACTGCTGAGAAGATTCTGTGGCGTACCAGACCCCCGAAAAATGCCCGTTCTTAGGTGAAACTAAATAGGGTAAACACGACTGGATGCGAGGAACGCTCAGGAACGCATCCAATTCCCACGTTAGACAACCCCACCGCCGTGGGTGAGTTGGCCGTTTACGCCGATTGCACACTCTCCACGCCCGGAGGGTGCCCTATTTGCGTGTTGCTTTCGGATCGGTTCTCGGTAGGGTCTCAGCTCCAGCAATTCCTCCACTACATACCCGCCTATCGTTCCGTCTGAGAACGTGACAATCACGCCGTCTCCGGCATCGCTTTCTACATCTAATATTCGAATTTCATCTTTCATGAAAAGAATATACGCCCGAACCAAACTGCAATGTGCAATTATGCTCACTCGGTTCGGAAATATAGTAACTGTGCACCACGGTCAATACGGCAGAAAGCTCGTTGCCTCGCCATTCTCCGCACTGTGTTTTGAGCATGCTGTCCGTATCGCGTCGCGACTGGATTCGAACCAGCGACCTCTTCCGTGTCAACTCGTTCCCAAACCGTAACTCATTGAAACTAAAGCGCACTGATGGGTTGGCACTCGTTCAGGCACGGCCTTTCTCAGTCCCTCAGGCAATGTGGCATCGATGTGAAGATCGCTCAGGAACTGCTCCGGCACGCGAACTCCCGGATCACCCTGGACATCTATCAGCAGACGGTCACTGAAGAAAGGCGTGCAGCTCAGGCGCTGGCATTCAGCGATCTTTGGGCCGAAAACAACAGGTCACTTATTTTGTCAAGCGATCGAACCCAAGAAACCCCAAAACGACCTCAGAAAGAAGAGGTCACGGCTGTAAATAGCTGATTTTTAAGTGGATATGGTAGGCACGACTGGATTCGAACCAGCGACCTCTTCCGTGTCAAGGAAGCGCTCTAACCAACTGAGCTACGCGCCTTCGGCCTTTGCTTGATTGACCATAAGGTAGTCTAGCAGCATCGACTCCTCGCGAAAAGATGAGCCGACGCGCGCTTTCCGCGTTGCTGTACCATCGTTAGTCGGTGGATTAAGTCCGTATCCGCGGCGCTACGGTTTTCTATTCCACCTGACTCGCAAGATGACAGTCGCCATAAAACCAAGGCTCAATCCGCTGGGCTCCGCGCCCAACCTGCTCACGCTCCTGCGGATTTGCATGGCGCCATTCCTGGTCGCCGCCATCCTCGAAAACCGATTCGAAATCGGCTTCATTCTCTTCGTGGTCGCAGGGCTCACCGACGCGCTCGACGGCCTGTTGGCCCGGTGGCTCAAACAGCGTACCGTCTTGGGACAATATCTTGACCCCGTCGCCGACAAACTCCTGCTCAGCACCTTGTTCCTCGTGCTTTTGCACGAGGGGCTGATGCCCGTCCGTGTGACGGTTCTGGTCTTCGGAAGAGATGTCTGCATCCTGCTGGTGTCTGCGATCCTCTACGCCGCGGCAGGACGGCGGGAGTTCAAACCCAGCATTTTAGGCAAGGCCAACACGCTGGCGCAAGTGCTCGCCGTCGCGGTTGTGCTGCTGCATCAACTCACGCAGGCACCCTGGGTCGTAGCTTTGCGCGGGTTTGCGCTGTGGGCCACGATGGTGTTTACCGTGCTTTCAGGCCTACATTATGCCTGGATTGCGGCCCACAAACCGCCGGCGACGCAGGCTAGCGGACCGAGCCTCAGGTAGCAGCCTCGCCCCGCTCGGACAAAGGCAAGCCTGGCTCTAAGCCCTCTCAATCCAAGGGCATGGAAGAGGGGGGCTACTCATCTTCAGCGAGGTCGTTCGCCGTCTCGGCGGTCTCTTCAATCGCCATGTCGTGAAACTCTTCGGAATCAAAGACTTCGCCACACTCCAGGCACTCGACATACTCAGTGTCTTCGTGTCTGGAAACGATTCGTACCCTGGGGTGTTTGCAGGCGGTTGCCATCGGATCGGATTCAGTTCAATTATGATGCTCTTCCCGCCGATTGTAGCGGCCTTTCTTTGAATTTCAAGCGCGAAAATTGAATGAAACGGTCTGTCGCGCTCCAATTTCCCGTTTTCGGCCCTTCTTCCCAAAGTAGCCCTTGAATCCCGACGGAACTGGTCGTATACTGAACCCGGACCGAAGAAGTCGGATATTCCATGCTTAAGCTCACCAAAAAAGCCGATTACGGGTTGATGGCGCTCAAGTTCCTGGCCGAGCACCCCGAATCTGTCGCGCTCAGCGCCAAGGACATATCCGATGAGTACCATATCCCTGCACAGCTTCTAGCCAAGACCTTGCAGCAGCTCACCAAGGCGGGATTGCTTAAGTCCCACTCCGGCATGAACGGCGGCTATGCGCTTGCGCGGGCAGCGCGCTCGATTTCGGCCTATGAAGTCATCCTGGCCATCGATGGCCCGTTTTTCATTACCTCGTGCACAAAGGGCGCCAAAGCCTGCGATCTCACGCCCAGCTGCACCATCAAGGAGCCGTTGGCGCGCGTGAATGACACCATCGCCGGCGTCCTCAAAAGCATCAGTATTCAGGACCTCGCTGAGCATGAGCCGACTAGGACCGAAGTCAGTCAGTTGGTTTCGCTAACGCTGTAAAGCATTCTTCCCCACGCGCGGTTGCGCCGGTAACAAGCTACAAGGATGGAAACGCGATGAGCACAGTCGTCAGTCAAGTTGAAGTGCCAGCGGGAGTCACCCTCCCGATCTACATGGATAACCATGCCACCAGCCCGCTCGATCCCCGGGTGCTGGAGGCGATGATGCCCTTCTTCACATCGAAATTCGGCAACGCGGCCAGCCGCAACCATTCCTTTGGATGGGAAGCAGAGCAAGCCGTCGAGATTGCGCGCGAGCAGATCGCGAAGCTCATCGGCGCCTCGGCCAAGGAGATCATCTTCACCTCGGGCGCCACCGAGAGCGACAACCTCGCCATCAAGGGAATCGCCGAGATGTATCGCGAGCGCGGCAACCACATCATCACCCAGGTCACCGAGCACAAAGCCATCCTCGACACCTGCAAGCGCCTCGAGAAGTACGGCTATCGCGTCACCTATTTGCCCGTGAAGGCAGACGGCCTCATTGATCTCGAAGACCTGAAACGCGCCATAGACGACAAGACCATCCTCGTCAGCATCATGGCCGCCAATAACGAAATTGGCGTGTTGCAGCCGATCCGCGAAATCGGCAAAATCTGCCATGAGAAGAACGTGATCTTTCACACCGATGCCGTCCAGATCGTCGGCAAAGTGCCGTTCAACGTCATCGCGGACAACGTCGATGTGGCTTCGCTCTCCGGCCACAAAATTTACGGACCGAAGGGCGTCGGTGCCCTGTATGTTCGCCGTCGCAACCCGCGTGTCCAGATCGCTGCGCAGATCGACGGCGGCGGCCACGAGCGCGGCATGCGTTCCGGCACGCTCAACGTCCCCGGCATTGTTGGCATGGGCAAGGCCTGCGAAATCGCCATGCAGGAGATGGACAACGAAGCGGCGTATCTGCGCGGCCTGCGCGATCGGCTCAAGGCGAAGCTCGAGTCCGAGCTTGACTATGTCCAGGTGAATGGCTCGTGGGAGCATCGGCTGCCCGGCAACCTCAACATGA
>PLKY01000262.1 GCA_003140785.1 Acidobacteriaceae bacterium | reverse complement strand
ACGGCCATACGTCGACGCTTACGGAAAAAGTACCTCGCCGTCCTCTGTCTCGATTGATTCAATTCCTAAAAGTCTCGTCCAATGAACAGTTTTAATACCACCCCTGTTCACGGTCGATGGTGGTGGGTCACTTGCCTCCGCCAAACAAGCATACGGATCGTCAGAATCAACCAAGGTAGCTCCTTTCGGTAGCTTCACTTGATACCCCGCGAATGGATCAACCTGCGAGAGATTTCCCTGAACCGTGGCAGTCGAATCAACGCCCCATTGAGATGATGCGCATTTCAACTTCGCCAGGAGGTCTGTGCGCTCTTCTTGTGTCAGACTGCGGAGAACATTCCGTTGCTGGCCCTCTGGGAGCTTACGGAGGGCTTCAATCGCATCTTTCGGAGCGTAGCGCAGCGCCAGAGTCCAAGCATTGCGCTCGTTTTTTACGACATCCGAAGCTGCCAGCCGCTCAAACTTATTGTGGCGCTCCCTCTGATTCAGGATGCTTTGCAATTCGAGATAAGAAGCAAAGCCGCCAACAATCGCCCCTATTGCTCCCAAGAGCAGTGCCAACCGTCGCGTTCCTTCTTTGAGATTCATCGCACCTCACCGTGTAGCTTGTCACTTGGGAACTTGGTATCCCTGATTCTTGGCGTCTTGCAATGCCTTCTGATATGAAATGCCGAACTTATTGGCGACGGTCTGAATCTCAGACGCCGAAAGAAGTGTCTTGCCTTTTTGTTCCTTTGAAAACAATCCGATGAGGTCGAACGGGTCAGCGCTCTCTGGCAAGAACAGCTTTCCTGTCTTACGGTCGTACCATGTCTGGCCCTCGTCATTGGAGCCGATTTGTTGGCCGGTTTTCGGATTCGTAGCGGTCATTGCATAGGATGGTCGCCCTGCGAGAGCATCGGTGAGTCGTTCGTCTAGGGTTTCCCCTGCACTACAACTCACATCTGCCGCTTCCGAGCAGAGCGAAAGGCCACTGGGGAGCGTTTTGGTATCAGGCCAAGAGTAAGTCTTGCATAACTGTCCACTTCTAGTGTCCAGGGCAACAGATGCCGCCGGGAACGGAGCTGACTGAGACGGAAAGACAAACCGCTGTGCGCCGCCGTAGGTGGGCTGAGGCGAATGTTCATCGTGCTTCAATGCGGCGGTTGCTTCGGAGGGTCGTTTCACGTTGCATCCCACTGCCCCCACCAGCAGCCCCAAGATCATGCACAAACCAAGGAATCGTGTTCTCATGCTCTTTTTCCAATTCCAGCCCACGCGCTCCTGTTGCTCGTAGACCAGTGTCTTGCACTTTAAGGAATCGTTGATGATGTTCGTCATTACTGTTTTGGCTGTTCCTGCTCCAGTTCGGCGTTCAGGTGAACCGCGCCTCCAGTGACGCTGATGGCTTTGGTCCAAGCGGCGAAGCCCTTCTTCTTGACGACTATCTTGTGACTTCCGGGTCCGACATTGACAGTTGAGGGCGTATTCCCAACAAACGCGCCATCAATTTCGATGTCCCCGCCGGAGGGAGTGGATTCGATACTCAATAAAGCCTGCTGAGTAGCTGAGAGTGGCAAAGCAGGAGTGGGGGGTGCGGGCGATGGCGCAACCGCCGTAGAAGCTGGAGAAAGCTCTGCCGTCTTAGGCGTTGGCTCCGCAGCCCGCGCCGTTTGCACGGCCTCAACGACCCAAAATTTTACTTCCCGGCAATTTCCGTTGTCTTTGGGTTCGCAAACCTTTATGTCACGCTTCTCGATCTTTGCTTGGTAGGTGCCGGGTAACAGCATATCTTTCGGGTTCTTGGGCTGTAACTCATAGCTGTTTCCGTTGCTAGCCTCAACAAAGGCGTGCTCTGCAATTCTGTGCGACCAACCAGCACGTCCAGAACTCTGCGACCATCCAGCATTGCTGCTGAACCAAGAGAGGTGAAAGCTGCCGTGCGGGTCTTCGATGTTCTTTGTACTCAGCACCGTGACAGTCAACGGCCAATCTTCCTTAGCCAGCATCGGTTGAACGGCCAATGTTAGCAGGAACAAGCCGATCATTTTTCTCATTCTGAATCCTCCTCGCCTTTCGAGAGATTTCTTGCAAGGCAAGAATAAATCTCCCCGAGTGTCGGAAATGCAATCCTTCTCCGCCTTCTTCCTCAAGCTCAAGACAGCTTTGTGAACGCCGTAACGGTTGGAGCCTTCAGAGCATTGCCATTAACGAGACAAGGGCAATCAAGAAACAGAGCGAACCCCATCCGCGATGCTTCGTTATGAATAAACCGATGCCTGCGAGGGTAAAAATTGTGAAGACGATCATATTCAGGAAATTACGGAGTGAAGAATGAATCCAAGGGCTAGGACGAGAGAGTTGGAAAGAAAAGCTCCCAAGGTAGAACTGAAGCCATCCATGAGTACCCTCATGGGCTCCATGTCCCAATACTCTTTCCATGCCTGCTGTTTTTCATCGGGAATGCACATTTCAACGGCAGTGCCGAGCGTAGCCCATTTATTCTTGTCACCCTCGGAAACTGCCTGAAAATTCCCCCGCGCAAGCATTCCAGCAAGCAGCATCAAGCCCCAAAGCTGTAAGAACGAAAGATTCGGTAGGTGGAGAATAGGGACCGCGAACCAAGCCCACAAATTCAAGGCAACGAATGTGCTGTACAACCCAACAAGAAGCGCGATGACCCACGCCGCTACCATCTTTTTTGAAAGGAATTTCTTCATTGCCCTAAATCCCTCAAAAACGCAGAGCTTCGCGCCCCCCCCCCAACGATGTTGTGTATGCGCTACATGGAAGGATAATCGTAAAGCCACTCTGAGGGAATGGCAATAGACATTTGCGTTCGGCTCGGAAGGAGAATCCGGGTCCTACGTGAGAAGCATGGCTGGACTCAGCAGCAACTTGCCGACATGACGGGGATCGGCAGGGTTCACGTATCGGAATTAGAAAATGGGAAGCGGGAAGCTGGACTCAGGATGCTTGAGAAATTGGCATCCACCTTTGAATTGACCGTTTCGGATATTCTCAAGGAAATCTGACAGAGTGCTGAATTGTGGCACAGAGCAGCGGAATTGCGTTTCCCTCTTTTGTGAAGCACAATCGCCATACAGGGGCGGAGAAAATGGAATTCAGACCGGCTCATAAATCCGCCGTTGCCAGACGCTTCAAAACCCTGCGCCGAAAGGTTCATCTGTCACAATCGTTGCTGGGCTGGCTTATTCACATTTGCCGACAGTCCGTAAATAAAATCGAAAATCGGCGCGTAATGCCGCATCCCACGACTTGGGCCAGATTCAGCGAACTTGAAGCCAAGCATAACCGGCCCCGAATTGTTTTGCCCGTTCATTGGGATCGAGATTAATATTCAGGAAACTTGGGTTCATTCCATCGCGGCTCCGGATCTCGCTCACTCAGCGATAGAAAGAATTTGTCAACGATGTCGTCTCCGGTTACAAAGAGAGCTGCCATGACCATATAGGTGTGATTTACAACGTCGATCATAAGAGTTTTCATCTCGCCATCATCGAAGCGGGACAATTTGGACCAAGAAATCTCTCCGTACGGCGAAACGACTTTAACATCCGAAAAATCGCCTGTCTTGCTGGAAGGAGAAGTTCCGATATGGAGATTTTCAAGGTGGGTATTCCGAAACGCATTCAGTGCGATGTACTTCGTCAGTCGCTTGAGGAGTTCAGGGTCTTCCTTGAGGCGTTTCGCCTGTCTTCCATTCATTGCGGACTCCATGCGTTAAACGATGCAACGATCCTATATCCTGCGCGTTAGAACCGGCGGCAGCATTTGCTTGAATCGACACTCGATAAAAATCTGGCAGAAAAGGCGACACGCATTGCTCTTTTCGCCATTTCCTGCTGCATTGCTCCGCATTAAATTCAATTAACGAAATTCTCAAGGATTATTCTGCGCCTCCATTTCGGGGCACTGATTCAGTCTGGAACGGCGAAAGCCCAGGTTCCGTTTCCCATAAGGCCGGGGTGCTGGACATCTAAAAACCCTGAACGGAACAAGCGGGCAGGTTGGCCGGAACGCGATAGCCCGGCGTGAACCATGCCGTCTCTTGGCTCTCCGGCACAGCGTCCAAGTCCCAACCGGATCAAGCGTCACCCGAGGCCGGGAAGTGGGCATTACGGAGGCCAGACGGACCAAGGGCGGGGCGTTTCCCTTGGGTCCAGCACGCTGGTGTTGCCCCCCGCGATGGAAGTAATTGTGGGAGTAAAACGTCAGGTCGATTTTGTAACTTGCTGAGTTATTGGCTAGTTATAAAAATGATGGACAGACTCGCCATGTCCGTCATCTTTACATAGGATTGTGAAATTGTGGGAATCCCGTCCGAAACCGGCTCGTAGCACGAGCCGACGCGGTCGGCGTGCCCATCTACAATCGACACAGGAACCTGATGACAGACACTCGCGATACCGTAATTCTTGGCTCCGGCTGCGCTGGACTCACCGCGGCAATCTACTCTGCGCGCGCCGGGCTGAACCCGCTCGTACTCGAAGGCCACGAGCCCGGCGGCCAGCTTTCGATCACCACGCTGGTGGAGAACTTCCCCGGCTGGCCCGACGGTATTCAAGGTCCCGAACTGATCGACAACATGAAGAAGCAGGCCATCCGCTTCGGCGCTACGTTTCAACTGGCGCATCTCAACTCGGTCGATCTCAACGTGCACCCCTTTCATCTCAACACGACAGCGGGCGAGATTCATACGCGGACGCTGATCATTGCCTCCGGTGCCAGCGCGCGCTGGCTGGGCATTCCCAGCGAACAGGCTCTCATCGGCCACGGCGTGTCCAGCTGCGCCACCTGCGACGGGTTCTTCTTTCGCGGCAAGCCCATCGCCGTCATCGGCGGCGGCGACACGG
>PLKY01000095.1 GCA_003140785.1 Acidobacteriaceae bacterium | reverse complement strand
ACAAATTTCCCTGTCCAAGCAGAACTTCAAGCCGCACCAACTCAGATCGCATGACTCCCGGTCCCATCTGACCTACTACGGGAGCATTGAGCTATTCAAGACAGAGGCTTCTAACATATGCTTCGTTGTCTCACCATAAGATGCTTGGTAGCCCGGCACACCGATAATGGCGATGCCCGGTACAGTTCAGTCCGTCAGCTTTCCCACGCATCGTCGGAACACGATACGCTTGGACAGACCCCTTCAACTCAGGCTCCTTCCTGAGTCGGACCGCATCACAGCGGCCGGTCAAGAGCCAGCAGGCGAAAAGACTCGATCACTAACTCACCTCATCTCATCCTCCTCGCCAACATGGCGCGCCGAAGTCGTAGCTCCACACATGGTGCTCGCGCTCCGGCCTCAGCCGCACGCACGAACCATCGTTGAGCCACAGCCGCCCTCGTGGCTTCTGCTTCTGCGGAACCTTCAGCCCTTCGCGACGCCAGATCCTCTCGACCCGATCTTTGCCAACTCGCCAGTCCGCTCGCTGCAACAGCGCCGTGATGCGCCTGTAACCATAGCGTCCATACTGACTGGCTAACTCGATGATGGCCTGCGTGAGTCGATCTTGGTCTTCGCGCTATGTCGGCTGGTAGCGCTGCGTGCCGCGTGGCTGATTCACCAGTTGGCACGCTCGTCGCTCACTCATTCCACGCTCGCAAGCATGGTCCACCGCACCGCGCCGTCGTTCAGGGCTTAGAAGTTTCCCGAGGCGATGTCCTTCAGCACCAGCTTGTCCAGGCTAAGGTCCGCTACCAACCGCTTCAACTTCGCGTTTTCCTGCTCAAGCTCCTTGAGCCGTCGCGCCTGATCCACCTGCAACCCGCCATACTCCTTGCGCCAGCGGTAGTACGTTTGCTCTGTAATCAAAGCTTCTTTACTTGCCTGGGCCGTTGTCTTCCCGTTCGCCACTCCAACTTCGACCTGACGAAGCAGGCTCACTATCTGTTCTGGCGTATGCTTCTTTCCTCGTGCCATTCCAAGCTCCCTTCATACCAGTTTCTCGCACATCAACTGGTACAAAAAGCGCCGGACATTCCACCCAGCGTGGCCTGATCCACCGACGAATGTAACCGCGGTAGGTCTTCTGGGTTGCGATGCTCCACAAGCTGGCGCCAGAACGCATCTCACGCTGCTCAAAATGCTCACACAGTTGATCAATCGTGATGGAGCCGTTCCGATCTTGACGGGATCGCAGATTTACATCAGACAACAGACCCGACGCTGCACGGCGTACGGCGGCCGCATCAGTATATTGCTCCAAAGTTCCGATGACCCGCTTGCGATAGACACGTTGGCCGTTCAGATCCTTTTCCGACCACCGAAACTGCCAGACATCCGGACCTTCTTTTCTGCTCGTTTGAATGACGCTTCCCTGTTGCATGGCTTACCTCCTTGATCTGTGAGACGGAGGCAGACTTCACGACTCCTCAGCCGATGAGCGATAAGTTCTGTGCTAGGACATTCCTTTTTTCAGGAAGTGAGGTAAGAGGGCACTGTAAGATGCGCTGATATCAATCTTGCTGTGAGATTGTCACGCTCGGCCCCTCCTCGAAAAGGGGAGATGGAAATGGTTTAGCAAATGCATTCCACTGGGGTCACCGCGACGAAATCTACCATGTACATGCTGCAGCCAATGCACCCATAACACAGCCGAGACAAAGCTGACCGACGAATCCACCGAGGAAGGTCTTGCGAACATCCACTGCGATTGAGTGATTTCCATGATGTGCTATCTGCTGGAGAGTGACAAGTTCTCTGGCCAGATCAGTTTCGATTTTGCTTGATCTGGAGGTTTGATAGTTCGGTGGCCAGATCGATCCATTGATCAACGAGCAACTTCATGCGCTCGTAGTTCTTCAACTGCTTGCGGATTGCCGGCAGGTCTTCCTTGCGTACGAACTTGGTACTGCTCTTGCCCTTTCGGGTGAAGCTAAGTTGGTAGTAAGGGCCGTGCTTTTGTGGCGGTGTTGCTATACAGCGACATCCTGGAGAGCCGCATACGGTGTACTGCTTGGAAAGGCTGCCAGGCCGCAGTTGCCCGAGTCCAGCAAGGTCCCGCTTTAGCTTCTCGATTTGACGTTCGATTTCAGATTCCCTTTTGGTATTCATCGGAGAAAAGTATATCTCGGCTGTGTCTGATAGCACGATACTGCTATCATACACAGCCGAGGTTGCCTACATGACTCTTTGGGTTCCCTGGATGAACGCTGTTCGGTCCCTGCGGCCCGCTTGCCAGAGATCTCGCACTTTCCTGTGGCTGCTCCTGACCCTGATTGGCCTCTGTTGCCGGCTGGATCTGGCCCGGGTTACCAGCTATGTCCGGGTTCTCGGCTTGCGCCCCGAGGCTTACCACCGCTTCCTGCATCTGTTTCACAGCAAGGGACTCGATTTGGACAAGCTCACCGCCTGCTGGATGAAACTGTGCCTGACGCTGTTCAAGCCCGTCTGTGCAGGCTCCCGCTTGATCTGCCTGGCCGACGGCATCAAGGTGCCCAAGGAGGGCAAGCTGATGCCCGCCGTCAAGAGCTTGCACCAGCAATCGGGCAGCAATTCTAAACCGGATTACATCATGGGCCATTCGTTTCAGGCCATTTCTCTGCTGGTCCAAGCCGCTTCCGGACATGTGGCCGCCGTACCACTGATGTCGCGGATTCACGAAGGGCTGGTCTTCTCCAACCGCGACTCCCGAACCCTGCTCGATAAGCTGGCGGTCTTGATGTTCTCCATCGCCAACTTTCTGGGTCGCAAGATTCTGCTCGTGGCCGATGCCTACTACGCCAGCGGCAAGCTCATCGCTCAACTGCTCTCGAAAGGGCATCAACTCGTAACCCGGGCCAAGAGCAACGCCGTCGCTTACCTGCCTGTGCCCACGCCCCAGCATCGTCGACGGGGCAGGCCAAGAATCTATGGGAAAAAGGTCCCTCTCAAGGAACTTGCTCAGGACGACGCCGCGTTCACCTCAGCCCCCAGCCCCGTCTATGGCGAAAAACAACGTCACCCTGCGCTACCGTTGCCTGGATCTGATGTGGCGCCCGGCGGCACGTATCGTGCGCTTCGTCATCGTATGCCATCCCCATCCCACCCCAGCGACGAAGACCTGTCGCTGGGGACCCCGGCATCGCGGTACCATCTTCCTGCTTTCCACCGACCTCACCCTTGCCCCACTCGAGATCCTCATGCTCTATGCTTACCGATTCAAAATCGAGCTCGGGTTCCGTCAGGGGGTTCACGTCCTCGGCGCGTATGCATACCAGGGTCGAAAATCATTCCGCACTTATGCTCCGGCGGTTGCGGTTTGCGGTGCATCGATCTTATAGCCGAGACTGCGAAGTTGGCGGATCATTCTCGCCGTGCGCTTTCGCTGTGATTGTTCGATGACGGCCGGACCTCGTTCTTCGTATCGAACTCCCTGGTGCAAGATCATCCAAATCAATCGGCACTGTCGATGGCCGATTGCCCCGATGGCTTGTTTATGTCCCAGTCGTGCCACACAGCGGCGATAGACAAACTCGAAGATGCTGCCTTTGGCCTTTACCGCCGCGTTGGCCGTCTGGTTGAGGATGCGCCGCATCTGCCGGTTGCCCTTCGGCGACCGGTGACTGTGGTTCACGCCAGCACTTTCCTCCTCGCCGGGACAGATGCCGACCCATGACGAAAGACTCTTCGCCGAGGGAAAAGTGGCGGCCGTGGGACCCACTTCAGCAACAATCTGTTGCGCAGCGTCCACGGCCAGCCCGGGGACCTCCGTCAGGCGCTGGACCGCATCCTGATGTTGGCTGATCAGACCGGCCATCTCCTGATCCAGTTGGCCGATCTGGAGATCGAGTAACTCCAACTGGTCTAGCGCCATCTTCAGCAGTCGCCGGTAGACCGGCTTCAGATCGCGCACCGCACCGAGCGAATCAGACAATTGTTCCGCAGTAGCGCGCAAGCGCTTGTCGGCTAAAGCCGCCAGAGCGGCCGGATCGGTCTCTCCCTTGGCCAAGGCCTGGAGGATGCGCCGGGCGCTGGCGCCCAGCAGATCCGAAACCAGGCTGGACAGCTTGATATGGGCCTCTTCCAGCAGCGCCTCCAACTGGTTTTGCAGCCGTACGCGATCCCGCGTCAACTGATACTTTCGCCGCGTCACCGTGCGCCACAGACGTTGTTCGGAATCGGGCACGAAGCTCAGCGTTAATTCCCCAGCTACCAGCCGTTTCACCAGTCGTTCGGCATCGGCGAAATCCCTCTTGCGCCCACGCCTTCCGCGATTGGATAGCGCCAGGGCCAGATGCAGCGTTGCCGATCCTGGCTGGCGGTCATCACGCTGTTCGCAGATCGGCTTCCAGTACATCTCCAGCGCTTCCCATACAGGTCGCCAGTACTGCGCGGTGGATTCCATG
>PLKY01000362.1 GCA_003140785.1 Acidobacteriaceae bacterium | reverse complement strand
TGCCTGCCGCTGACAGGAGAACCCCGCGATGTCTTTCATATTCCACAAACTGCGACGGAGATGATGCCAGCTTTTGCAACATATTCGTGACCGAGGCCGGTGCAACTCCCAACCGGTCGGCCAGGGATGTACTCGACACGCGTCGTTCTTCCGGTCCGCTGAGGACGAGGATTGCCTTCAAATAGTTGTCCACTGATTCCGTGTTTGGGTTCCCCTGGCGGCGTGGCGACATGTCCCAGTATCTCCTCGACGATTTGACACTTTCGCTATTTTAGGTCAACCTAATGTTTTAGGTATACCTAATTATTCGTTGCGTAGGCTGTTTTCTTTCCATTCCCCAGTCGCGGTCGCAGAGACGAGTGCGCTCACAAGGAAGTCGTCCCTATCCCCGGAGGTCTTTGTCAATGCGCAATCGAAACGCAAAGAACCTCGTAATCCTGCTCCTGTTAATCGTGGTTAATGCGAGCATTTTATGGGCGCAAAGTGGGACAAGCAGTGCGCTCACCGGAACCATCAGCGATTCGACAGGCGCCGTCGTTCCCAATGCCACGGTGAAGGCCACTGAAGTAAGTACGGGAGCAACGCGAACCGCGCGGAGCAATGCCGATGGGCGCTTTCTCTTCGCACAGATCAATCCCGGCTCCTATCGAATTCTCATTCAGTCCGAGGGCTTTGGGTCGGCTGAGTCTCAACCTGCGGCCGTTGCCTTGGGTCAGACCATCGCGGTGAACTTCACTCTGTCGCCTGCCGCTACTTCGCAGACGGTCGAGGTAACATCGCAGACCGGGCTGCTGAGCCTGGAGAATCCGAATACTTCAACAACACTGGACGCAAAGGCTATCGAAAAGCTGCCGAATCCCGGGCAGGACCTTACCTATCTTGCACAATTTGCGCAAGGAGCCTTGATGAACACGGCGGGCTCTTCAAACGATGCCAAGGCGGCAGGCGGCTATGGCAACGTGGAATTCAACGGACTTCCTGCCACCTCCAATGGATACATTCTCGATGGCTACGATACGAACGATCCGTGGCTGGGATTGAACATTGGGCTCTCCACGAATCTTGTAATTGGCCTCGATGCCGTTCAAGAAGCAACGATCAATACCAATTCCTTTTCTGTCGATCAAGGAAGGTACGCCGCAGCCCAGGTGAACTATTTCACCAAGTCGGGCACCAACGCGTTCCACGGTGACGCATACGAAATATGGAATGGCTCGCTGTTCAATGCGGAGGATTATTTTCTTCATGCGAACGATACGGGAGATAACATTGTGAAGAAACCCCGTTCCACTGTGAACGAATTCGGCGTGAGTGTTGGCGGGCCAGTTCTAAGGGATAGATTGTTCTTCTTCGGGCACTACGAGGGTATTCGCATTGCTCTGCCTCTCGTGTCCCAAATCACCTTGCCCACGCCGGCGTACCAGCAATATGTATTGGGGCAACTGGCGACGGGCGGAACGGACCCGGTCACGGGCTCCGCTCTTCCGGCGCAACCTGCGGAGATCCCCTTCTACCAGAAGATGTTCTCTCTGCTTCCCGCATTGGGCGGCTCGCCGGTCCCGATTGTCGGATGCCCGCTTGGTACCGACGGCGATGGCTGCGCAAGCCAGCGCCAGGCTTCTCTGAATAACAGTGACGGCGAAAACCTCATCGTGGTAAAGATCGATCACACAATCGACGCCAACAACAGCGTCTGGTATCGCTTCCAACAGGACACGGGGCTTCAGGCAGCGTACACCGATCCCGTCAATCCTGTTTTCAACTCCTACTCGCCTCAGCCCCAACGTACTCTCGTCGCGGGCTACACCCATGTGTTCAGTTCGGCGCTCGTGAACCAGTTGAACCCTGGTGCGAGTTGGTACTCCAGTATCTTCGAGCCGAACCGCTACTCTCAGGTGCTCGATACATTTCCTATTGTGCTGGCGTCCGGCAGTGACGGTGTTCCGTTCACGACAATCGGAGGCAACGATAATACCTACCCGCAGGGCCGCAAGGTCACACAATGGCAGATCAACGACAACCTGACGTTGACGCATGGGAAGCATACCGCGAAATTAGGCGTCAATACACGGCGTCTCGACGCGAGCAACTATGACCTCGGCGAAGGCACGGCACCAACGGTGACCTTTAACGACCTGGCGCAGTTTACATATGGCGCAGCATACACAGCCAGTCAGAGCTTTCCTGTTTCGCTGAAAGAGAGGGTTTCGACGGGCAATCTCGAATACTACGCGATGGACGCTTTTAAGCCCGTCGCCAAGGCCACGATTACCTATGGCATGCGCACAACCTGGAACGCCAACGTCACCAGCGGGAGGAACCTTTTCGCCCGTACCACAGGCTCCTTCCTAGATGCCTCCCATGAAAGCGATCAGCCGCTGAACCAGGTTGTATTGGGAAATGTCCATGACCTGTTTCCCGCCACGCCACTGTTTGTCTACCAGCCGCGCGTTTCATTCGCATATCAGTTTCTTCCGCAGATGGCGGTTCACGGCGGATTTGGAGTTTTCAACGACATCATTCCCATGCAAATTGCCGATCTTGCCGCCATGAACGCACCCAATGATCCGACGTTCGTTGGTGGAATCGGTGGTCAGGTCGGCGGCATCGGTATCACTCCCGGTGTTGCTGGAAGTGCAGTAGATGCCGCCGTGAATGCGAACAATTCGTTCCAGAAGATCTTTCGTTCTGGTGGACCTCCCTGCGCGGGAATTCAGACAGGCGCACCGACATGTCCACTGGCCGTCAGCCTGAACACCTTCCCGAGTGGAACGCTCAAAACACCGTTTTACTACCAATACAACTTGGGCATTGAGCAGCAGATGGGTCTGCGCGGGAATTTGCGGATGGATTTTGTAGGTACACGAGGACTCCATGAGCCGTTCCAGGTGCAGCTCAATGGCTATCAGACGGTTTGCGACGGATGCTTCGCGCCGTTTCCGTACCAGAGGCCGCTCGATCAACGCTTTGGGAACGTCAATGAGTTTCGCACGGACGCCAATAGCAGTTACATCGGACTTCAGACCGCCTATATCCAGCAATGGCGGGGACTGAGGTTGCGAGGAAACTACACGTTCAGTCATTGCCTCGACGAAGTATCAAATGGCGGTTTGCTGGCGTTCTCCACGCAGGGACTGATGTCGCCTTTGCCGGGGGAACTCAGGCGGCAATATGCAAGTTGCGATTACGATGTTCGCCATAACATCTCCGCCTATGCGTTGTACCAGGTGCCATTCCGTTCCAGCCGTCCGTTCCTGCGAAATATCTTCGGAGGATGGTCGATCTCGGAGACCGCCATCCTGCACTCCGGCTTGCCATTCAGCGTTCTCAGCCAGCCGTATATCGCAAATAGCAACGGTGTTTTTCAGGCGAACGGAGCCAGCACCGTCCAGTTCAATGCGCCCGCTTACGCGAACCGGGTTCCAGGCGTGCCCGTGTATCAAAAGAGCCCAGTCGCGGACGTCACCGTGGCGGGCACAAAACAATGGCTCAACCCGACTGCGTTCGTTTCGGTGGTCGATCCCACGACGGGGGCATGTGTGGGAGGCGATTCGCCAGCAAACTGCCAGTTCGGCAATTCGGGACGTAACTCTGTTCGCGGACCGCACTACACGAATTCGGACCTCCACATCACGAAGACTATCCCAATCAAAGAGGGAATCACGTTTCGTCTCGACGCTCAAATGTTCAACGCATTCAATCATCCCAATTTCGCTCTGCCAAGCGAGGTCGAAGCCGGCGTACCTGGCGTTTCAGTTCCGGCCAGATTCGGAACGCTGGAGAGCACAATCTCGCCTCCCACGGGGTTGTTAGGCGTTGGGCTGGGAGGCGATAGTTCCCCGCGCATGATTGCATTCCAGGGAAGGATTGAGTTCTAAGAACTTTAAGTATGATTGCGGCAGATCGAGCATTGCCCTTCGCGGCCTAATCGGACCAGATCGCAGTCAGAAAGTACGTCGTCGCCGAATCACTTACCGTGCGGCTTTTGTTTCGGAGGCTCCAGTGGGGGATTTATGCTCACAAGTACTACTTTCCTACTGCGAGGGACATCCTCGCCTGTCATGCTGTATGATACCCTCCTAGGGTATCAGCGAGGAAAAATGAGCCACCTCGAAAAGGAAAAACAGAAACTCGTTGCCCGCATCAGACGGATTCGTGGACAGGTTGACTCAATCGAACGCACGCTCACGACCGGTGACGATTGCGCAGACGTCTTGATGCTTTTGGCTGCCGTGCGAGGCGGCATCAACAGCCTCATGGCCGAAGTGCTTGAAGACCACATCCGCCACCATCTTTTATCGGAGAAGCGAAGTTCTGCACCGCAACAGGAACTGGCTGAAGACATGATTGAACTGGTCCGGGCCTATCTCAAATAGAGGGTCCTAACGAAAGAGAACCTTTCGAGCGGTCGGTAGACTGGCGCGTCGGGCCCCGAGCGTTCGCGCCGGAATGGGCGCACCAAGTAACGAGATATCGGCGAACACCAATTCTTTTACTCGTTTCAATTGTGCGGTTGTGCTAGAACGTCGGGTCGAGCGATTCACCGCTCAGGAAAGCAAAATCCCTCGCGAACGCCCGGTCGCTGAGCCAAGGAGTTTTTTGTCATACCTCTGTGCTCAAGTCTAAGAATTCAAGAGCGTTTGATATTTATTACGGTTCTGTCAATTTACCCTCCAACGAGGGACGGTCATTCTTGCGGGGGTTGGATGCGTTTGTGGTTGTCGGTCTTTGCCGCGGTGCGGAATGTAAACACCAGTACAGCAGTCTCGCGACCCTACGTATACGGCGCTCCGAACCGGCGTCTGGCACAATCGGATCTCGCGAAGATGCTCGAAATCGTAAGACGCGCCATGCGGGTATTGACGATTGTTCTGCTCGCGTCATCTCTCGCGAGCGCCCAAAACGGCACCCCTGCGCCTCGCCCGGAAGATGAGGTGAGTATCATGCAATATTTGGCAGACAAAGGCCTGCACGACATTGAGAACGAAAATTGGAACGCCTACGGCCAGTTCACATACATATCGAGCTGGAAGCCGTCCTTCCATGCCCCTTATACCAACCTGAACGGCAGCATTAATTCGCTCCTTCCCACCGCCGAAAGGAGCTTCACGGGGACTGCGACTCTTTACCTGGGTGTTCGACTTTGGAACGGCGCAGAAGGTTACTTGGTTCCCGAGGTTATTTCAGAGCAACCGCTCTCGCAACTCAGGGGATTGGGCGGCGCGGTCCAGAATTTCGAGCTGCAAAAGGGCGGCGCGGCCGTACCTCAATTCTATAAATCCCGGCTTTTCCTCAAGCAGACCATCGGACTGGGCGGGAAAAGCATTGTTGAAGATTCGGGCCCTCTGCAATTGGGAACTCATTATGACAGCAGAAGACTCGACTTTGTCATCGGCAATTTCAGCGTTCTGGACTTTTTCGATACCAATGCTTTTGACGTCGACCCTCGCCAGGGTTTTCTCGGTCTGGGATTTATGACCTATGCTGCCTATGATTTTGCATCCGATGCGCGCGGTTACTCGTACGGAGGCATTGCGGAATTCCATTGGGATGACTGGGCCGCGCGCGGGGGTCGCATCACTCCCCCGAAGCAGCCGAATCAACTCCCAGTGGACTTCCGGCTGTTCAAATATTACGGAGATCAGATGGAAGTGGAGCACAAGCAGACGATTCACGAGCAGGAAGGCATGGTTCGCATCCTGGCCTTCCGTAACCACGAGAACTTTGGACGGTTCAGTGACGCCATTGCAGCGTTCGAAGCAAACCCCGAGGAGAACGCTGCCAACTGCACCGCATTCAACTACGGATCGAATAACGCGACAGCTCCCGATCTTTGCTGGGTCCGGAAACCGAACGTAAAGAAGGGCATTGGCGGGTTCGCGGAGCAGTATGTTGGGCACGACATTGGGGTGTTCGGCCGCGCAATGTACGCCGACGGTAAAACCGAAGTGGACGCCTACACGTCAGATGATCGCTCGGCAACCATTGGAGTTCTGGCGAAAGGTACCTCCTGGTCGCGATCAAAGGATATGGCAGGCATTGGTGAGAATGTGGGATGGATCTCGAGTATTCACGCAAAATATCTCGGGATGGGAGGCATAGATGGATTCGTGGGGGACGGCGCCATTACGGCTGCCTCGGAAAGGTCCCTCGATCTGTTCTACAGCGCAAACTTCCGCAAAATCTATTGGCTGACCGGCGATTACCAGCACATCACCAATCCTGGTTTTAATGCCGCTCGCGGCCCCGTCAATGTCTTTACGGTGAGAATCCATGGCGAGTTCTAAACCACAACGGAGCTATATCTACGCGTTGCTGGCGGGATTTGCTCTCTTTAGCTTCCGGCCTTTGCTTGCGGATGCGCAGCAACAGCCATCCGGTTTCGCAGTCGAGCGTCTCTATCAATCCGCTCCTGGCGGCGGATGGTTCGTCATGGACGACCTCGACATCAGCGGCCGGCTCGGTGGCGCGGTCTCACTCACCTCCGGCTACGCACGAAATCCGCTTGTAATCACGAGTTCAGATGGCAAGCAGAAGCTCGCAGTTGTGTCGGAAGAGGCATTCGTCGATATCGGGGGCGCGGTTACTCATGATCGCTTTCGGGGTTATGTAAACTTTCCCATGCCCCTTCTGGTAACGGGCACAAGCGGGACTCTTGGTCCGTATCAGTTCACTGCTCCATCAGTGAGCCTTGGGACCAATCCCGATTCGGTGTCCGATCCTCGTATCGGTCTCGACGCTCGCTTGTTTGGAAGGTCAGGCAGCCTGCTTCGTTTGGGTGCAGGTGCGCAGCTCATCATTCCTTCCGGAAGCCGCGCCGATTACGTGACCGACGCCAGGTACCGCGCGATGTTTCGGTTTCTTGCTGCCGGCGACGCCGGTGCCTTCACCTATGCGGGCCAGCTTGGTGTCCATGTTCGCCCTCTGAATGATGCGCCCGCACCCGGGAGTCCAAACGGAAGCGAGTTCCTCTACGGCATTAGCGGTGGGCGCAGGTTTGCCGGGCCGAGCGGTTGGTCAATGATCGCGGGTCCGGAGATTTTCGGTGAAACGGCCTTTCACTCTTTCTTCAGTGGGGAGACGGGCACGGAGGCGCTCTTAACCGGGCGTTTGGAGCACAGCGGGGCAGGACGAAATTTGCGGATAAAGCTGGGCGCCGGCCATGCGCTAGTGCAAAACTTCGGAGCGGCACAATGGCGAATCGTCTTCGGTGTGGAGTTGTTCGGACACAAGTAAATCGCATCGGACTGCATGCAGTTGGAGGATAATCCCAATCATGTGCGTTTCCCGGTTCCGGTTCGCCGTCTGTGTTGCGTTCTGCTGCGCGATGGTCGGACCTACGCTCGCCTCGCAGACAGCACCTGCCAATCAAATCAGACGGATTTACGTTGAGCCGTTCGCTACCCGTGAGGGTTCTGAGGCGTTACGCGAGGATGTGCTCGCCGAACTCCGCAAGATTAAATCGGTATCCCTTGCTGGAGACGAATCAAGCGCAGATGCAATCTTGGGTGGTGGCGGCGAGGTGTGGATCAAAGGGTACCGCAGCCACAACCCGCAATTGGGTAAGGTGCCACCGAACGGCACACCCATCTATACCGGCTTCCTCTCGATTGAGCTGAGGGATAAGACCGGCCAGACGCTCTGGTCATACCTCGCAACACCGCCAGCGGCTTCGGGAGACGTGTCGAAGGATCTCTCGATCCTCATTGCAAAGAAGCTTGATGACGCCTTGAAACAAGGCGAAGCGCTAACCTTCACCGCGCCTCTGCCCCAACCCACGACTATTCTGAAGGGGGCGGGTGCTACCTTCCCTTTCCCCGTCTATGAGAAATGGTTTACAAACTACCGGCGCGAAAATCCTTCTGTGCAGATAACGTACGAACCGATCGGATCGGCAGCGGGCATCGGCAGACTGCTTGCGCAGAGCGTCGATTTCGGAGCTTCGGACAGTCCGGAGGTGATTCATGAACTCGCGCCAGGAGATGAGGACAAGTATCTGTTTTTTCCATCGGTGGTAGGCGCGGTGGTGCCCGTCGTTAATCTGCCCGGATTGCCCCGCGATATCGCATTCACTCCAGAGGCACTGGCCGGTATTTATCTGGGGAAGATCAAGAAATGGAATGACCCGATTTTGACCCGCATCAATCGAGGCCTTCGCCTTCCCGATCTCGATATCGCAGTCGTTCATCGCGCCGATGGCAGTGGCACCAGCTACGCCTGGACGGACTATCTCTCAAAGACAAGCCCTGAGTGGAAGGGCCAGGTCGGGACAAGCCTGGCTCCCAAATGGCCGGTAGGACATGAAGCAAACGGGAACGACGGGGTAGCCAAACTGGTTAGAGAGCAGAGCGGCTCAATTGGGTACGTTGAATTTATTTATGCCTTGCAGAATCATCTGAGCTACGGCAGAGTTCGAAATCGAAACGGTGAATTCATCCCAGCCAGCCTTGAAAGCATCGCCGCGGCTGCGAGCCATTCCATGAAAGTCAGTCCAGACTTCAAAGCCTCTATCGTGGATGTCCCAGGTGCGGGCGTTTACCCAATCAGCTCCTTTACATGGATTGTTGTTCCTGCTCGTAGCGCGGACGACACCATACGGAAAGCGCTCACGGGTTTTTTGCAGTGGATGTTGGGGCCGGCCCAGCGGCAGGCCGCCGCATTAGGGTATCTCCCAATCCCAAAGGATTTGGCCAAAGAAGAAGCGGCTGCGATTGCGAAAATTCACTAACGGGGACGCGTAACCCTTTGGACCGTTACGGTCCACGAGAGTTCTTGAACAGAACGGATGGTCTTCCAGCCCTTCGCCATTGAGGCAGAAATAATCTGAGATGCTATATGGACTCTCGCTGTTCTCGCGCCTCTTTCACCATCGCGATGAACCTTCGAGCTAACTCATGGACGCGATGTTCCTGACGAAATTGTAACGCCTCCTTGGGCAGCAATTCGGTACCCACTCCGATAGCGCTCACGCCAGCCAAAATGAATTCGAAGGCTGTCGATTGATTGACGCCCCCGGTGGCGATCAGGGGAATCTGCGGTAGAGGCACCTTAAGTGCGCGGACGTATTGGACCCCGCCCATGGGAGCCGATGGGTAAATCTTGACGAAATCCGAACCCGCCTTCCATGCCGCGATCACTTCGGTTGGCGTCAGCGCGCCAGGAAAGACCACAACGTCTGACTTGTTCGCATATGCCACCACCTCTGGAACAAATCCCGGACTGGTGAGAAACCTGGCGCCAGCTTCGATGCTGCGCCGCGCCGATTCCTCATCCAGCACTGTGCCGGCGCCTATGGCAAGATCGGGGTAGCCGAGGCGAATCTTCGGCCCCTGGTCGACCTCCGCGATGTCCTTGATTCGGATTGGCGCGCCGTTTGATTGTGCGATGACGGTGTTTTTGATGTCCTGTACCGTTGTAAAGAGGCCCTGCGCATGAACGTTGATCTGCTGCGGGCCCACCTGGATAAAGCTTCCGCCGGCATTGGTGTTATTCAGGGAGAGTTGATTCTCAACCTGCGAGAGACTCAGCCCATAACTGATGAGTTTCTCTGGATCGAGACGAATCTGGTATTCCTTTGTAAGTCCACCGCATGTAGCCACATCGACGATATGAGGCACGCTCTTGAACTGCTTGCCGAGGGTCCAGTCCGCGATGGACTTCAGTTCCATCACGTCGACGGACGGGTTCTTGCTTTCCATCGTGTAGAAGTAGATTTGGCCGGTCGGGCTCCAGTCGGTCTGCAACTGCGGCACCAGGTTATTGGGCAGCGTAACCATGCCCAACCGTTCCACCACGCGCTCGCGGTTCCAGTTGTTGTCCGACGCATCGTCGAAGTTCATCATGAGGCTGGAGATGCCTGCCAGAGTGAACGAGCGCAGGTCATCCAGGTGAGGAAGCCCGGCCATCTGGATCTCGGTCGGAACCGTCACTTGCTTCTCGATGTCTTCGGCCGAGTGACCCGGCCATTGCGTGATCACGTTGACATAGTTGTTCGCAATGTCGGGATATGCGTCGATGGGCAGAGCCTTGAACGAGATGATTCCCCAAACAAAAAGAAAGACCGCTATACCAAGTACGACAAATGGGTTCTTCAGCGCGAAGTTTACGAGGTACCGTATCATTGCGCCTTCAATGTCGCTTCAAGCTGCAGCACGTTCGAAACGACCTGCTGGCCGCTCTGAACGCCCACCAGGATCTCCTGTTTGTCGCCCACCATCGCGCCGGCCTTCACCGGAACTCTGCGAAACTTGTTATTGCCCGCGGGCATGAAGACCCAGTCGCGGTCGTGCAGATGCAGAACCGCGGGAGCAGGCACCACCGCGAAGTGTTCCTTCTTGAGGCTCTGGAAGGTTGCGGTGACGAACATGCCCAGCTTGAGAATGCCGGGGTTCGGAACCTCAATGCGCGCTTTCGCAGTTCGGATGGAAGGATCGAGCACGGGGCCGATGTCTGAAATGCGTCCGGTGATTAACCTGTCGGGATATGCGGTCAGCTTGATCCTTGCTACCTGGCCGAGCGACAGTTTAGGGATGTCGTTCTCATAGACATCGCGGATGACCCACACACTGCTAAGATCGGCAACCGTATTGTCGCGCTTTGTAAAACGCCAACAGATGTGGTTCTTCTCGACTTCGATCTTGGCGAGGAGCGAGGCTCCAGCCTCGTCGCCGAGATTGAGAAATGCCAGCTTGGAGTGAAGATTCTGATGGTGACGGCAGGAATGACCGACACTGCGACGCTCCAGGTCATGGAAGCGGGAGCTAACGGAGTCTTCTTAAAGCAAAACAATCCGGACCAGCTGATCGAAGCGATTCGCCGTGTCGCGAAGAACGAGATTTGACTGGACAGTGAGGCTGCCCGATCGTTGGTTTGCGCGAGAAGCGCCCATGCCGAGCAAGTTGAACACCAGCGTTCCCTCACTTCCCGTCAAAGTGACGTGTTGCGCGGAATTCTCGATGGGCTGACAAACAAGGAAATTGCCTGGAATCCGAAAGTCTCAGAAAGCTCCATTAAAGCTGTAATCCAAGAACTGTTTCACAAAGCTGGAGTAAGAACGCGAAGCCAGCTGGCGAGGATTGCGATTGAAAAACACTCCTCCGATTGGCTGAAACCGGAAGCGAAGGATTAAATTGTGGGCATGGTTCGCGCGTGAAGTAGCAGATGTGGGATACCCGGCGACTGCCCGAACGACAGCGCAGGGAAAACGATCAGAAAGGGGAATAGGCTTAGGCCGGACGAATTCAGGGCAACGATTGCCTGCGGACAATCGAGAGTCGGATAGTGGGCTATGCAGGACGTTCATTGGCACCTCCTGCGGCCTCGAACGGCCGCGATATGCCGTGAACGGAGGGCCAATCCGAGGTGTGCGTCAAATAACTTTTTGGAAGCCGGTTATAGTTTTGTTGATTTCGAGTTTGCAGCCTGTGAACACAACTGGTGGAAAGGAGAGGAGGTCCTGTTTTTCGGTTGCCGTCACCCGGGATTTACAGATTGAAGTCCGAGCCTCGGTTCACTCGATGATCTTGTTACGTCATGCGGGCTTATTCGCGTGATTTCGGAGAAGCGAAAGGGAATTCGTCAGTCCAATCGCCGATAACCGGATCTCTCACATGATCGTGACGTTACAGTCTTTCCTCTGCCTGTATGCTGGTGTATATTCACTTCGCAAATAGGACGGTTCATAGCCTGAATTCTGACGGAGGAGACGGTCATGTTTTCAACGAAGAACTTGATTTTGGGGACTTTTGCTGTCGTGGGAATATTCATAATTGGGAGCGCGGCCCGGACCGTCATCGCAGCTGGTCAGGCCGCCACGTCCGCTCCTCAAACATCCAATTCCACCGCTCCGACCATCAAGCCCTCATCCCCAAAAGTCGCTGCCGGAGAGATTGAGGCGAAGAGACTCCTGCTCCTGATGGACGCCGACAAGAGCGGCAAGGTCTCAAGGGCAGAGTTCATGAGCTTCATGTCTGCTGAGTTCGACCGGCTGGACGCGAACCATGATGGCGAACTGGACGTGAAAGAACTTGAGCAATCGCAACTGGAGACCGCACACCGTGGTGGAACCCATCGGTAAGAGCTTCGAGAATTGCGTGATCCGCTTGGTCGAAAACCGCTATTCGAAGGAGCTTTGAGGTTCAAAACTTTACGAAATTCACTATCACATTTCTGCGAGCGGCAACTGGTTTGCCTTTCTTCATCGCGGGGAGGAATCTGTAGCGCCAGACGGCAGCCGCGGCCTTCTCATCTAAACCGAATCCGAGACCACGCACGACGCGAACATCTGTTGGCACACCCTCATCGCTCACCAGCACCGAGACCACCGCGACCTGAATATATGGAACCTTGACAAACGGATCAACAAAGTCCGCATCGACGGTGTGGATAGGGAGGGGCGGTGTGTAGGAAAGGGGTCTGTGATGTTTATCCTCGAGCTGAGACTCATTTGGTATGGGCAGATCCCTTTCGGTGATGAGGACCTGCGGGGTTGTTTGGCTGCGGTCGGCGCTGAAGACAACGCGCACGTCGATCCATACCGGAACCGGTTTCTCTCCTAGCATGCCCGGCGCAAACTTTGAATGTTGCACTGCGGCGACTGCGGCTCGATCGAATAAGTCGCCGTGATGAAGCAGAAGCTGAATATGTTCCGGGATGCCTCTGGTGTTGATGACCATTGCCATGACGGTCATGCCTTTAAGAGCTTTGTAGGGAACTTCATCCGGGTAGGGCACATATACGGTGGACACCAAGCGGGGCGCACTCACCTCGGGACCCACGTAATATACGCCATCCTGATCTGGCGCTTGATGGTACTTCAGTTCAGGGTGAACCCCGTCTTGTGCCGAGAGCCCACTCGCCGTTAGTGTCAGAATTGCAAATGCAGAGTTAATTCGCCGCAACCGATTCTCCAGTCTGCT
>PLKY01000069.1 GCA_003140785.1 Acidobacteriaceae bacterium | reverse complement strand
CCCGATAGAGACCTAACGTTTCCCGGTATCAATCCGCGGTGCGATCAAGGGCTATTTGATTGACCGCGCCCCAGGCCCCGATTCTAAGACGCGAGAATGAGCCTCAAATCTCTGCGCGGTCACGCATGCGCTGTAGTACCGCAATCGGGATTTTGAGCGGTTCCATATCCACGGAGGAACGGTCAAATGAGTCGAAGAAATGGCCATAGAACGCGTTCGTATCAGAGGTTAGCTTAGTAACCATATTTATTATGTCTAAGTCATGGAGCCGGTCAGCAAACGCCCTCTGCGTCATAACTACCGCCTGCCCTCCAAGCTGGATGCAGTAGATCAAAATGCTCATCTGACGACCGTGTTTGGGTCGTAGGCATACTGCTCTTCGCGCGTCGTCAAATTATCGTTAATCTTTTTATCAAGCGTCTTTGAAAATCGTTTCAATACTGCGATGGAACTCGACGATAATCTCCGCACTCCATTCGCGTCACATTGAACAATTTCCAGTCCTTCGATGCCCTGCGAATTGAAAAAATTAGCAGACATGACCATGTGAGCGGCAAGAGGAATTAGCTGCTCTGGGGATAAGAAATCATCATTGTATTTGCTCAAGAAAATAGCAGGGTTGGCAATGTGTCCCGCCACTTGCCAATCGTGGCATAGCGCACACGATCTATCCCACTCGCCGTCAATTCTTGCAGGGTCGATGGGAGACAAACGACACTTGAATAGGTGCCATTCTGGGCACCGTACGGCAATCAGCCATTGAGCCCTCTTTTTCTCGTTCAACGAGGCATCGTCGATAATTCTTTCTATAGCGGAATTCGCCCTACCCTGATCAACTAGATCGGCGTTAGTCAATTCATTGATAATTCGTTTCGCCACTTTTCGCGCAAAAATAAGATCATCAGCGCATGAGATAGCGACTCTCTGATCGAACTCAATTTTCCTACCCAATTCCCCAACGTATGCAGCGCTGCCTTCATCTTCTTCCCGAATACTCCCGTCAGTCGTTATCCGAAGATCACTCCCGAGTATGATCCCGCCGTCGCCAATCAGCCCGACCTGAAATGTCATGGGGGTTTCCTCACCAGGGATGAGGATACTCTGTCGCTTCCGAGGGGAAACCTTAACGATCTGCCCGGTAGAGGGAGAATAAGAGAGAACCTGAACCAAATCTCAGCCATCCAGCTAAGATTGGCCGATTTTGTGTGCCACTTCCCTGTGGGAAAGCAAAGTAGCCCACTACCAAAAAGTGTGCAGTGATATAGGATTAACGCTTACGTCAACCTGTCGATAGGATCATTTCGCATGGCTGACGCGAGTTACCACGTCTTGGGCTTGGTCTAAAGGAGGAGGAAGGATGAGCATAAGAGGAGCGGTGATTGAATTAAGTAAGGAGATCGAGCGTCTTACGAAAATGCGTGACGCGCTCCTGGAAGGCTCGCCAGAGACTGTCGCTGCACACACCGCGACCGCTGCAATCTCCTCGGCTCCAAAGAAATCAGCCCCAGCCAGGAAGAGAACGATGTCTCCGGCTGTCCGCAAGCGCATCTCCGACGCCGCCAAGGCTCGATGGGCCGCTAAGAAAANNAAGTCAAGCGCGGCGAAGTAAAGCGCGAGGGGGCTAGGGCCACCTTGCACGATGCGCATTTTGACTTTCAGAAAGCACGAAGTCGCAAATGCCAGGAATGCTATCGATCCCGTTAGTCATGAACCTGCCCTCGCAGAACGCCATAGCCTAATTCCAGACACTGGACACGCACCTGCAACGAATGCTCAAACTTCGTTCGGCTGGACTATCTCTATGTCCGAGCAATCCGGTCACCGCGACCGGTGTTTTGCGAGTGGGACCTAAGACAATTCAGGAAGAGCGACTCCTGCATGGGTTGCGCCACGCTGCTTCGGCAGCGGTTTCACACTCCTACCACCGGTCACGGCTCCTAGCCAGACGAAGCCCTAGGTTGAAGTGCGTAAAGCCGTCGCATCGTTCAGTCGCACATGCACCCCGGCACGGAGCGGGAACAGTAGCCCCTTTCTTCAGCTCTTCCCTGCCCTTCCCTTTCGTGCGGGCGCGTTTCCCCAAATCAAGAAAACATTATCAACGCTGAGACCCTTCTTGCCAGCCTCCGCAGTTCCCTCTCTTTCCGGCCGCCATTTCAGCATTTCGATGCACAGGATTCTTCGGAGCAAACGACTCCCGGCAAGGCGTTTCAACCCGACTCATCGAACAAATGATTTCGCGCGGCGGTCATCCGGGGAAGGTGGGAGAGGGGTCTCACGGAGAGGGAGTCCCCTGCGACTCCTGATCGTCTACTTCTTTTTATGGCGTGGCCCTGGGTTAGGCTGCGACGAGTGCGAAGGCACGTTCGACTTTGGTTCTGGGAGCGCCTTGGATTGTGCCTTCAGCTGGTCGAATGAACTGGGTGGATTGCCGCCTTCGAGCATGCCCTGAAACACCTGATAGACGTCGGTCTTGGCACCGCGTTTGCGCAGAGTCGTTTCATCGTTGATCCAGGCATAGATAATGATCTTGTCTTTGCTAGAGAACCGATAGAAGAGTCGAAAGCGCTCGTGAAACTTAACGCGGAACCAATGTCGGTTGTCCTCGCCCAAGGTGTTGCCCTGGCGAAACTCCGGAGCGTTCGGATTGGAGGGAATGATCTCGAGGATATGACGCCGGATGGTGTCGAGCAGTTTGGTCTTGGGGTGCGCCTTGTAGCCTGACGGATCCGAAGTCGCCAAGCTCTCGACGTCCGCTGTCAATGCTTCCAGCTTTTTCTGGAAGAGCTGATGCTGAAAGAGACTCCAGCCGCTTCGTTCCACCTAGAGCAGTTTCCCGTCGCCCAGCGGTTCATCAAATTGGGTCATAACTCCGCGCGTCAGCTTCTCAATACGCGTCATCAACGCGGCGTCGAGCGGTTGAATGCGGTTTGGATTCCGCTTCATGTCTTCGGCCAGAAAGCTCAAAAACGAAGCGATCACTGGGTCTTGCTGCCTCGAGCCAGGCGCCTCCATCTCGGCCACGACCAGCATGCGGCCGGGGGCAATCACGTAAGCATCTACGTCTCCGGAGAACTCGGGATGGCTCTTGAAAAGAGCGCGATCGAAGCGCAATGCGAGCGAGTTCCCGGTTGCGGTCTTCCGGCCTCGGAAACTTGCGCGAGCAGGCTCGGGTTGTTTGGCGGGAACCCCGCGCTCTTGACTCTTCTTTACCTTCTGTCGCGCTTGAACAAGGTGCTCCATACAGTCGATGGTAGTACAAATGTACTTACGTAGTCAAGGCCGTCATCGATGCGGATTTCCAATTTGGAAATTTGAAATCCGAATTATGGCGAAGCATTCCAGGTGATTCATTGATCGATGAGCCCGTCGGTCTCGAGATGACCCGGCGAGGAACTCTCCAGGCAAGTCTCACTGCGCCGCATTTTTCCTGTGCGACGTGACCTGTGGTGTCTGCAGTGCCACTACCCCCGCAATGAGCGGTGATGGATCGAGGAGTGAAAGTTGGTCGCGCTCGGCTTTGGCCATCGTATTAAACGCGAAGGAAGCCGCGTCGAATCCCTTGAAACAAGCCATTCGGGCATAGTTGTTGGTATCAGCCTTCTCTCAGCTTCGGGGATTAGGAAGAAAAGCGGTCGAGTAGGCCGGAGGGGT
>PLKY01000054.1 GCA_003140785.1 Acidobacteriaceae bacterium | reverse complement strand
CATTCACTCCCGTTTTTGCTTCATCTCGCGCCGTCGCGCTAACAAGCACAATCTTCGCGTTCGCAATCGGAGCGCCCGTCGAGTTTCGCAGTGTTCCTTCCCACGCAGCCTGCATTTGCTGTTGCGCGCTGGCTGCGCCGCAGGAAAGGAACGCTGCCAGCCCAACAACCCAAAATCTCAAGAATGCGCCCGACCCAAAACAGCCCGCCCAATTCCGCTTACTTTCAGTTTTTTTCACGAATAGGAGACCCATATTGTGCGGTAGCGCTGAAAGAAAGCCGTTCGCAGCTCCAATAACGACACTCACCGCAACCGCCAAATTATACCTGTCGCCTGTCTGCTAAAACCTTTTTGCAGGCTCTCTCGCTGTCTCGTCTTCGAAATGTGACGAAACGCAAAGCATGTTTCGATTAAGGAATCTGCGTTTCGCAGGCACTGATCCCGCGCATGTTAATCCCGTTCCCTACAATGGGACCATCCGCATGGCCGAGCCCGACCTCAACCCGACCTTATCCAACCCCATCGCGACCGACACTATCGTCGCCATCTCCACGCCGCCCGGCCGCGGAGGCATTGGCATCGTTCGCCTCAGCGGACCCCAGGCCGCAGCCATCGCAATCGAGCTCGTCCAACTGCATCATCCCCTCGAGCACGCGCGGGCGCGGCTCGCCGACGTTCTCGATGTTCTCGACACGAGTGAGACCGGCGCCAACCGCATCGACGAAGCCGTCGTCACGTTTTTTGCCGCGCCCAACTCCTACACCTCCGACGATCTTGTCGAGATTGCCGCCCACGGTTCGCCAGTTGTTTTGGATCTGCTGCTGCGCCGAGCTCTCGACCTGGGCGCGCGGCTCGCCGAGCCCGGCGAGTTCACGCAGCGCGCGTTCCTCTCCGGCAAGCTCGACCTCACTCAGGCCGAAGCTGTCCGCGATCTCATTGAAGCCCAGACGCTGACCCAGGCCCGTCAAGCCGCCAGCCAGATGGGCGGCGCTCTCAGCCACCGCGTTCAGCCAATAAAACAGGCGCTCGTCGAACTCATCGCCCTTCTTGAAGCAGGCATCGACTTTGCCGAAGACGACATAGACGTTACCCCGCAAACTGAAATCGCCCGTTGCATCTACGAACTCACTCCCCCTCTCGCCGCGCTTGAAGCGTCCTACGCCCGCGGCCGCGTCGTGCACGACGGCCTGACCATGGCCATCGTTGGCCGCCCCAATGCAGGCAAAAGCTCGCTTTTTAATCAGCTCGTCGAGCGCGATCGTGCCATCGTCACCGCCGCGCCCGGCACCACACGCGATCTCGTCACGGAGCGCATTTCGCTGGATGGCATTCCCCTCGAACTGGTCGACACCGCCGGCCTGCGCGAGGCCTTCGAAGAAGTCGAGCAGCTCGGCATCGCCCGCAGCCGCGAAGCGCTCGCCGATGCCTCACTTGTCCTAGTGGTCCTCGACGCAACCCAGCCGCTCAACACCGAAGAGCGCGCACTATTGTCCGCCGTCGAGGGTCGCCCCGCAGTTGTCGTCCTCAACAAATGCGACCTACCCATCGCCAATACTCTCAATTTTGATTTGTCTGAAGCCGAATCAACGGCCATCCCGCCTCTCAAAACCTCCGCCCTCACCGGCGAAGGAATCGCCACTTTGCGCGAACGCATTCTCGCCCTCGCTACCGGCGGAGCCGCAGCCGAACGCGGCCTTCTCACCAGCCTGCGCCACCAGCAAGCCATCGCCACCACTCGCATCGCACTGGCCGACGCCGCCCAGGCCAACACGAACAACATTCCCCACGAGATGATTCTGATCGACCTTTATCGCGCCCTCTGGGCCCTCGACTCTCTCACCGGTCAAACCACTAGCGACGACATACTCAATCTGATTTTCTCCACCTTCTGCATCGGAAAATAATTCCGCGTTTGATGATTTTCGGATCGGTCCGAATATTCGTTTTAAGTACATGAAAATAAAATATATAGTGTCCGTATGCGTTCGAGGACAGCCGGTGCAGATTTAGTCTCCACGTAGTCTCCAAGGACAAGATGTACAATAGATTTACTCTGGAGACTAACATGAGTTCAACTAAAACAAAAAAAACGACTTCAAGGCGCAAGTCTAGAAAACTTGGCCCACTTACGGACAAACAAGTCCAAGCGCTACGGCCGCGGTCGAAACGCTACACGGTCCGCGACGGAAGAGGCCTTTACCTCGACATCACTCCTGGCGGGGTGCAGACTTGGATCTTCCGATACCAGTTCAACGGCAAGCAAGAGAAGTTCACAATTGGCCGCTATCCCGAGATCACTCTTAAGGAGGCAAGAGAGAAGCGTGACGGGCTTGCCGTCGATGTTGCGAAAGGAATTTCACCAGCGGAAGAAAAGAAAAAGCTGCGGACCCAATCGACGACTCGATCGGCAGGGAACCCCATTGTGAGGGAGTTCGGAGAACGCTATTTGAAGGAACAGGTCGACAAAAACTGGAAGGACCCAAGCAATGAGCGCCGCTATTTGGAGAAGGACTTCTTCCCCGAATTCGGGAACCGTTCTCTCAAAGACATCACTGTACTCGATATTCAATTAGTGGTGTATCGCAAAAGGGATGGTGGTCATCCTTCGGCCGCCATTCACTTGCGTAATGCAATCAAACGGATGTACGACTATGCGATCGAATTGCGATTGGTGTTAATCAATCCCGCTGCCATGGTTGCCACCAAGTATGTGGGTAAGGCCGTGAGGCGAAAGCGCCACCTGACACCCCGTGAGATTCGCGATTTCCTTCAGGTTATCTATCGAAGCAACATCCGCCGCCAATTCAAATTGGCTCTTCACATCGTCGTGCTGACGCTCGTCCGGAAATCGATGCTCTTGCTGGCGACGTGGGACGAATTCGACTTTGAGACAGGAGAATGGACGATACCGAAAGAGCACGTGAAGGCAAAGAAGGGAGAGGAGCACGAGCACCTTGTGTATATGTCCGCCCAAGTGGCTGCGATGTTCCATGAGCTGAAGGCGCTCGCTGGAAGTTCGAGATTTGTCCTGCCCGGACGAGGCAAGCTGAACCAGCCATTCGCGAAGAATGCGCTGAACAAGGCTCTTGAAGGTTTGACCTTCGATATGGAGCCCTTTACGATTCACGACCAACGAAGGACAGCGTCTACTCTCCTTCGCGAGAATGGTTGGGACGCAGACGTGGTAGAGAAGGCTCTGAGCCATGAAAAAGAGGGTATCGCAGGCGTTTACAACCGCGCCGAGTACGCAAAGGAGCGTAAGAAGATGCTCCAGTGGTGGGCGAATTATGTGGACTCCATCATTACGGAGTCCAAAGTCATAGTCGGCAATTTCGGCCGCCGGTAGAAAATCGCGCATCCGGTATAGTCCACGCCATTTTTCCACGTTCAACGATCCTGTCCGAGTACCGAAAGGTACCTACAGGTACTGCGCAATGTTTTGTCCTTGTATGCTTTCTTCTCAACTTCATATCCGCGAAAATACTAGTGATGCTAGACCTCCACAGTATGTCGGCGGACCCGAATCCGAAGACCATTCTTCGAATTGAGGAGGTTTTGCATCGAACGGGCCTCAAACGAACCATGCTGTATGACCTCGTAAGGAAGGGGATGTTCCCTCAGCAGCTGTCGTTAGGAGCCCGCGCGGTCGGTTGGTATGAAGAACAAGTTGAAATTTGGATCAGAAACCGCCATACCGCGGGAACCAACAAGGATGGGCGGCTACAGGATCCCAAAAGAGAAGCGCCCGAGCTGCCATTGGTTTGTGGTCATACTTCGGGAGCTAACACCTCCAAAGCCATGGAGCATGCGCCTGATCGACGCCATGCGAAAGCATCTCAGACAACAGTGAAGGCGTCTGTGGAGTCCAAGGAAACCGAGCGCGCTAACCACGATCGCGCACCCAAACANNATTGAAGCAGAAGAACTCAGGCATCCGCGCGACGAGAACGTGCGATTGAAGCGATTGATTGCAGATTTGATGCTGAAGAACGACCTGCTGCAATCCGCAACCCAAGGCAACGCGTTGGCGTCTTAGAGCCAGGCAGGCGAGGGCCAGACCCCCATTGTTGACCTGAGTTCCGTACAGGCACCTCATCATCGTGACGATAGACATTCGGTCATGGCACGACCTGGGTCGTTTTGGTTCTGTATAGGGCCACATGGTGGGCCAGCAGCAGTAGCTTCGCCATCCTTTAGCGTCCGTCCGGAAGGACAAAGTGCTTACCGGCGACAATCGGGAGCACCGATCATGTTGCCGTGGCGGATCATCAGCAGCAGTAGGCAGCGATCGCTGGCCTCGCTCCGGTTGCCCTGGCAGCTCGAGCAACCGCTCAAATCGGCGTCCAGTAAGGAAC
>PLKY01000301.1 GCA_003140785.1 Acidobacteriaceae bacterium | reverse complement strand
TGGCGAGTGTCATCGATGGCTCCTGCATCTGACGATATAGCTCAAGAGGTTTGGTCGACCAGCCGGGGTTTACGGATAAGGCAGGCCTCGAGAGCACCGGCAGAGACCGGATCGCACCAGCCGGCCCGTTCTGGCCCTTAGTTATTCTGCCTGGCCGATTTGGTACGGGGCGATGAGATCCTGGGCGATTCGGACGAATCCTCCCTTAAGCCCAGAACAAAGCTGCCGATTCTTGAGAAGACAGAAGGAGCTTCCGTGATCCGGTACTGCGTAGGGATTCTTTCGAACGTCGCCGTCCATCCCTATATTTGCCTTCTTCTGCTGCTATTCGCTGCAACTTTGCTGTTGTACCTCTCTGACAGGCACCGCAAATCGAGAGAGGCGAGCATTCGGGAACTTGAGGCCTTGTTTGCACTCCGTGACTTGCGTGGCTCGGTTTCCAGGAAATGGAGGTAGGGCTCGAAAAGCGGCCGATAAATTAATTCTTCCAGTCTCGCTTGACGCGAATCGGGCCCAAAGCATCGAAGGAGATATGAAGCGGATTCTTCTCGGAACCATTGCTTTGCTCGGTCTGGTTGGCTGCAACCAGACAAGTCCAAGCCCTGAAACCATTCGACAGGATACGGCGAAGGCGACCAACGAAGCTGTAACTGACGCGAAGGCAGTTGCGAAGGGTGTTGCGGACGGTCTGAAGCAGCAGAAGGGGCCGAAGGGTGCGGTCGATATCAACAAGGTTTCGGCGGATGACCTTGAGACGCTGCCGGGCATCGACGCGGTCCGGGCGCGGAAGATCATTGACGGGCGGCCCTATCAGGATCCCAGCGACTTGCGGAAGCGTCACATCGTGACGACGGCGGAGTACGACCGGATCTCGGGCCAGGTGGTTGCGCAATAGCGTAACGACTGGACACGGTGGGGCGGAGGACAACGGGCTTATACAGGCCAGCCGCTGATTTATCCTCCTTTTGTGCCTACCACACTTGTAGAATGCGTCCCGAATTTTTCCGAAGGCCGCGACCCTGCGAAGGTCGATGCCATCGTCGAGGCGATGAAGGTTCCCGGCGTCTATCTGCTCGACCGGGAGATGGACTCCGACCACAACCGCTGCGTGATTACTCTGGCCGGTGAGCGCGAGGCGATCGAGGAAGCTGCGATTCGCGGGGTCGGCAAGGCCGCCGAGCTTATCGATCTGACCAAGCATCAGGGCGCGCACCCACGGATGGGCGCTGCTGACGTCATCCCCTTCATTCCGATTGACGGCGTGACGCTTGAGGATTGCGTGGCGATGGCCAAGCGCGTCGGGGCCGAAATCGCAAAGCGGTTTCAGATTCCTGTTTACCTGTATGAAGCGGCGGCGGCTTCACCCGAGCGGCAGAATCTCGAAAACATTCGGCGCGGGCAATTCGAGGCGATTCGCGATGAGATTGCGACGAATTCGGCACGCAGACCCGATTTTGGTGAGCCGCGTGTGCATCCGACCGCAGGCGCAACGGTGGTGGGCGCGCGCAAGGCTCTGATCGCCTATAACGTCTTTTTGAATACTTCGAATGTCGACATTGCCAAGAAAATCGCGAAGGCCGTGCGGTTTTCGACCGGTGGTCTGCGCTTTGTGAAGGGCGCGGGTTTCCTGGTGCGCGGCATGGCGCAGGTTTCGATGAACCTGACCGATTTCGAGCAGACGCCGATTCACCGCGTCTTCGAATTTGTGAAACGCGAAGCGGCGCGGTATGGGGCTGTGCCGGTTTCGAGTGAGATTGTCGGTCTGATTCCGAAGGCGGCTCTCGAACAGGCGGCGGAGTGGTTTTTGCAGGTGGAGAACTTCGATTCTTCGTTGATCCTGGAAAATCGTCTGGCCGCGGTGGTGAGCGGGAAGACCGCCGGGGGCGGTTTTCGCGTAGAAGCCGTGGGCGGGCTCCGGGCGGGTATTGAGCCATTTATCGAGCAATTGGCTGCCCCTACTGCGACTCCCGGTGGTGGAAGCGCGGCGGCGGCAAGCGGCGCGATGGCGGCAGGACTGGCGGCGATGGTCGCGAGTATGTCGCGCGGTAAGAAGGCGTACCTGCAATCCGAAAGCCAACTCAGCGAGGCCATTGCGCAACTGAGCGTGCTGCGCGAGGAACTGAAGGCCGCCATCGACGCTGACGCGGAGTCGTACAACGAAGTCCGCAAGTCCTATAAGGCCGCGAAGGAATCGGTCGACGGGAACAAGCTGGTTGCAGCGGCGCTGCGGCAAGCGACGAACGTGCCGCTCGGCGTGGCCGAGAGAGCCGTCGAGGTGCGCCGGATTGCGAGCGAACTGAAGCCGATCACGAATCCCAACATGAATTCCGATCTTGTCACCGCCATTGCGCTCGCTAATGCCGCGCTGGAGGGAGCGCTGGCCAACGTTGAGATCAACCTGGATTCAATCAAGCCTGAGTCCGCGGAAGACGAAGCCTTTGTGGCAGAGACCAGAGTCCGGGCGGCAACATTGAAAGCGTCGGTCGAAGGGCTCCATCGTTGAACAGTGGCTATATTCAGTCGCGTTGACGCGATTTCGTCATCGCTGCTTCGTCATCTGGTCTTTAGCTCACCCAACGCGTCTTGCCGCATCACTGACTAACAGTCTTGTCCTCAAACAGAAGCAGTCTCTTCAAAGGGGCTGCGGGCATTGGCACGGTGGTTGCCCTATTCCGCTGCGCACGCTGACCGATCTGACTGTGACGAATTTTCAAGATCGCGGATCCGCAAGAGCGTGAAGAGGAGGCCCGTTGCGCTATGTTCCGGCTAGATTATCTTTCCTGTGTCCTTACCCTACTGGCGACCGTTCTTGTTGGACGAAAAATGTGGATCGGCCTCGTCGTCTCGGGCGTGAATAGCTTGATCGTCTGCGTCATTGGACTGCAGACCTCTCAATTCGGGTTTATACCGGCAAACCTGTTTTGCATTTGCATTTACGCATGCAGCATCCGGTCGTGGATCAAGGAGCGGAAGAAGGCATGCGCGGGCGAAAGACGGGAAACGCACAGTGACTCGGCTGCGGTCCATCCTTGGATCCACTCGAATGCGCTTCAACCTGTTCGCAATCTGATTCAAATCTGGACCAGGCGTGCCGTCGGAAGTTTCGGAAGTTCGTTTTCAGCTGCCGCCGCCAAGGCGAGGTAAGCCTCGTTCGCAGTTTCTCATTGAAACCTCTCAATCTGCATGGCAAACGCGGCTCGTTTCCTTTCGCGGGGTCAAGGGAGTTATGCTGTTCGGCGACATCAAATTGGCTCCCTTGAGGTGCTGAGTGGGAAAGACAGGAAGTTTCCTGTTTGTAGTATTTGCAGTTTTGTTTTTAGCCGCAACATCACAAGCGAATGCAACCGGTGAGGCCCAGCAGAAATCGGCCTTCGTCCGGCTGGACCGGGTTACCGCTTTCCGGCCAATCACCAATGGAATCGAGATCCACTCAGGCTCCGCCGTGATGCTGATTACGGCTCTGCGCGACGACGTGGTGCGCGTCCGTGTGGGCCCCACAGGCCAGTTGCCCGAAGACGCTTCGTGGGCGGTGCTGGCTGCCTCCCGCACTGCGTCCGTGGCCGTAACGCCCGAGTCAAGTGGGTCCGACGTGGGATTCAAGACTGCGAAGATTCGCGTTTCGGTCCGCAAAGATCCACTCGGGCTCAGCGTAACGGACCTTGATGGACATGTCGTCGCCGAGCAGCTGCCCGGCAGGCCGATCGAGTACAACGGCGCGGCGTTTCGTGTGTATATGAAGTCACCGGCGGATGAGCACTACTTCGGGCTTGGCGACAAGCCTGGGCCTCTCGACCGTCGCAACGAGGCATTCACGGATTGGAATACCGATGCCTTTGGCTGGCAGGAATCGACAGATCCGATTTACAAATCGATTCCATACTTCATGACATTTCAGAAAGGCATCGCGGCCGGCGTCTTTCTCGACAACACCTGGCGGGCCAGCTTTGAGTTCAACAAGGAGTATCGCGATGGATACTCGTTTGGGTCCGAAGGCGGACCGCTGGATTTTTATGTTCTCTACGGCCCTGAGCCGAAGACGGTGGTTGAGACCTGGGCCTGGCTCACGGGGCCAGCGCCTTTGCCGCCGCTTTGGTCGCTGGGATACCAACAGTCGCGCTATAGCTACTATCCAGAGTCGGAAGTGCGCCGCATTGCCGACAAGCTGCGCAGCGAACGCATCCCGGCGGATGTGATCTGGCTCGACATCGATTATCAGCTCAAGAATCGTCCCTTCACCGTGGACCCAGAGCGCTTTCCGCACTTCGACCAGATGATCAAGGACCTGAAGGCGGAGCATATTCGCACTGTGCTGATCACCGATCTGCATATCGCCGATCTGCCCAATGCCGGATACCAGCCCTACGACGAGGGCGCGGCAGGGGATCATTTCGTGAAGAATCCCGATGGATCGACCTATGTGGGCATCGTGTGGCCGGGCAAGGCGGTCTTTCCCGACTTTACGCAGAGGGCTTCGCGCGAATGGTGGGGCACGCTTTATGCCGATTTCGTCAGCAAAGGCGCGGCCGGATTCTGGAATGACATGAATGAGCCCGCCGTCTTCCAGGTTGCGTCGAAGACGATGCCCGACGATGTGCAACATCGCATCGAGGAGCCTGGATTTACCACTCGCACGGCGAGCCATCTCGAAATACACAATGTGTTCGGCATGCAAAACACACGTGGAACGTTTGAGGGCCTGCTGAAGCTCGCGCCCAATGTGCGGCCCTTTGTGATGACGCGCGCAAGCTATGCGGGAGGCCATCGCTATGCTGTGACGTGGACCGGCGACAATTCCAGCAACTGGAGCCACCTGCGGCAGACGGTGCCGCAGTTGTTGAATCTGGGCCTGAGCGGCTTCGCCATGGCTGGCGCGGACGTGGGCGGATTTGCTGCATCGCCGCAGCCGGAGTTGTTGACGCGATGGCTCGAACTGGCAGCGTTTCAGCCGATCGACCGCGACCATACGGCTATTGGCACCAGGCCGCAGGAGCCATGGGAAAACGGCACGCCGGAAGATGTAAGTCTGCGGCGGCGCTACATTGAAGAACGCTACCGGTTGCTGCCGTATCTATACACCACTGCGGAGGAGATGAGCCGCACGGGAATGCCTATCAACCGACCGCTGTTTCTCGAATTCCCAAATGGATCGGTGGATGGCCAGCCCCTGGACCTGAGCAACAGCGGGGCTTTTCTTCTGGGACCTGATCTGCTCATTGCGCAGAGTCCGTTTCCCGACGAGGTGGACGACTACACGGTTGGCCTGCCGCCGGTGGGATGGTACGACTACTGGACCGGCACGCGCGTGGATGCGAGCACGGGGCGCAAAGCGATCGACAACTCGGCGGTGGTGCAGCCGGAGGTGCGCATTCATCGCACGCTCGATACGCTGCCGGTCTTTGTGCGCGCGGGCGCGATCGTTCCGGAACAGCCGCTGGTTCAAAGCACGGATGAAAAGCCGCAAGGGCCGCTCACGTTGCGTGTGTATCCGCCGACGGCGATCGGCAATGACTGCGGCGGCAGCCTCTATCTGGACGATGGCGTCAGCTACGACTTCAGAAAAGGCCAGTTCTTGCGGATGAAGTTCACCTGCCGTCTTAGTGCCCAAGGGATCATCGTGACTTTGGCGCCGCGCGAAGGAAAATTCGCGCCGTGGTGGAGGCAGTTGTCCGTCGAGGTGTACGGCGCGGTAAAACCGGCCGCGAGCGCGACGGCATCGGCGCTCGATGGGACGAATGCGGCGGCTGTTTCGACCGGCTTCGACACGGAACTTCACCGCATTACAGCGCTGGTCCCGGATGACGGCAAGGGGCTGGAGTTACAGGTGGCATACTGAAAAGTTTTCCGATGGTCGGGACCGTCCTGGAGTGCGAAGTTGTCGATCGCTTCAGTCCTCGTGACGACTCACACATCACGATGTGTGATAAGGTACACATCGGAGACAACTGAACTATGCCAACGAACCTGGCACTTGACGACAAGCTGATCGACGAGGCGCGTCGGATCGGGGGGCATGCAACGAAAAAAGAAGCTGTTACAGCCGCGCTCGATGAATATATTCGGCGACGGAAACAGATAGAGATTCTGGAGCACTTCGGAACCGTCGATTTCGACCCTCGTTATGACTACAGGAAGGTGCGGCATCTGGATCGAATCGACAGCAGCAAGCGATGAAGCTCCTCGTCGATACCTGCATCTGGTCCCTTGCTCTCCGGCGAACGGATAAAGCCTCTTTGAGCGCCGAGGAACAGCGGCTCGTAGCCCGTCTCACCGAAACCGTCCAGGATGGCAATGTCGTAATAATCGGTCCAATTCGCCAGGAAGTGTTATCGGGGATCAAGGACGAAGCACAGTCCGTGAAAACCAAAAGGCTGCTCGATCCATTTCTTGACGAGGAACTCTTAACCGGGGATTATATCGAGGCAGCACGGCTATTCAATGTTTGCCGCTCGCATGGGGTGCAATGCGGCCCTGTAGATATGCTGATTTGTTCGGTAGCGGTACGTAAGCGTTGCACGGTACTGACGAACGATCAGGGCCTGATGCGGTGTATGGACGTGTTGCGAAAGAACAAGCTTCTTCCCGCCATCCGCTCCCAAAGCTAAGCCCAAACTACAACCTTGCGGCGAATGCCAGAACTGATAACCTAGTGTCATGAAATTCGGCGTTCTGGTCTTTCCTGGCTCCAATTGCGACCACGACACCTACAACGTGATCGCCGAAGTGGCTCACCAACCGGTCACGTTTCTCTGGCACGACTCCGAGGACTTGCAAGGTGTGGATGCGGTGCTTGTACCAGGCGGCTTTGCCTACGGAGACTATCTGCGCACCGGAGCCATTGCGCATTTTTCGCCGGTGATGCAGGCTGTGAAGCGGTTTGCCGACGGGGGCGGGCTGGTGCTGGGCATCT
>PLKY01000261.1 GCA_003140785.1 Acidobacteriaceae bacterium | reverse complement strand
GTCATCCATAGGCGCGGGCTCCTCCCAGGGATTTTCCAGGCCTGAGGTAATCCTTCAAATTGCATTCGGCTTTCGCGCGCAGCAGTTTCAATCCGCGCTGCAGGTTGCTCTTGACCGTGGCGAGCGGTGATTCGAGCGTGGCCGCGATTTCTTCGGGCGTCAAGTCCTCCTGATAGCGGAGGACGAGGGCGGCGCGCTGGGGCTCGGGTAAGGTGGTCAGTAGCTGTTCGAGGCGCGCACCGAGTGGCGAGGAGCGCTCTTCCTGCGGCGCGCCGTGATTTTCTTCGATCTCGATCCAGAGGTCGACACCGCGGACGCGACGGCGACGAAGGGCATCGGCGGAGCGGCTCATGGCGACGCGGCGGAGCCAGAAGAGAGCGTGTTGAGGCGATTCGATGCGCGACCTGTGGCTGTCCAGTTCCAAGAACACGTCCTGCGCGATCTCCTCGGCCAGTCCGCGGTCGGCTGTCATGCGCCAAGCTAACGAGAACACCATCGACTGGTGCTCGTCCACGAGTCGCTCGAAGTCCGGCTGCCAGTTACGGGCCATGGGGTTCGCTTCTACTCTCTTATCCGCAGCAGTGAGCGGATTGGGATGCAAAAGGTACGTGTTGGACTGGAAAAAGTTCAGTTGGGCGGCGGGCGCAGGGCTCGGGTGCGGATCGGGCGGTGCTGGCTCCTCACTGCTACCGCGCGTAACATTCAGAATGTTACAGAGGGTAACAGAGAATGGCAAGGGATTTGAGGCGGGGCGAGGAAATGGACGAGGAAGACGGGCTGCACGCGAGCTTCTCTCTCGACGTGATGCGAGTGACGATTTGTTACTCTGACTCCACTGTCTCGTGGGTGGATTGGGTCCGCGCGATGGAAATTTACGCGGAGCGTGTCCATGCGGCTGAGAAGTTTGCTGAGTTATACGGTGACCCTGTTGTTTGCGCTTGCGGGGTGCGGGGAGCTTGCGATTTGTGCTCAGGCGCAGAGCCTTTGCGATTTGTTGCCCGCGCCTGCGGTGAAGGCGACGCTGGGGCTGACGGGCGACCTGAGCGCGAAGTCGAACACCGAGGGAGGGAACGGCTGCGATTACAAAGGCGCGGCGGTTGGCCCGACGACTGTGATTGCGGACTCGTCGGACGATGGCGGCATGGTTAGGATGATCTTCGATCAGCGCATGAAGATGCTGGGGTCGGGCGGACAGGCGATTTCGGGAGTGGGCGATGCTGCGTATTACGAGGAAAAGAGAAACCAGCAGATACCGAGATTTCCGGGGCAGGAGTTCACGCAGCAGAGCCTTGTGTTTCGCGCCAAGGGGAAGATTGTCTCGTTTATCGTGATGACTCCGGGAAACGGATTGCCTAAGTCGGCGATTTTGGCACTGGGGGCGCTTGCGATTTCAAAGCCGATTAATACGCTTAGAGATCCGTCATAGGGTCTTGTTTCGGATGCGCGATGAACTGTCTCGAAGTTCGCTGACAATTTCACAGCTCCCGAATGTCGCGCGTTCCTACTCTCGGCTCAGAATAAGACGGCGGCTACCGGGAATGGGCAGCCGCCTGGAAAACTTGGACCAGCCTCAGAACGCGGAGGCAGGAACAACGATGTCATCGGCGGGTNNGAGCGTATTTACCGAGACATGCGGCCAGGTGAGACCGGCAAAATTCAGAAAGACCGTCTGGGAATACTGAATCTGCGTGAACTTCACCGTGATTTTGGTCGGTTTGAGTATGTCATGTGGCGGCGTCACGGAGAAGGTCGGCACATGCTGACCGGGCGCACTTCGGGTGGCCTTGATCAGGAAGGGCGCACTACCCACCCTCCACTCCGGCACTTCAATCGTCTCTTCGACTGTCTCAATCCAAAAAAACGCGATCATCTGCAGTGCCTGGGCGTTCGGCTGAGCCGCCGCCGCTTGGCCTAGCAGAAAGGCGATGTTATCGACTCCGCCTCCGAAGGGCAGAGCCTGCGGCGGAGGCGGCGGGGCAGTGGAAACGACGATGGTGGTCGTACTGGTGATGTTCTGTTTGAGTATGTGACTGCTGAGGAGGCTGTTGGGATTGTCCAACAGGGTTTGCGTGATGGTGCCAGCAGCGATGAAGGAAGTTAAATCTTGGGGAATTCTCGGGGTCTTTGGATCATTAGCCGTCTGGCTGGCGAACCTGATTTTGTCGGCGGGGTTACCTGTTTTGAATGGGGTGATATCCACGGGGGCTATGTTCGGCTTCCCGGCCGCGGTTGAAAAAGTCCCTTGAGCCTCGATCGTCGTTCCATGCGGAATCGATGCCATCCGCGTCACAGACTCCCCTAGCGGCGGAATGGTGGTTGCCGGCACGTGAATCCAGATTCCGGGTTCGACGTGAATTCCGACACTCTCTCCGCGGATCGTGATGTCATTGACGGTCTGCAGATAAGGCACGCCGTTGAGAAAAGCATCGGGCTGCGTTGCGCTACCGCGGTTCGGAACCGAGCCCAGGCTGGGCGAAAACGAAAGGCTCTCGGAGGTTAGGTTCAGTTCCAGAATGTTGTCACGGGGAGGCGGGGGTGCAGGAACTGGATTGGGAAGTGGTGTCGGAGTAGCGGTGCTATCGGGCCGGAAGATGGTGTTGAAACCATTGCCTACCCAATCTCCAACAAATGCGGAGAGCGGGCCAAGGGGCGCTGGCGGTGTAGGCGGGGGAACCACAGCATGATTCGGGCGAAGTTGACCGAATATGAAGTCACTGGGCAGTTGGATGGATGCCCTTGGTTTTGAGTCGCTCATTGGTAATCCTCCTTCTCAGTCAAGATCCGATTTCTCATCAAAGGTCGCAAAAAGGTCCGGACTCGGGACCCGTGCCTGTGCTGCTTGTATTGAATGGCCCAGCTTTTCTTTTTTGAGGAAGCTTGTTGCGGCTTGAGAGTTGAAGGCCTTGTGTTGCGAGAATGTTTGCCAACGTATCGCGAAAGCTACTTATACGCAAGAGAATATTCAAAGTATTTTTAGATAACTTGTTTTGTGTACTAAGTAATAAGTAAGTTTTGTGTACTAACTAATAAGTACCAAATAGGTGAGTGAAAATCGCACGCCGTGTATAACTGCTTGATCATTGATGATTTGTGGATAAGTGGCGGACGGGAGGCTGTCGAATTGCGACATTGCGCCTATGCGGTTTAGTCTTTCGAGTATTGCCGGGATTATTGCTCGCATTGAGTGAGTGCGTATCTGTGCGGTTAACTTGCATACGGTTTAGGTTCGTGCTTTCCCAGGTCTCTCGGAGACCTCGGGCACCCATGTTCGTGCGGATTGATGCTGCGCGAGAAGCACATCCGTCGCCCCGCCTACCCCATGGACGACTTGCGTCGTCTACGGGGCCCCAGACGCGCGGGTTCTCAGGATGACAATTCATCAGCATGGCGTGTGAGACCGGGCCTGAAGGCCCGCTTTGTTGGCTGCTCTTTCCGAGGCCTGAAGGCCTCGGCTCCCTCCGAGAGGGACGGTTTGGGTTCGTGCTTTCCCATCCTTCGCAGAGTGCGCGAAGGATGGGGCACCGAGCAACGTCAGTTGAACAGAAAACCCAAAGAAGGGTGGAGCACCCGCCTGGCATACGAGCTGTAGAGCGAAGCAAACTTCGTCCGCCCTCGGCGTTTGGCAAATCTGCTATGGTGGTCCCCGTAGAAGCCATGGCTCGCCCTGCCCGTTTGAAACAGAAGCCGCCGCATGCGTTTGTACTCGATGCACTTGCGCCCTTGCATCCCGAAGTGCGTCGCATGTTTTCAGGGTTTGCTGTCTACATCGGCGACCGCATCGTGTGTATGCTCCGCGATCACCCCAAATCTCCGCGCGACAACGGCGTTTGGCTCGTTCTTTCGGAAACCGTCGACCCCGCAGATCCAACCCTCCGCCGCGAATTCCCGTCGCTCCGTTCGATCGAGCTTCTGGCAGGCAAGATCGGCCACTGGCTTCTCATTCCAGGCGACGGGCTGGCCTTCGAAACTGAGGCCCTTCACGCCTGCGATCTTCTTCTGCGTCATGATTCGCGCCTCGGCCGAATCCCTGCATCCAGGCGGTAGCGTTCGACCGCTCGAGGCATGCGTATCGTGTACGGCTCTTTCCGAGGCCTGAAGGCCTCGGCTCCCTGCGAGGGAGACGGTGGGGGTTCGTGCTTTCCCAGGTCTCTCGGAGACCCTTCGACTGCGCTCAGGGCAGGCTCTGGGGCACCCATGTTCGTGCGGATTGATGCTGCGCGGGAAGCAGATCCCCTTCGGCTTCGCTCAGGGCAGGCTTTCGCCCCGCTTACCCCATTGACGACTAGCGTCGTTCACGGGGCCCCAGACGCGCGGGTTCTCAGGATGACAATTCATCAGCTTGGTGTGTGAGTCCGGGCCTGAAGGCCTTGTTTATGCCGCCCACTTTTTCCGAGGCCTGAAGGCCTCGGCTCCCTCCGCGAGAGACGGTTTGGGTTCGTGCTTTCCCACCTTTCCCAGAATGCGCGAAAGTCCCGGCGGTGGTGGTGGATGCGAAGGAGGGCGCTCGCGATTTTTACATCAGGAACTAGTTCATTCCATTTGCGACGCAGCCGGAGAGGGTTTTTCTGCTGATGAAGAAGATTGATTTGATGTTCGGATGAGGCCACATTCGCTGGGCTCGCTTAGTCCGTTTTTCAACCAACTTTAGATCGTCTTGAAATTCAGTTCGCGATAAAAATCGAAGTCATTGATGCAGTGCACGCCCATCGACCTGCAAACGTCTGGAATTTTGCGATTCGCTCGTTGCTTGCTTGGCGCGGACACCTCTTTCGTGACAACAGTGGCTTCCAAAGCGTATGCCATGGCATATCCGATTAGAAAAGGGTCTCTGCCGATTTTCTCAACTTCGCTGTCATCGAGGTCCGGCGCGTATCCTTCCTTGATTACTTTGTCGAGGTTGATCGGGTCAATGCGTGCTTCCAGAATCAGCTTCTTCGAGATGGCAGGGTCAGAGACCCAGTCTTTTAGTGAGCCCTTCTTGGAGATGGCGATCTCGCTGTGGATTTCATACGGCATTTTGACCCGACCGGAACCAGCGACTGCTTCCAGCCAAGTCCAAAACTGTGGGACCCGGTCGATCGGATAGTAATCCTCGTGCGCACGGATCAAAACGTTCGCGTCGAGGAGATAGGCACTCTACACGCCCTCCCCTCGCCTGAGCGACGCCGGGCCCTTTTCGAAATGCCGAATCAGCGGTTCGACCGAGCCCGGTTTTATTCCGAGGATCTTTGCTGCTTTTGTGTGGGTTAACCGGTTCTCTCTGAGGGTGCGACGAACGACATCCATGAGCGAGTCTCCCAGCCTATACTGGCGAACCACATAGTCGCTGGGACCGCCCTTCTTTGACTTGTTGGCGGACTTCGACAATTCCTTCTGTTGCTGCCATCTGTTCGCGTACTCCACGCTCAGATCCTGATGGAATCTCGGAGAAATCCACCCGAGCCGACGAAGGCGAAAAGCGACCAGCGGTTCGCTGACCTTCCAAGTCCTTGCTACTTCCTGGATGAATCGTTTTGCGGCGTCAGCGTTCGCACTGCTTAAATCGATCGGACGTCGCTTCGCGAAGCTTTCCGGAAGTAGAACGAGTCCCGCGACCTCGTTGCAGAAGTCTTCAATCCTGCCAATTTGCGTGTTGCTGTTCGCCAACTCCGGTGCGCCGCTGACGCCGCTCTGTCCAAGGAAGATGTGGGTAAGCTCGTGGATCAGGGTGAACGATCTCGCGGTCCGGGCATCGTGATCGTTGATCACAATGAACGGAACCTTATCGTCGGCGAGAGCAAATCCTCGGAAGACATCTTCGCTGAGCGCAGATCTGTATGAGCCGAGGTCGCCCACCAGCAGGACAAAAACTCCAAGGGACTCTGTCCTGGTCCTCAGCGTTTTGAAAAACTCGCTTGGCCCATCTCCTCTGTCGGATCCATCAGGCGCGATTTTGAGAGCATTTATGATCGTCCGCGCAACCGCTGATGCGCTATCGGAGAGCGTGCACGAATCAACGAATGGCCTCACCTCGATCTCGTCTTCTTCTTCCAGAAGGCTCTTAAGCATCTCCTGGCGGGCTTTGACATCTCGAAGAAGCGCGTAGAGCAACGCTTCTTCCCGTTGCGAAACGGCCTTATTGGATGATCTAAAGTCGCTGCCGCGATCTGCCTTTGTAGGAGGCGACGGCATGTAAAACACGACGAGGGGACGGCGATACGTCTTTGCGATGTTACTCAACTGCGATCTGCTCGGGAGTCGATCGCCACGCTCGAACTCGAGGAGCTTCCCTTCGCTAGAAGTGTCTTGAGACGCACCCAAGCCGATCTGCCGTGCGGCGGACTTCACGTCGAGCCCTGCGGTTTCTCGGGCCCAGACGAGCACTGCCGGGTTGATGCGTTCACCTTGTGCCATCGATATCCTCAGGATGCGTTGTTGGTGGACGGAAGCCCAAACCGCGCTGCGGCCATTATAGGTATTCCGAAACACTCACCGTTTTCCCGGCGATTGCGACGCATCAAGAATGTTCAGAACAAATCCGGGATGGAGTGGAAGGCGATTCTTGTGGGGGCGGCTTTGAAGGCGGTTAACATCGCTGCGGGCGCGAGGGCGGTGGTGCCGTATTTGTGGTTGAGTTCGTCCATTGTGGCGAGGAGACGGGTGCGGCTTTTGGTGTTCTCTAAGGCGTCGAAGAGGTTGAGGGAGTGGAGGCGGCCGGGGACGAGACCGTTGAGCTGGACGCCTACGAAATAGGGCTGGTCGTATTCGGCTCCGGCGGGGCGTTTGGCCCAGAGGCGGCTGAGCGCGGCGATGAGGGTCTGGTTATCCTGACACTCGCTGAGATGAATCTCGCTGTGCCATCCGCGGGTGGGGACGCCGAAGCGGCTGACTGGCGCCTTTTCGCCGCGCGGGACTGAGAACCCAATTGCGAGGCCGATGCTGCCGGCCCAGAGGTCGGCGGCGCGCAGGCGCATGGCGGCTTTGTGGAGGAGCTTGTGGGCGACGGCCCAGGCCTTTTCGGCGGTGCGCATGTCGGGCGAGAGCACATGCGAATGACTGAGCGATTTGTTGTGCTCGGTCTCGGACATGTCGAAGTCCTGGCCGCGCAGCCAGTGCCAAAGACGTTCGCCCCAGACGGAGCCCCAGAGCTCGCCGGCCTGTTCGCAGTTGAGGGCGAGGAGTTGCGGCATGGTGTGAATGCCTTTGGCGTTGAGGCGCTTCTCGGTGCGGGCGCCGATGCCGGGCAGGTCGCGGAGGGTGAGCTGGGCGAGGGCTTCAGGCAGGATGTCGAGGGGAAGGGCGACGAGGCCGTCGGGCTTCTCCATGTCGGAGGCGATTTTGGCGAGGTAGCGGTTGGTGGCGAGGCCGACGGAGCTGCGCAGCATGGGTCCGACGCGGTCGCGGATGCGGGCTTTGACTTTGCGACCAAGCTCGAGGGCGGCGAGAAGGGGGCGTTCGCGGCCCATGAGGCGGCAGGCCATTTCGTCGATGGATTGGACGGAGGTGACGGGCAAGCAGCTTTCGACGGCTTCGACGACGCGGTGGTGGTAGTCGACATAGATTTCGTGGCGGGCTTCGACGAGGACGATGTCGGGGCAGAGGCGTTTGGCGTCGGCGACAACGGTGCCGGTTTTGACGCCGAAGGCTTTGGCCTCGTAGCTGGCGGCGATGCAGACGGTGGTGTCGGCCATCATGGGGACGACGGCGACGGGGTGGCCGCGGAGTTCGGGACGGACTTCCTGCTCGACGGAGGCAAAGTAAGAGTTGAGGTCGACGAAGAGCCAGTTGAGGTTAGGGCCGGTGTTGGGGCCCGAATCAGGCCCGGTCGGGGTAGGGGGAGGCTGGGCTGCGGGAATCTGGCACTCTGCCGGCCACTCTTCCTCATGCCGAGGTGAGAGCGGGTCGGGGTCGAGATTTGGGGTCAGAATGGGAGGGGTAACCATCCTGATTCCATTTTCGCTTTTTGTTCCCTATTACGCAAGGGATTTCCGCAGCATCTAAGTGAGTGTAGGAGTGGTAGACTGAACTCGCTTTTACGGTGTGAACCGAAGTGCATTGCCGCATGGGGCGCTTGCGTGATCGGCGGGGTGCGTTGGTTTGCATATTTTCTACCTTTTAGCTTATGCGCGTCTTCACACATTGGCTCGCGGTGAATGCAAATCTCCTGGCCTTCCTGGTGACGGTGGGGGTCGCGTTTCTACTCGTCTGCTGCCTGGAGTGCACGAAGTGCCCGGTGCGCGAGAAGGACGAGTTGTTTAAGCGGCGGGAAGTTTAGAGGCAGGGACTAGGGAACAGGGAACAGGGAACAGGGAACAGAAAAGCAATCCTTGGTCCGTCAACTTCGGCCGCTTCATATCCTACATTCAGATGACAAATTAAGAAGTCCGCGTTCCTTGATGGAAGCGCATTCGCCATCGACCCGATTCTTTTATCCATAAGGAACTGCGGAGGGTCTCAGTGCGTGTGCCGGTATTGCTATCGATGCGCACGGTACGGTAAGTCACGAGCGCTACATCAGCGGTGATTCGAGTGCAGCGCATCTGCTCGGCAGTTGGAGCGGTGTAGAGCGCGGTCGCCAGCGACTCGACAATTGTCTGCCTATCCCACACCCTCCCTGAAGAACCGAATTCCTGAAAATCCTCTGCCAGAAACGCTTCGACCTGTGCGCGATCGCGCCGCACTGCAGGATCGAAAAGCGCTCGCTCGCGACGCATCAGATGCTCACAGATTTCTTCGTCGGCTGTTTCGTTCGAGCGCGCGAGGGCCGCGTCGAGGTTCATTTTCCGGCTCCAGAGGTTGCCGGCGGCATGAGGTATTGCTCGAAATGGGCGAGGATTCGCTTATACAAATGAGTACGCACATCGGGGCCGGCGATGGAGTGGGTTTTGCGCGGATAGATTTGCAGATCGTAGGGAATGCCAGCTTCAATCAGCTTCTGGATATATTGCACGGTGTTTTCGAAGTGGACGTTGTCGTCGCCGGTGCCCTGCGCGATGAGTAAGTGGCCTTTAAGATTTGCCGCTGAGTTGACCACGGAAAAATCCTTGTAGCCGGAGGCGAAGTCTGTGGGCAGACCCATGTAGCGCTCGGTGTAGACCGAATCGTAGTTGCGCCAGTCGGTGACGGGAGCGACGGAGACGCCGGCGCGGAAGCGATCGGAGTGCGAGAGCGCGTAGAGAGTAAACGTGCCGCCCCAACTCCAGCCCCACCAGCCGAGGCGCTTGGGGTCGAGCTGCGGATATTGGGCGAGTGCGGCGTCGACGACGGTGAGTTGATCTTCAAGTTGGATGGGGCCGAAGTTCTGATAAGCCGCTTGCGCGAAGGCGCGGCCGCGCATGCCGGTGCCGCGATTGTCCGCATGCAAGACGGCGAAGCCATGCTCGGCGAGGAGCTCGTCGAAGAGTAGAGCGTCGGCCCATTTATCGGCTACTTCCTGCGGACCGGGGCCCCCGTAGGGATTGACGATGAGGGGCACGCTGGCGGGATCTTTGGCGGCTGCAGGCAAGAGCAATGTGGCGTAGAGCGTGGTGCCGTCATGGGCTTTGACCTCAAGCTGCTCGGGTGCGTGGAGGCTGTAGGGATCGAGTGCGTGGGTGGACCAGAAGGTGTCGCATTTCCCCGAAGTGCGGCAGAGCTGGAGAGTAGGCGGATCGAGACGCGACGAATACTTGTCGGCGAAGCTGCCGTTGTTGGGAGAGAAATTTGCCTGGTGATTGCCGGGGCCGCTGCTTAGCTGCTTGCGCTCGCCCGTGAAGCTGACTTGCCAGACTTGCTGCTGTTGCACATTGCCTTCGTTGGAGGCGTAGTAGACGAGCTTGTGTCCGGGGTCGACCGAATAGACTTCTGCAACTTCGAAATCGCCCGTGGTCAATTGCTTTTCGAGTTTCGCCGGGGTGGCACTGGGATCGTTCCGATCGTAGCTGTAGAGGTAAATGTGATTGTGACCGTCGCTCCAGTTGGTGAGAACGATGGTGCCTTGCTGCACATCGACGTTGTAGTTTTCATCGAGAAATTTTTCGTCGGTGAGATCGAGAACCTGATGGGCAGCGCCGTTGTTGCTTAAGTCCGCGAAGTGGAGGGTGCGATGTTTGTGGTCGCGAGTGACGACTTCGGCCCAGACGGTTTTACGATCGGCCCAGCCAAAACGCGCGATGTAATCCTGGCCGGGTTTGATGGGCAGTTTGATCCATGCGACTTTGCCGCCCTGCGCGCCAACCACACCGATGCGCACGCTGGGATTTGGATCGCCAGGTTGCGGGTAGCGCTGCGAAACGACGTTTGCATGGGTCGGAATCCAGTCGGTAAGTGGATAGACCGGCACATCGCTCTCGTTCATTTGAAGGAAGGCGATGCCCTTTGAATCGGGCGACCAGAAGTAGTTGCTGCGGACGTCGAGTTCTTCTTCGTAGACCCAATCGACTTCGCCGTTGAGGATGGTTTCGTTCGGCGAGGGGACGGCTATGGTGGGCGGGGCGCCGGGATCTTTGAGTCGAACGACGGCAAGGCTGTGGTTGCGAATGAAGGAGATGTTTTCGCCGTTGGGCGAGAATTTTGGATCGTTCCCGGAGGCTTGCCCTGTGGAGGCGATTTCGACGCCGGTGCCGTTGTGCAGGTCGTACATCCAGAGTCGGCCGTTGGAGTCGAAAAGAAGGTGCCTGGAGTCGGGAGCCCATTGATAGGCAGCCATTCCGTAGCGGATGCGATGGTCGCGATCCTGCTCGGATGCAACGGCTGCCCCTTCGATGGAGGTGATCTTGGAGCGGCTTATCATCACATGCGGTTTGCCGGAGCCTGGATCGAGGTCGACGAGTTCGCCGCCATCGAGATAGGAAAGGTGCTTTCCGTCTGGCGACCAGGTGATGTCTTCGGGGAGATGACCAACCAGCGGGCCATGGGCGAAGATTTTCTCCACGGTAAGTGGTACCGCGGGGCCTTGCGCTGGAAGCGGAGATGTCAAATATCCAAAAGCAAGAATGGCAATGGGCAACAGCGCGCGTGTACGCGAGACAGGCGTCAAAGGAAAATCCTCCGGGACCGGAGCTGTAGTGGCACGTCAGGTGGGAGAAACTGTATGCCGGGCTTCCAGTTTGCAGTTTAAATCACGGTATGAAACCGACAATCCCTCATTTGCGGGACGGAAAGAGGCCGCTTTTCGCTTGGATTCCTGCCTTGCTGTTCTGATTTGCAACACCGAGTTTGCAAGGCTGGGGCTGAGGGTATATGTTCGCGAACATGCATTGGGCAACGCCGGAAGAACGTCGCAATTTTGGCCAGGCGCGACGCAAGCAAGTGGGACGACAGCAACATGACGAGCTCAACATTAAAGCGAGATCGGCACCGGCCCTGACGCTGCTGGAACGGGCTGAGCGTGGACGCCTGCCCGCTTTGCTAAAACTCAAACATCAAATGATGGTGCAGTCGCCCTTCGTATATTTTCGAGGCGCAGCGCCGGTGATGGCGGCCGATCTGGCTGTCATTCCGAATACCGGGATTGTGTCGCAACTTTGCGGAGACGCGCATGTGCGCAACCTGGGGGCGTTCGCGGCTCCGGATGGGCGGCTGGTTTTCGACATTAACGACTTTGATGAGACGATTCGCGGGCCGTTCGAATGGGATTTGAAACGCCTGGCGACGTCGCTGGTGCTGGCTGGACGCGAAGCAGGACACAAGGAGACCTCGGCGCGCACAGCTGCGGAAGAATGCATGGTGCGCTACAGCGAACAGATGCGCGCTTTTGTGGAGATGCCGCTCCTTGAAGTGGGAAGGTTCCAGGTGCATCGCATCGGATCGGTCGTACCGGTGCACGATGCGCTTCTGAAGGCGGAACGGGCCACACCACTGCACACGCTGGAGCAGCTGACGGAGCCCGCAAGCAAAAAGCCGGGGGCGCCGCGGCGATTCAAAGAGCAGAAGCCGTTGCTCACGCGCGTGACGGGATCGCAGGCGGTGAAGGTGTTGGGGGCACTTGGTCCTTATCGCGAGATGCTGGAGCCGCAGCGGCAGCATCTGCTCTCGCTCTATCGGCCGGTGGATGTGGCATTCAAAGTGGTGGGCACCGGATCGGTGGGACTGCGCGACTACTGCATTTATTTCGAGGGCAACGGCCCGCGCGATCCTTTGTTTCTGCAGATAAAAGAGGAGGCGCCCTCGGTCTACACCGCATACTTGCCAGATGCGCGTCCGGAACACCACAATGGGCGGCGCACTGCGGATGGGCAGCGCGCGATGCAGCTGCAATCGGATCCATTTCTGGGCTGGACGCAGATGGAGGGGCGCGACTACCTGGTGCGGCAGCTGAATGACCACAAGGGATCAATTGAGTTGGAGGACCTTGCGGGGAGCGGCCTCTCTGCGTTTGCGGAGATTTGCGGGGAGTTGCTGGCACGCGGACATGCGCGCTCGGGCGATCCGCAGACGATCGCGGGGTACATTGGTTCAGGCGATGGCTTTGCCGAGGCAGTGGCGAAGTTCGGTTCGCTTTACGCGGACCAGACGGAGATGGATTGGCAGGCGTTGCGGAGAAAGCAGAAACAGTGAACAGTGAACAGTGGACAAGGAACAGGGAACAGTAAAGCAGTTCTGAGTTCATAGTTCACAGTAAAGAATATGGAGGCGCGTATGGATCGGCGCACGTTTACACAGGCGATGGCTGCGGCGGCGATGGGCGCTGCTGCGGCGAAGGTGTCGGTTGCGGAGGGCGGTTTGCCCACGCCTACTTCGGCGTTGCCGTTTCCGTTGTCGGTGATGCTCTGGACGGTGTTCAATGGATTGCCGTTCGAGGAGCGACTGGCCAAAGTTGCCGAAGCGGGCTACACCAACGTTGAGCTGGTGGGGGAATACGCGAAATGGACTGCGGCGGATTTTGCGAATGCCAATGCGGCGCGCAAGCGGCTCGGTATCCACTTTGACGCGACGGCGGGACTGCATCATGGCGTTGCCGATCCGTCAGCGCGCGACGCGTTCCTTGGCGAACTGCGCGAGGCGCTGACGCCGATGGAGACGCTGAGTTGTCCGGCGATGATTGTGCTGTCGGGGAATGTGGTTCCGGGGTTGCCGCACGAGGAGCAACATGCAAGTTCGATTGAATCACTGAAGCGTGCGGCGGCGCTGGTGGAGGGAAAGCAGATTGAGGGCCAGCCGGTGCGATTACTGCTTGAGTGCATTCATCTCGAAGAGAATCCCAAGTACTTTCTGACTTCGGCCAATGAGGCGATCGAGATTGTGCGCGCGGTGAATCATCCGCAGGTGCAGTTTCTCTACGACATCTATCACGAGCAGATGAGCTACGGCGATTTGATCGCAAAGCTTGACAACCACATCGATGTGATCGGGTTGATTCACATTGCCGATGTGCCGGGGCGTCATGAGCCGGGTACGGGCGAGATCAACTATGGGAATATTTATCGCAAGCTGGGCGAACTGAAGTATCGGCACATGGTGGCGATGGAGTTTCGCCCGTTAGGCGATGGAGTGGCGGCACTGCGGGCGGCGTGGGAGATGGTGGCGCGGAACGCCGTTGCGTAGCCGAGAACATGATTCAGCCGACGGGGACGAGGTCGTGCGGCGGTGGATCGTAGACAGGCGCATTGGTCAGGTGCGTGGGGCTGGGTGGCGCGGTGAGGCTGAAACGTTTCTGGTTCGCCGTGAAGCGGACGAGCAGATTTTTTTGATCGAAGGTGATGGCGAAGATCTGCATCGGCGGCGATCCGAAGTTGACGAGCGGGAAGGCCGGGTGGATTTCGACGACCGGATGCGTAAATGTGTAGCGGCCGAGCTTGACGTCGGAAGCGAGCTTGGCGGCTTTCATTTCAAAGCGCGTAGAAACCGAGCGGCCCGACGCGAAGACCACTGGATCAATGTCGTATTTCAGGCGCGCAGCGAGTTTTTCGGGCAGGATCAGACCGCTGCCGCCGGAGTCAAGCTGCGCTTCGACCGGCTGCAGTCCATCCACTTTGAGAATGGCGACGGGAACGCCGTCAGGCATGCGGAAAGGCAGCACGGACTTTCCGCCGTCGGGGGCAAGCGTGCCGGCGTTTAGCGTGACGAGGCGATTGGGAAAGTCGAGGGTGAGCAGGTAGTCGCGAAAGAGCGTGAAGCCGAGGAGGCCCTCGCAGGTGCCGGCCTCGGCGAAGAAGGGGTGGCTGACGGCGCGGATGCCGTTGAACTGGACGCCGGCGAATTCGAGCGAGTCGATGCGAACGATGGGTGCCTTTTTGCCGCCCTGGCCACTGGGATCGCTGAGTGTCGCGTGGCCGACAGTGGGCAGGCCGAGTTCGGCGGCGAGCTCGGGGGTGACGAGGGCGTCACCGCCGGTGCCGGTGTCAATGACGAAGCGGAATGGGCCTTTGCCATTGATGGTGACCATGACATAGGGCTTGCCATAACGCTCGACCATGGGGGCTTGATGGGTGGTGTCAGGCAAGACTTGGGCGATGAGCGCGGAGCCGGATAGTGAGATGCCCAGTGCGATCCGAATTGCGATTCCGAGGTGCGGGGAGAATCTCATGGGCCCTCCTTCGTTCGACGGTCGTATGCGGCCCGATCGGGAGAGAACGCCTTAAGGATTCGAATTGTGACCCTATTTCGTACGCAAAGCCAGCGATATTTGTTCGTTGATCTGTGATGGACGGCGAAGGGGCGGGGCGGTTCGCCTCTACAATGAACCGGTATGCCGACAGCGGTGCGTTCACACGCAAAGATCAATTTGGGATTGAGGATTGGGGCTCCGCGGGCGGATGGTTTTCACTCGCTCTGCACGGTCTATCAGACGCTGGAGTTGCATGATGTGGTGACGGTTTCGGCGCGGCCAGCGGAGAAAACGGCGATCCGGCTGACTTCGAATGATGAACGGGTGCCGTTGGACGAGCGGAATACGGCTTGGAAGATGGTTTGCCTGGTCCTGGAGGAACTTCGGATTGCCGCAGACGTCAAGGTTCATATCGACAAAAGGCTGCCTATTCAGGGCGGGTTGGGGGCCGGGTCGGCAAATGCTGTGGCGGCGTTGGTGGGATTGGAAGAGGAACTGGGGATTTCGGACGGGGTTCGTGGTTTCCCAGGTCTCAAAAGCGAGACCTGGGGCACCCATGGTCGTGCTGATTCCAGCAGCGCAAAGGCAACCGCAGGTCCTTCGACTTTGCTTCGCTGCGCTCAGGATGACAGCATTCGCAATCAGGATGACAATTTTGTCTCGTTGGCGCGGCGGTTGGTGATTGCGGCGCAGGTTGGGTCGGATGTGCCGTTGTTCCTTATAGGTGGAACGGTGTTGGGGGTGGATCGAGGGCAGGAGGTGTATCCGCTGCCTGATATCGAGCCGGTTTGGTGCGTGGTGGCGATGCCGGAGGTTGGGGTATCAACTGCGCAGGCTTTTCGGGACTGGGATGCGCTGTGTGCGGCTGAAGGTTTGACCGCTGAAGCGTCCGAAGATAGACTGGAACAGTTGAGCCGTGCCTACGCCAGCGCCTTTTCGGGAGGAATTCCGAGTGGTGGGCAGGGGGCTGGCTCCTCCGGTGTCTTCCCAAATGGAGAAGACCTGGCCGGACCGTTGGAGTCCGCGCTTGTCCGCACCGGGATCACGAGCTGGATCCAGAACGACTTCGAACGAGTTGTCTTTCCCCAGCATCCTTCCCTTGCAGAAATCAAGCGCATTCTTGCGGCTTCGGACACTCCGGAGGCTGCCCTCCATGCCTCGCTGTCGGGGTCGGGCTCGGCGCTTTACGGGTTGTATCGGACCCGTGGAGATGCGGAAGCGGCCCAGTTGCGGCTGGAACAAGCGGGAGTGCGGAATCAGTTGACTCGCACTTTGCCGCGCAGCGCGTACTGGGAAGGGATGCTTCTTTAGCAGGGTTCTTGGTTTCCCAGGTCTGAGAATCCAGACCTGGGGCACCCATGGTTGTGCGGCTTGACGCATTTCTGTGGAGAGTCATTGACAGGCTTGGTTGGCGGGAGAGAGACTCGCGGACGGCTGTCAACGGCAACGGATTTTTCTGGGCGTTCTTCCGGGATGACCTGGAGGTTCGCTGCGTTGGGCGATCGTTCAATGGTAGGACAATGCCCTTTGGAGGCATTTATCCAGGTTCGAATCCTGGTCGCCCAGCCAAAGTTTTGCGGTAAGGGACCAGTTGAGCAGCCAAAGCAAACCAGCTTGGAGGTTCTCGGGAGATGGAAGTGGGAACGGTGACGGTAGCAGCGGAAGACAAACAACAGCAACAGCCGGGTGCGGAAGACCAGGGAAAAGACGGCGCGCCCAAGGGTCCAACGCCCGGTGGTACGCCGGAATCGAAGGCCAAGGATGCCAAGCCGGCTCCCGAACGGAAGCGGGCCCGCAATCTAAGCGAGGATAAGCGGTTCAAGCTTTTCTCGGGGACTGCGAACCGGCCGCTGGCTGAGGAGATTGCCCGCCATATCGGTGTTCAGCTGGGCGACGCCAAGATGCAGCGTTTTGCCGACGGCGAGGTCTACTTTCAGTTGCTTGAGAATGTCCGCGGCGTGGATGTCTTTGTGGTGCAGCCCACCTGCTATCCGGTGGATCAGCACCTGGTGGAACTGTTCATCATGATTGACGCCCTTAAGCGCGCCTCGGCTGCCCGGATCACGGTTGTGGTTCCCTATTATGGCTACGCGCGCCAGGACCGCAAGGATCGCCCCCGCGTGGCGATCAGCGCCAAACTTGTTGCAGATTTGCTGACGACGGCTGGGGCTAACCGCGCGCTCTTCGTCGATTTGCACGCTGCACAGATTCAGGGCTTCTTCAATATTCCGGTGGATCACATGTTCGCGAGCCCGGTGCTGGTGAGTCATTTCCGTTCGCTGGCACTGCCCAATCTCATCGTGGTCTCGCCCGACGCCGGCGGCGTGGAGCGGGCCCGCCACTTTGCACAGAAGATGGGCGCACCGCTGGCCATCGTTGATAAACGGCGTACCGATATGAACGTTGCCGAAGTGATGCATGTGGTCGGCGACGTAAATGGCAAGACTTGCCTCATCATCGACGACATTATTGATACCGCGGGTACGCTGGTGAAGACGGTCGACGCGCTCCACGGTGCCGGCGCGATTTCGGTCTATGCCTGCGCCAGCCACGCCGTGCTTTCGGGTCCGGCGATCGACCGCATCGCAGCTTCGCGGCTGGAACAAGTGGTGGTGACGGACACCATTCCTTTGCGCGAGCAGGCGCAGAAGTTGCCAAAGATTAAGCTGCTTTCGATTGCCGGGCTTTTGGGCGCGGCCATTGAGAGCATTCACATGGAGACCAGCGTGAGCACGCTGTTTTCGTGAAACAGTGAAACAGTGAAACAGTGAAACAGAGAAGCAGTGAAACAGAAAAGCAGTAAAGCAGTGAAACAGAGAAGCAGTGAGCAGTTGCTGCTGCTTGGGTAAACAATTTGGCTGGTCTCAGAGCTATGAGCGGTGGTTTTTCTGTCCACAGTTCACTGCACGCTGATCACTGGCTCCAACAAAGGGAGTGGACCATGACTGGCCTGTGCCCGATGACAGAAATGAGAGATGGAAATGCCTGAAGTCGTAACAGCCAAGCCCCGGGTGGGCAAGTTCAACAAGAATGCTGCGCGCCGTGTGCGTGTGGCGGGAAAGATTCCTGCCGTGCTGTATGGCGGCGGCCACGAAGCAGTGGCCATTGAAGTGGACCCCAAGCAGATTTCGCGGATTTTGTTTTCCGAGACGGGCCACAACACGATTTTCGATGTAGCGGTGGGAGACCAAGCTGCGGCCAAGGCGATGATCGTCGATTGGCAGCGGGAGCCGCTGAAGGATCAGCTGATTCACATCGACCTGAAGCGCATTGCGCTGGACAAGCTGCTGCAAGTGAGTGTGCGCGTGAAGCTGATTGGCATACCGCTTGGCGTCAAGGTGGCAGGCGGCATCCTGGACCAGGTGTTGCGCGAAGTCGAGATCGAGTGCCTGCCCGCGGATATTCCGAACCACATTGACGTGGATGTGAGCAACCTTGAAATGTACGGCGCGCTGCGCGTGAGCGACTTGCCGCATTCGGACAAGATCAAGTACTTGAACACCGAAGATGCAACTGTGGCGCACGTGGTTTCGATTCGCGAAGAGGTTGCACCGGTGGCTGAGGCCGAAGCAGTGGTTGCTGTGGAGGGCGCTCCTGCGGAACCTGAAGTGGCGAAGAAGGGCAAGGGCGAACCGGAGGCTGCCGCGGGTGCAGCGGCTGGTGCGAAGAAGCCCGAGGGCGGGGCGAAGAAGTAGACCTTGGCCAAGGCAGATGCGGATGACATGTTGCCGGAGGACGTTGGTTCGACGGACGAACTCGACGAGATGATCACACGCATCGGCTTGAAGGGCCTTGAAACTGATGGCCGGCGGGGCCCTTTCCTGGTGGTGGGGCTCGGCAATCCCGGCTTGGAATATGTTTGGACTCCGCATAACGCGGGGTTCATGGCAATCGACCGCATCGCTGAGCAAGAGGGCGTTGTGATCGGAAATCGGCGGTGCCGGGCCACTACTGCAACCTGCAGAATTGCAGGACGCGAGGTGATCCTGGCGAAGCCGGAGACATTCATGAATCTGAGCGGCGCTGCGGTGGCCGCTCTGATTAACGAGTTCGAAGCGGATCCGGCGAGGGACCTGCTCGTGATCTACGACGAGTTGGACTTTGCGCTGGGGACGTTCAAGATCAGGGAGCGCGGTTCGCCGGCGGGACACAACGGAGCCCGCAGCGTGACCTCGGTCCTGGGCAGTGAAGAGTGGTTGCGGTTGCGGATCGGGGTTGGGAAAGATCTTCCGCCGGAAGCGAAAGAGGCGGGAGCTGAACGGCCGGGCAGGGATTATTTGCTCTCGCCGATGCGCAAGGCGGATTTGACGGTGCTGGATGAAGTGCTGGATCGGGTGGCTGCGGCGACGCGGCGGATTATCCAGGATGGACCGGGACCGGCGATGAATGAGTTTAACCGTAAGGACAGGGAATAGGGATTAGGGAACAGGGAACAGAGTGCAGGGCTCAGAGACTTAGAAGGTCGGAACTTAGAACTGCGATTCTGAACTGCGAACTGCTTTAGCTGGGGAGTGACTCCAGCGGAAAAGGAAACAGGATGTCGCGTTTGTATGAAGTGATGTTTATTGTTCGGCCCGATGCGGCCGAAGAGGATGTCGATAAGTTGATTGCCGGCTTCAGCACCTCGGTGACCAATGGCGGCGGCGTGGTGAAGAATGTCGACAAGATGGGGCGGCGCAAGCTCGCGTACATGGTGCGCAAGTTCAACGACGGCAATTACGTTCTGCTGACTGTTGAGGCCAACGGTGCGGTGGTGCTGGAACTGGAGCGGCGGTTGCGCGTTTCCGAGCCCATCATCAAGTTCATCACCGTGCGCATCGATGAGGAAGAGAAGCGGCTTGCCAAGGTGAAGGCATTGCGCGGTACGCGCAGGAAGCTGAGCGCGGAGCCTGCGGCTTCGTCGCATGCTTCCTCGGGACCGGCTCCTGTTGCGGCGGCTCCGCCTGTTTCTGCTGCGCCTGTTGAAGCTGCAGAAGCCATTCAGGCCAGCGCGTAAGGGCAACAGCGATTTTGCCGGTATTGTTGGCTTCTCGCCGGGGTCAGCACGGTCGGAACAACACTGCGCTTCCGTCCCTGAGAGGGGGAAGAGCAAAAGAGCATAGCAACAAAGAGAATGAAGAGGATACACAATGTCTGAAGAGACTTCTAGCAAGGCGCCCGAGACGGGCGGATCAGCACCTCAAGGCGGGCACGGTTCGGGATCTGGACCGGGCTCAGGGCCTGGATCCGGTTCTGGGCCTGGCGGCGGCTCCGGCCCTCGTCCCGGTGGACGGCCCAGTGGTGGACCCGGCGGGCGCGGCAAGTTCTTCCGCCGCAAGAAGGTTTGCAAGTTCTGTACGGAGAAGATTGACGCAATCCCGTATCGCGATGTTCGCCTGCTGCAGGGGTTTGTGGCTGAGCGCGGCAAGATTGTGCCGCGGCGGCTCACGGGCGTTTGCACCACGCACCAACGGCGCTTGACCAAGGCGATCAAGCAGGCGCGGAATATCGCGCTGCTGCCGTTCGCAACGCGTCACTAGCTAAAGCCTCCGGGCTGGTTCGGCGGGCAATGCCCTATTAGTTGTAGGGGTTTGCCCGAATTAATTCGGACATGCCAGGAGACAATGCTTCCGATGCCGATATAGAATCCTGCGCGGCGCGCTTGTTGGCTGATTCTCTCGTCCAATGGATGGGAGTGCCAATGGCTCCCGCCTGTAACACTGGAGAATTTCACAATGGAAGTAATTCTGAAAGAAGACGTAGCCAATCTGGGTCATCGCGGGGATGTGGTGAAGGTGGCCGACGGCTACGGCCGCAATTTCCTGCTGCCGCGGAAGCTGGCGATGCAGGCGACCGAGGCCAACATGAGCGTGATTGAGCAGATGAAGGCCGCTGCCGCGCGACGCTCCGCAACGGAAAAGATCCAGGCCGAAGAACTGGTCGCAAAGCTGCAGCCTGTGGTGCTGAGCTTTACCCGCAAGTCTGGAGAGAATGGCCAGCTGTTTGGTTCGGTGACGTCGGCGGACATTGCCAGCGATCTCGAGACCAAGGGCTTCGACGTGGACCGGCGCAAGATTCAGCTGTCGGAACCGCTGAAGAGTCTCGGCGAATTCACGGTGTCCATCAAGCTGTACCGCGAAGTGGCCGCGCACATCAAGGTTCAGGTGGTGGCAGACGCCACCGAGCCTGTGGCGGAAGAAGCCGTCGCGAAGTAAGCTGAATTAAAGAAATCCACGACCTGCCGCCTCCGGTTGCTTCGGGGGCGGTGGTGTCTCCGGATGATTGCGGATATGAACTTGCGAGTCCTTTAGGGGATGTCTGAATAAGGTTAGGTGTGGGGCCGACGTTCCCTCAGGGGCTAAAGCCCACATTCATTTTGCTTCCTATACGGCACGACTGAAGTCGTGCCCTTTCAAAACGTTGACTTCTCCAGAGGTTCTTTAGAAGAGGTCTTTCTCAGGCGCGCCGCCGCTGAGCAGGATCAGCTTCTTGATGGCCTTCGTCATCTTCCCTTGAAAATCAGGCACGTCGTCCGTTTTGGGCTGCGAGAACAGGAAGCGGGCGCGGTTGCCGATCAGGGTGGTGTCGACGTGGTCGAACCTGTCGTAGCAGGTGCGCGCGGTTTTGCCGAGGACGGAGACCATGGTGAGGCGCAGGAGCTTTTCCCGCTGGCGGTCGCTGTCGCTCGGATCGAAGACATCCCAGACAGTGTTGTTCGGGTTGAGCGCGCTGATGACCAGATCGCAGTGACCGGTAGGGCCCGTCAACGTGAGGACTTTTGTCGTCTCGTCGTAGCGGACGTCGAGGTTGTCATTGACGCCATCGTTGGGGCTCAGCGACAAGAGCGCCCCGCGGATGTATTCGACAAGTTCGGGCTCGGTGGGCTCGGGTTTGGGTGGCGGCGCGGTTTTCTTGTGGGTTGGGGTTTGCGCGGAACAAAGGGACGCGCACAGGATAAGCGTGAAAGCGCAGATGCGATTGCGCCGCGACTGATTGTGTCGTGTTGGGAATTCGATCTGGAATTTCTGCGAGGGCACGGTTGCGGTGAGTATAAACTGCTACGCCGATGATTCGGTCACCATGGCGAGAGGTTTGGTGCGATCGGTTCTGAGCGAAGGTACGGCGGCCAGCAGGCTGCGGGTATAGGGATGCTCCGGCGCAGTGAGGAGGCGCGTGGTTGGGCCGGTCTCGACGACTTTGCCGGAGCGCATCACGGCAACTCGGCTTGCTACCTGACCCACTACCGCGAGATCGTGCGAGATGAAGAGCATCGCCAGGCCATAGTCGCGCTGCAATTGCGCGAGCAACGCGAGGATTTGCGCCTGCACAGTAACGTCGAGAGCGGTGGTCGGCTCATCGGCGATCAGCAGGCGCGGACGATTGATGAGCGCCATGGCGATAAGAATGCGCTGGCGCTGCCCGCCGGAGAATTGGTGCGGATAGTCGCCATAGCGGCGCGCTGCCTCGGGAATTGCGACCGCCTCAAGTGCAGCGATGGCGCGCTGCTTCGATTCCCTTCCCGTCCACGACGGCGCGTGCGCTTCAAAGCATTCGGCGACTTGGCGACCAATGGTCATTACGGGATTGAGGGCGGTCATCGGCTCCTGGAAGATCATCGCGATCTCTCGACCACGAAGTGTGCGCATGACATTGGCGGGTTGTTGCAAAAGGTCGATGACAGCTTCGCCGGGCCGGTCTTCGGTATGGGCGGAATGCCAAAGCATCTGGCCGGTGACGCGAGCCGCAGGGCCGAGCAGGCCCAGAATCGCCAGCGCTGTCGCGCTTTTGCCGGAGCCGGATTCGCCGACCAGTCCGAGAACTTCGCCCTCTTCCAGACGCAGGTCGACGCCCGCGACGGCCTGGGTGGCGCCGAAATTCACCTGTAAGTTTCGAATTTCGAGCAGTTGGCCCATGCTGAAATCGTAGCTTATTTTTGTTAGCAGCAGGCAGTAGAGCCCATTGGGCAACAGAGGGTTTGCCGCCGAAGGCCAAGGAAAAGTCGTGGAGAGGAACGGTCGGCGGGCAACATCCCGCTGAACGAGACCATCCGATTAGTATGGAACGGAGGTTTCAGCGATGAAATTGAGATTGTTTGTTCTCTCAGTGCTTGCTCTTTCGTTGACCTGTTTTACTCCGGCCAAAGCAAGAGCAATCGGTGCCCCTGCAGGATCGCCCGCAGCGGGAGTGGCCCAGGAACGCGGTGACTGGGATGCGCCCCCGCCGGAGTTTCGTGAGGCGCAACGTCAGGGTTTTCATGATGGGGTGGAAGGGGCTCGGAAGGATTTCGACAACCACCGGCCGCCGAACGTTAAAAACCGCGACGAATATCGTCATCCCCACGTGCCCCGCGACCAGCGCGAGGATTATCGGGAAGGTTTCCGACAGGGCTATGATCGCGCGATGTCGCACCTGAATAGCGCTCATTATTGAGCAGAATTCGTTCGTCAGTCTTTTGCGAGCGAAATTCAGATACGAAATAGCGGCGAGGCATTCGATGGGACTCGGGTGTGACGACAGACTTTGAGTGACTCCGTCTCTTGCGACTCACTCGTTTTCTGTCGAATCAGCCTGGTTATTCGCTCGAGCCGGTATCCTCGGCAGGGAGCATCTGGTAGCTGACGAATGCGAAATGGGAGCCATCGGGAGCCCAGTTGGGGACGTTGTCGGTTCCCGAGCCGCCGACGATTTTGACCAGCACGCGCAGCTTTCCGTCGGCGATGTTGAGAATGCGGAGCGCGATGTCCTTGTTCGCAGGGTGGCCGGTGACGTCGTTGTCGTAGGAAAGAACCAGGATGGATTTGCCGTCGGGTGAGGGGTGCGGCGTCCAGTTCTGGAACTCGTCGAACGTGACTTGCTCCGGATGGCTGCCGTCGGCGAGCATGCGCCAGATTTGCATTGTGCCCGTGCGGTCGGAGTTGAAGTAGATGTACTTTCCGTCGGGCGAATAATCGGGATCGTCGCTGATGCCGCTGCCGGTGGTGAGAGCAGTTTCCGCGCCGCCGTCGACAGGGATGGCGTAGATGTTTCCGGAGCCGTGGCTGGGACGCGTGAACGCAATGGTCTTTCCGTCGGGCGACCAGCTGTGAAAGTACGAGGCAGGATTTTCGGTGAGCAGGCGCGTCTCGCCTCCGCTGGAGGGCACGATGTAGACGCGCGTCTCCGGCTTGTCTGGCATGCTGCAACTGATGGCGAGCCATTTGCCGTCGGGCGAGAGACCGTGGCTGCCGGTGCAACGCGTTGCGGCGCCTGTGTTGAGGAGCGTCGCTTTTCCGCCTTCGGCGGGGATGGCGAAGAGTTGACCGTCGCGATTGAAGATCAGCGCTTTGCCGTCCCGGGACCAGTTCGGCGCTTCGAGGTGGGCGCGATCCGTCGCGATCACCATCGCGCGGCGGAAATTGTCTTCAATGCTGATGGTTTGGAGCGTGCTGTAAAGGGCGAGCGTTGCGAGAGTCGCGGGAGGCGTGAGTGGGGTGAGTTCGACATTGGCGAAGGTGGCTTTCTCCGTTACATCTTTGTTGTGCGAGCAGACGCCGATGCCGGCGTAAAAGGTGCCATCAAGACGGAGCTTGATGGATGCGCCGACCTGGTGAAGCGGTTCGTTGCCCATGCTGAGAAACATGGTGATTGTGTCGCCACGTTTCTCAAGCCGGAGACGGTGCGGCGATTCGATATTGAGCTCGATATCCTGCGTGGTTGTGCCGGGTGCGCGCCGGTATTGGAGCGCTGTCATACCGGAGCCGTGCTGGGCGGCGTCGGCATAGACGCCGTCGGCATCGAGCGACTGCCGGAACATGAGCACGGCCTTGCGATGCGGGCTGGGATTGCCGGAGGTGTCGGAGAAATTCATCTCGGCGGTGAGGGCGACATCGCCTGAGACTTTTTTCCAGACAAAATGGAATCCGTCGGTCGTCGACCAGAGATTCGCGCCCGCAGCGGTAACGGAGTAGATGTGGCTTGTCGGGCTGTAGGTCAGGGTTCCCGGTGGCGTCACACTGCCCACGTCGGACTGGCCTTCAAAGATTCCGAGCGAACCGGATTGAGCGATCAGATCAGCAGCGGAAACGAATAGAAAAAGAGCCGAAAGGGCGAGAACTGAAATCCCGAAACTGATTTGCCTGCGCATTGCGATGGTCTCCTGCAGACTGCGGTGGAGGATTCGAGGGGCACGGTCGATCTGCAATTTGCAGATTGGAGCATTTGCCGAAGCCGTCCGCATTTCAGTAAACCCTTTTACTACAAAAGGCGCACAATCGGCATCCTCCGCTTTACGCGACTCTAAAAGCCGCGCAGATCGAAGGACGATTTAAGCGAATCGCGGGTCGTGATTTAGGGAGGAAGGAAACAGCGTCAGTTTGCTTGCGCTGCCGCGGGGACAGGCGCAAATTCCTGCAGCCGGCGCTTCATTACGCCCTCGCTGGTGGGCATTTCGTGGAGCAGCAACTCTGCCGATTGAATCAAGGGATTGGCGTGGAACCAATTCTGCACTACATTGTCGCGTAGAAGATTCACGATGGCGAGCAGCGACATTCCCTGATGATGGGCCATCCATTCGCGCGTTAAGGCCGGGCGTCGAAGCGAAGCCATGAAGTCCGCCGACTCGTAGAAGCCGTACGGGCCGACCCAGCCGGACGCTTCCATGCGGCGAAGATTGTGGAGTGCCTCGATGCAATCGACGCCGAGCGCGAGGAACGTGGAATACGGCGAGATCACAGGGCNNCCAGAGTGCAATCTGCGGCACGCCGTATGCGTGGTAATGGTAGTGGCCGGCATCGTCCTTGCGCGCGGAACCGGATTCCGAGATACCCCAGGGAATGCCCATGGAGCGGGTGAAGTCCCGCTGTACGCCGACGCAGGCAGTCTGGGTGCGAGACAGCAGCGTATTTGCGTGGCTGCGCATCCACAGGGACGGCATCAGATACTCGAACATGGTCCCGGACCACGAGAGAAGCAGGTAGTGACCGAAGGCATGGGCAAAGTCGCGAGCGAGCTTGAACCAGCTTTCCTGGCGCAGGTCACCGCGCGCAACTGCGAGGAACGTGGCGATGCGCGCTTCCGAGGCGAGCATGTCGTAGCAGGCTTCGTGGGTCTTCTGCGTGGTCATTTCGAAGCCGATGGAGAGGATCTGACGGTTTGGATCGACAAGGAAGCCGAACTCTGTTTCATCGGCGAGACGCGCGGCCTCCTGCGCGATGGCTTGCAGGCTGCTGACGAGTGCGCGCAGGTTCTTTACAGCGGCAGGCAAGAATGCGCGTAGTTCTACGGCGACGAGGATTAACGATGGTTCGCGGACGAGCGTGCTCTGCGCGTTGGCGAGGCGGCTGTCAAGGCTCTCAGCGAAGGCGATGCTGTCGAGAATCGAAAGAGACGCAGAGCTACCCATTCCCAGCTCTGGAAGCTTGCGCAATTTCTCGAACTCGGGCAACATCCACGGAGTGTAATTGCGAATGAGCGATCGCACGACGCCGATGCGATGCACCGTTTCTGAATACCACCATGTATTTTTCAGTTGGGTTTTGAGGGAGGTTGTTGCTGCTGCCAGAGCCTCCTCCGCAGTTTGAAGCCACGCAATCCAGTCCGCGATTGGTGCGGCAGAACCTGGCATGGAGAATGACGCGAGCTTCGAAGGAAGCTTGCCTTGTTGCGATTGCATTAGATTCCAATGCGTGCGGATCCCGGTGAAAAGTTGCGTACAACAAAGCGGTCTCTCGATTACATCGAGCGCGCCGGCATGCAGGGTGTAGAGCGAGGCGACGAGATTTCCGCTGTCGACCGATGAGATGAACGATGTGCCGTCCAAGGGCTGGAGTGTCTGCGTGTCGTACCAGTTGTAGAGGTGCCCGCGAAACTTCTTCAGCCGGGCAAAGGTGGCGAGAGTGCTCTGGGTGAGCTTGACGAATTCCGGCGCTGTCAGGAATCCGAGTTCGCAGGCACCCTGGCGGGCATTGAGCAGGAGGCCGAGATTTGTGGGAGAGACGCGGGCCGCTTCAAAGAGCCCCTCTTCCTCGACATTGTCGGGGATGAGATAGTTGTGCCGCTCTGCGCCGAATTGGTGGAAGTAGCGCCAGATGCGGAGCGCGTGGCCCATCAGGTAGGCGCGGTCGTTGGCGGTGAGGCGCTGTTGCTGCTCCTGCGGCGGTCGGTTGAGCCAGGCTGTGACGATATTGGCGAGCGCCCACAGCACCAGGATTGGCGCAGCGACATAGATCGCGTCCTTGTTTCGCGCTGCGAAATAGACCAGAAAAGCCAAGCCGATTGCGACCAGCGACGATAACGCGAGATAGCGATCGACCGGTGTACGCTTGGAAGTCTTCGTTTCCGACTGGGCAGCGGTCTCCCATTCCAGCAGGCGCTCTCCGGTGACGAAAACGCGGACCAGTGAGCGAATGATGGCGTCAAACGTAAGCAGCATCTGGTGTGGAAGAAAGATGAGATTCAGCAAGGCGACCAGCGCGCCGTGGCCAACCCCAGCGAAGACTTCGCCGATGCTCTGTTTGTGCTCGCTTGTAAAGTTGCGGCCGATGGCGAAACCCAGCTGAATGAAAATCGGAAAGAAGAGCAGAAAAAGAACCGCCAATGTCCAGTAGAGCGGCCCTCCCGGGAGGCCAATCCAGCCTGCGACAAAGAGGATGAGGAGCGCCGGATCCAAAAGCGAGCGGCGCAAATTGTCGAAGATTTTCCAACGCGAAACGTAGGAGATTGGATTCGGTCCCATTTTTCCCGATTCGTCTGGAACGTGGGAAAACATCCATTGAGCGATCTGCCAATCGCCGCGCACCCAGCGATGTTTGCGGCGGCTGTAGGCGCTATAGTGCGACGGGTAGTCGTCGATCAGCTCGACATCGGTTACCTGTCCGGCGCGTGCATAGGCGCCCTCGATCAGGTCGTGGCTCAATAGCGCATTGCGCGGGAACCTGCGGTCCAGCACGGCATGGAGGGTTGCGACCTCATAGATGCCCTTGCCGGTGAAGATGCCTTCGCCGAACAGATCCTGGTAGGCGTCGGAGATGGCGCGGGTATAGATATCGAATCCATTCTGCCCGGAGAAAATGGAGGCCAGCCGCGAGCGAGACGCGGACTGCACAGCGATGCCGATGCGCGGCTGCAAGATGCCATAGCCATCTGTAACGATGCGGCGCTTCGGGTCGATAATCGCCTCATTCAGCGGATGTGCCATGGCTCCGATGAGCTTTGGCGCAACGCCGCGCGGAAGCTGCGTATCGGTGTCGAGTGTGAGGACAAACCGCGCTTCGCGGAGCACTTCAATTTTGCCGGCCTTGATAGGGAAGGCGTCGAATTCGCCGGTAAGGAGTTTGTTCAGGTCGAGAAGCTTGCCGCGTTTCCGCTCCCAGCCCATCCAGACGCCCTGACGCCGGTTGAAAACGCGATGGCGATGCAGCAGCAAAAAAGTGCCGTTCTTCGGGGACGCGTATTTTTCGTTGAGTTCGTCGATGAGACGAGTCGCGAGTTCGACCATGGGGTGGGAGTCTTTATCGCGCGGTTCGCCGACGGCGTCAGGCAAATCGGTCAGCAAGGCAAAGTGCAGATTGGGATCGCGATTCGCCAGGAAGCGTACTTCGAGGTCATTGACGAGCTCGTGTACCTGGTCCTCGTTCAACAGCATTGAGGGGACCGCTACCAGCGTCGTGCAGTCGGCGGGAATCGCGTAGCTGAAATCGAACTTGGGCAAGGGCTGAGGATCATAAAGGGTGCTGATGCTGTTATTCGCCAGGTCGATCGCGTCCTGCATGGCGGGGACGAGCAACAAGATGAATGCGACGATCAATCCGATAAGACCGGAAGAATGGGGAAGGATGGGGAAGAGAATTACGGCGATCAAAATGATCGACGCCACCTGAATCCCGGTGATGTAGAAATCTTCGCCATGTTCGTGAATAAATCTGCGGGTGCGATCGAGCATCGGGGGATGGAATCCGATGCGATTGGAGAGCTGGGGAAATCCCTTGTCAATGAGGTAATAGCCGATATGAGCGCGCCGGTGCTGCATGCGCGGATCTTCGCCGTCGCGGCTGGTGGACTCGCTCGCGAGGTTTAGGGCGATTTGCGCTACCTCGAGTTCGCTGCAATCGGAATGCCGGGCCACGAAGGCGATACGTTTGCGATACAGTTCGCGGGATTCAAAATCCATCCGCGTGTAGGCCTGCGCGGGATCCATGCGGAGAGTCGCGTCGAGGATGATGAGCGGCTCAATGAGATAGACCCAGTCAGTGTTGGTGACCGCGCGCAGGCTCTTGAGGCGGATGGAGAGCTTCGACTCGGAAACAGATTCCGGGGAGTGAAGCAGAGTCTTTGCTTCGTCGAGGAGCGATTCGAGGAGAGCAAATTTGAGAAATGGCGAAACGTACCAGAGCTCGTCTACCGTCAGCGGTTCGCGCACCTGCACTTTCTGAATGAATGCAGAAAGGGCCGGACCGGAGAATACGCCGTCGACGGCGCGCAGATAGGCTTCGGCAACGGCGGCGACGCGGGGCTCCTCCTTGTGCGCGATTATGACGCGCGGCAGACGAGCCACGAGGCTTGGCCGATCGGAGACGGCGCTGACTGCGGTCCGCAGCATGCGGGGGTTTGCGCGGAGATCGAGCAATTCGGAGTGAAAGGGGATTTTGGGCGAAGCATCGGAAGGGGAAATTGGCAAGTGGGAAAGGTCCGCCTCCAACTGTTTCAGGGCGTTGCGGCGCGCCTCAACGCGGGCTTGGAATGTGCCCTTGTCGACGGGGCGATGGACGATCTCCCACGACTCTGCTTCGCGCGCCGCGATGCGCACGCTTTCGGGAGTATTGTCTACGGGCAACGGTTCTGGGTCCAGAATCTGGGCAACGTCACTCATGGTAATTTCATCGATAACTGGCGGCTTGCATTTCAAACATGGCGGCGTAGCGGCCTCCCAGCGCCATGAGTTTTGCATGACTTCCTTCTTCCACGAGCTGACCGGCTTCGAGGACAACAATCCGGTCGGCCATTCTGACGGTAGAGAAACGATGAGAGATAAGAAGTGCCATCTTGCCAAAAGTAAGTTCAGCAAAGCGCTCGAACACTTCGAACTCGCTGCGCGCATCGAGGGCCGCAGTGGGTTCGTCCAGAATGAGCAGCTGCGCGTCGCGAAGATAGGCGCGTGCCAGAGCCATCTTTTGCCATTCACCGCCGGATAGATCCACACCGCCTTCGAAGCGGCGGCCCAGCATCTGATCGTATTTGCCTTGCAACGTGGCCACAACTCCAGCAGCAAGGCTTTTTTCGGCGGCGTACTCAATTTCTTCCTGGGCGTGCTCGACTTCGATGCGGCCGACCTGGATGTTTTCACGAGCGGTCATTTCGTAGCGCATGAAGTCCTGAAAGATTACGCCCATCTCCGAGTGCAAGTCGTCCAGGTCGTATTCGCGAAGGTCGACGCCGTCGAGCAAAATCTGTCCCTCGGTCGGATCGTAGAGGCGTGTGATGAGTTTGACAATGGTCGTCTTTCCCTGGCCGTTCTCGCCGATCAGAGCGACACGTTGTCCGGGCTCAAGAGTGAAGTTGAAATTCTTTAAGACGCGCCGTGTGGTTCCCGGATAAGCAAACGAGACATTCTGGAATTCGAAGCCGTGTACGATGGGCCGCGGCGTGCGCAATCCGTTCACCTTCGATTCGACACGCGGCTTCATCTCAAAGAAGGCCAGCAGGTCGGTGAGGAAGAGCGCCTGGTCGGCAACACCCGACGCCGTGGAGAATGCCATTTGGATATTGGCCATCGCCTGCATGATGGCGGTGGTGATCAGGGTGAGATCGCCAATGCTGTATTGGCCCTGGATGGTGCGGTAGATGCTGTATCCGTAAGCGCCGTAGTAGCCAAGCTGGCCGAGAATCGCGAGCAAGCCGCCCCAGAAAAGCCGGCGGCGATTGAGGGCGACATTCTCGACGTAAATCCCGTGCGAAAGGGCGGTGAAGCGGTCGGTGAGGTACTTGCTCAGGTTGAAGAGCTTGAGTTCCTTTGCTGCTTCTTTGCTGCCGCCGACCTGGCGCAGATAATCCATCTGGCGGCGCACGGGAGTCTGGCGGAAATTTTTTGCGTAGGTAAGGAAAGCGAAATGGCTTTCGCCGAGGAATGCGGGAATGATTCCGGCGATTAGCAGGAAAAGCAGGAAAGGCGAGTAGTAGATGAGGACGGCGGAGAAGGAAATGGCGGTAACCGATTGCTGGATGAGCCGGCCCATCTGCTGGATCATAGCCAGGCGGTCTGTGGCTTGTACGCGGGCGCGTTCGAGGCGGTCGTAAAAGACGGGGTCTTCGTAGACCGTGACGTCGAGGGCTGCGGCTTTGCGCATCACTTCGACGCTGACGTGGTGGGTGTAGCGATCGGCTAACAGATTGTCAAAGTAATCAACGGAACGCGACAAAATACCCATGACGACGGCGAGGGCCATCTCGCTGCCTACCAGCCACCAGAAATTCGTGGGGAGTGGCTGATGCAGGCGGATATGATTCACTCCATCGATAATGTACCGGCCGATGATACCGATGCCCATCGGCAAAAACGCCACCACGATGCGGATTGCGATATTCCAGAAAACGATGGAGGGGCCGGACTCCCAGACAAAGTGGAGCACCGGGGGGACATTCTTGAGGGCGCGCAACCGGTCGCTCCAGGCGTTCCCAGGGTCTTTCGGCGGAACTGAAGATTTGGCGCGAGACTCACCGCCCCCTTGCGCGTCGTTCATGGTTGAGGACATGGCTCCCTTCCGGGCCAGCAGGACTGCGGGCACACGGCACGCCGGATTCCTTAACCAAGGTGCTTGCGACGCTCTGATCAGGGATGGCGTCCTAGTTCCTGTGCGCTGCTAGATGCGATGCAGGGTTGCCACAGTTCGTTGTTCGCAATGCCCGCAAGTACCCCGCAGCGCCAGCCCGAATGACAGGCCAAATGGGATCGCCGTGAGGCTCGCCATGAGGGGGATGATCGACAGCTTCAGCCTGCTACGTCTCCTCGGGCTGATAAGACTTGAACCCGGCATTCGCCATTCCGCGCTGAGCTTCAGGGTTCTTCATAAAAGTATCCCATACAAAACCCGAACGCGCATTCTCGGCCATGAGCATGGTTATTCCCGTATCAATACCGACCACGTCCGTGTCGTACCACTCGGTGAGGGGGTTGAAGGCGTCCACAAATCCGTACCGGGACCAGGCGTTGGGGTAGTGGTCGTGAATGGTTCGCAAAACGCGCATGGTGGCGTCGGGCAGGAATGGGATGGAGCCGCCGGGCGCGGCGGGAACGATGGTTCCATCAATGGGTCCCATAGCCGGAGGTCCGCCCCAGACGACGTACCCCTTTTCGGAATCCGAGGCCGTAATGCCCCACAGCGCGTTGCTGTAGTCGGAAAACTGCGGGTTCAACTCGATGCAAAACCGCCGGTGCAC
>PLKY01000366.1 GCA_003140785.1 Acidobacteriaceae bacterium | reverse complement strand
TTTGACGTGGATGGCAGCGAGGTGCCGACGAGATGAGCGGGAAGACAATTATTGTTTCGGGCGGGGCGGGGTTTATCGGCTCGAACTTTGTGCTGCAGTGGTTCAAGAACGCAGGTATGGCGCTCGTGAACCTGGATGCGCTCACCTATGCCGGGAATGCAGAGAACCTTGAACCTCTAAAGAGCGACCGAAGGCATCAGTTGGTGCGCGCAGATATCTGCGATGCCGAACATGTGGCTTCGCTCTTGCGCGAGCATCGGCCGCGGGCGATCGTCCATTTTGCCGCGGAAAGTCACGTGGACCGCTCGATTGCCGATCCCGGTGCATTCATCCGCACCAATGTGCAGGGCACGCTCAACTTGCTGGAGCAAGCGAAAACATATTGGTTGCAGCTAGATTCAACGGGTAGGCAGGCATTTCGCTTTTTGCACGTATCGACAGACGAAGTTTATGGAACTCTTGGACCGGAAGATCCTCCGTTCTCGGAGTCCACGGCCTACGCGCCGAACAGCCCCTATGCTGCATCGAAGGCTGCCTCGGATCACCTGGTGCGAGCGTATCACCATACGTACGGCCTGCCGGTGCTCACGACTAACTGCTCAAATAACTATGGTCCGTATCAGTTCCCCGAAAAACTAATTCCTCTCATGATTCTGAACGCGCTTGAGGGCAAGCCTCTGCCCGTCTACGGAGACGGCCGCAACGTGCGCGATTGGTTGTATGTGGAGGACCACTGCGCGGCAATTCGTTCCGTGCTTGAGCGAGGCCGCGTAGGAGAGACCTACAACATCGGCGGGAATAGCGAGCGCAAGAACATCGACGTTGTTACGGCGATATGCGATCTGGTTGACGAAATGAGTCCGAATTCTGAAATCGGAACGCGTAGGAAGCTCATCACGTATGTCACAGATCGACCGGGGCATGATCGCCGCTATGCGATAGACGCCACTAAGATAGAACGCGAACTGGGATGGCGTCCGGCCGAGGAGTTTGAAGGCGGGTTAAGAAAGACTGTCGCCTGGTATTTGAAGAACGCCGGCTGGATTGAAAACGTGCGCACCGGGGCATATAAGGACTGGATTCGGCGGAATTACGACGAAAGGATTGCCCAATGAAAGGGATTATTCTTGCGGGCGGATCCGGGACCCGCCTCTATCCAGTAACAAATGCCGTGATCAAGCAGCTACTTCCGGTTTATGACAAGCCAATGATCTACTATCCGCTTAGCACGCTGATGTTAGCCGGGTTGCGCGATATCTTAATTATTTCTACTCCGCAAGATACGCCGCGCTTCGTGGAGTTATTGGGAGATGGTTCGCGTTGGGGAATCAATCTAAGTTATGCTGTTCAGCCGAGTCCAGACGGCTTGGCACAGGCTTTCTTGATCGGGCGCGACTTTATTGGGGACGATACGAGCGCGTTGATTCTTGGCGACAACATTTTCTATGGCCAATCGCTTTCTGGTCACTTAAAGCGCGCGTCAAAAGTGCAGCACGGAGCCGTTGTTTTTGCATATCCGGTGCACGATCCTGAGCGCTATGGCGTGGTGGAGTTTGACGATCGAGGCCATGCGGTCAGCATTGAAGAGAAGCCGGAATCGCCTAAGTCGCGTTATGCGGTCACTGGCCTTTATTTCTATGACAAAGAGGTGGTGAAGTTGGCTTCTTCATTGAAGCCGAGTCATCGAGGCGAACTTGAGATTACAGACCTGAATCGCCTCTATCTTATGGCCGGTTCCCTCAAGGTGGAAGTGCTGAGCCGGGGGATGGCGTGGCTGGATACGGGCACACACGATTCTTTATTCGATGCGGGACTCTTCATTCAGACAATCCAGAGGCGTCAAGGGTTGAAGATTGCGTGCCTGGAGGAAATCGCGTTTCGTCTCGGATATATTAGCCTTGAACAAGTTGAGAAGTTAGCTCAGCCAGTGCTCAAGAGTGGATATGGCCAGTACCTATTGTCGCTGCGGCATGAGCCGAGTTACTTACCGGAGATGGACGAGCAATGAAGACTGAGGAAACCGTCTTAGGAGGTGTGCTCATCTTAACGCCGGATGTCTATCGCGACAATCGCGGAGCCTTTCTGGAGACATGGAATCTACGCGCGATGGGGCAAGCGGGGCTGCCGACGACATGGGTGCAGGATAATTTCTCACTTTCGAAGAAGAATGTTCTTCGTGGTATTCACTATCAGATAACTCAGCCGCAAGGGAAGCTAGTGCGAGTTACCCACGGTGCAGTACTTGATGTAATTGTGGATCTTCGCCGCAGCTCGACCACTTATGGGAAGCATATCGCAGTAGAGCTGGACGGCGAGAGCGGGCGAATGGCATGGATTCCCGCCGGATTTGGCCATGGGTTTCTGGCGTTGACTGAGATTGCCGGTTTTGCTTACAAGGCGACTGACTATTACTCGCCCACCGGCGAAAGAACGATTCTTTGGAGCGATCCGGATCTGGCGATTCCGTGGCCGGTCGGCGAAGGAGAGGCCATCGTTTCCGGGAAGGATCAGGTCGGTGTGCCGTTTCGCGAGGCTGAGATCTTTGCATGAGTCCAGGTCCCGGCGTGCTCATCCTTGGATCGGCGGGACAGCTAGGGCGTCAGCTTCAGCTGAGCTTCTCGGGCGCCGGCGAAATCCTAACATGCGGGCGTGATTCTGTAGATCTTGCGGACCACGAGCAGGTGCGCAGGTTTGTCCGTAACACAGCACCGGATATCATCCTCAACGCGGCAGCCTATACGGCGGTGGACCGAGCTGAATCCGAGCCAATTCTTGCAATGGCCGTAAATGCGCGCGCCCCCGAAGTGCTGGCTGAAGAAGCTATGCGCCTTGGTGCCCTGTTGGTTCACTATTCGACAGATTATGTATTCGACGGGTCAAAAGCGGGAGCTTGGGAAGAGACAGACACGCCGAACCCACTCAGTGTTTACGGAGCAAGTAAGCTGGTAGGCGAGAAAGCCATCACGCGAATCGGGGGTAGGGTCCTTATCTTTCGGACGAGCTGGGTATTTGGCGCGCAGGGCAACAATTTTCTGCACACGATGCTTCGTCTTGGCCGGGAACGGGATCGGCTGAATATTGTCGATGACCAAATCGGAGCGCCGACGACTACGCTTGAATTGGCCCATGCGACGCGTTCCATCGTTGATGGCGTGATGGACGGTAGATTTGGGAATGCTGAACGCTGGTCCGGCATTTACCACATGACGTGCGGCGGTTCAGTATCGTGGTGCGGGTTTGCCGAAGCGATTTTTGCACGCGCGCAATCTCTGCTGCACGGAAGGTCTCCAGTTGTGAATCCGATTGGAACGAGCGAGTATCCGACTCCGGCGAAACGGCCGCGGAATTCGGTCTTGTCCAACGCGAAACTTCGCGATTGCTTTGGAATCCAGCTTTCCAGGTGGGAATCCGCGTTGGATGCCGTCATTGATCAGCTGAAGACGGAAGATCCAAATTTTTCCAAGTGATTGTGTGGAACGTCGCTAAGGCACCAAAGCCAGGTTGTGCTTCGCGGAGGCAGCTACCTCGCGGAGAGATTGCGCGATGTAGTCGATCATTTCTTCAGTAAGTCCTGGATAGACCCCGACCCAGAATACGTTGTTCATGACGAAGTCCGTATTTTTGAGATCGCCTACAACTCGGTATTCGGAGTCCTTGTATGCGGGCTGCCTGGTGAGATTTCCGCCGAAGAGAAGACGCGTGCCGATTTTTCGGCGTTCGAGTTCGCCGGTAACCGCACTCCGCGTCAGGCCGGATTCAGGACGAACAGCGATGGGAAATCCGAACCAGCTTGGGTCAGACTCCGGAGTGGGTTGCGGGAGAATATAGATGTCTTCGAGCCCCGAAAGCTTCTGAGTCAGAAGCCGGAAGTTTTGCTTCCGCTGTTCAATGAAGCCCGGAAGTCTGCGAAGTTGTGCAACGCCTACCGCGGCCTGCATGTCAGTTAGCTTGAGGTTGTAACCGATGTGCGAATAGGTGTACTTGTGGTCGTAGCCATGAGGCAAGGAACCGAGTTGCCAATCGAAACGCTTGCCGCATGTATTGTCGCAACCGGGATTGCACCAGCAGTCTCTTCCCCAATCACGGAATGACTCGATCAGTTTCGTCAAAGCAGGCTGTTGTGTCATCACGCAGCCGCCTTCGCCCATCGTGATGTGGTGGGCGGGATAGAAGCTAACGGTCGCGATGTCCCCGAAGGTGCCGACGGCCTTTCCCTTATAAGTTGAACCAAGCGCGTCGCAGCAATCTTCAATAAGCCAGAGATTGTGGCTTTTCGCGAACTGCACAATGGTATCGAGATCGAAGGGATTTCCGAGGGTATGCGCAAGGAAGATGGCGCGGGTGCGCGGGCTTAACGCGGCTTCGAGTTGACGTACGTCGATGTCGTAAGTGGGCAACACGACATCGACAAACACCGGAACAAGCCGATTCTGAAAAATCGGATTGACGGTGGTCGGAAATCCGGCAGCCACAGTAATCACTTCATCGCCGGGTTTGAGCCGGCGGTCACCGAGAGAAGGGGAAGTTAGCGCGGAGACCGCAACCAGGTTCGCGGAAGAGCCCGAATTCACGAGGCGGGCATCGCGAACGCCGACGAACCGTGCGAACTCGCGCTCGAATTGGGCCGCAAAGCGGCCCGTTGTGAGCCAAAAATCGAGTGAAGCTTCGACGAGATGCTGCAACTCCTCCGCACCAAACACACGACCAGAGACTGGAACCGGCGTTTCTCCCGGCACAAATGCTGCGTTGCTTGAAGAAAGCGCATGATATTCGGCCACTAATGCCGATATCTGGTTGCGGAGTAACTGTTGTTGGTCAGTCATTGTGCCTGCATCGCCCCGGAGAGAGAACCTCGGATCTCACGGTACGAATCAATTTGATGGTTTGTGAAACGGAGCATGTCGGTCCCGTGGAGAAACTCCTGGTACCATTTCGCTGTCAGCGAGAGAGCTTGGCGGATATTGAGACGCGGTGTCCAACCAAGTTCGCGCGCAGCCTTAGAGCAGTCGAGGCGCAACATGCCGGTTTCGTGAGGCTGCGGCGTGGAATCAAAATCCCAACTCGCGCCATTGCCCCAAAATTCCGCGAAGGTCTTCACGATTTCTCCGACGGAGATAGTGTCGTTGAACTCGGGACCAAAGTTCCAAGCGGAAGCGAAGTTCTCAGGATCGTCCCAAAGGCGCTCGGCGAGGTGCACGTACCCCGCGACCGGCTCGAGCACATGCTGCCAGGGACGCACGGCTTGCGGATTGCGGATCGCAACTGGGCGATTGGATGAGAATGCGCGAACCATGTCTGGAATGAGGCGGTCTTCCGACCAGTCTCCACCGCCGATTACGTTGCCGGCCCGGGCTGTGGCGAGCGCAACTCCGTGTTTGGTAAATTCCTGCGGA
>PLKY01000255.1:58538-63404 GCA_003140785.1 Acidobacteriaceae bacterium | reverse complement strand
ATCTGCATCTACACCAACGACCGCGTCACTATCGAAGAATTGAAAAGCGAGAGCTCCTGAAAAAGGAGAAAAGAATGGCTATCTATTTACCCGCATCCGCCGAAGAACAAGACCTCGCGCTTGACGAGCTGACGCCGCGCGAGATNNAACATCATCATGATTGGGCCCACCGGCGTCGGCAAAACTGAAATCGCGCGTCGCCTCGCCAAGCTCACCAACTCGCCGTTCCTCAAAGTGGAAGCGTCCAAATTTACCGAAGTCGGCTACGTAGGGCGCGATGTCGAATCCATGATTCGCGACCTCGTCGAGATCGCCATCGACATGGTCCGCGAAGAACGCCTCGAAGAAGTCGAAGACCGCGCCGAAATGAACGCCGAAGAGCGCCTGCTCGACATCCTTCTGCCTCCGCCGCCCACCACGCCCCCTGGCCCGCACGATCAGCCCGCGCTGCCCGGCAGCGACAGCCACCAGCGTTCCCGCGAAAAACTCCGTCAGCAATTCCGCGAGGCCAAACTCGACGACCGCATGATCGAGCTCGATGTACGCGAGCGCGGGACGCCGCAATTCGGCATCATCTCCAACCAGAACCTCGAAGACATGGAGATGAACCTCAAGGATATGTTGCCCAACATATTTGGCGGGGGCACCAAGAAGCGCAAAATGAAGGTCGCCGATGCCTTCGACTACCTGGTGCAGGAAGAAGAAGGCCGCCTCATCGACATGGACCAGGTGAACCGCGTCGCCACGGAGCGCGTCGAATCGAGCGGCATCATCTTTTTGGACGAAATCGACAAGATAGCCGGCCGCGAAGGCGGCCACGGCCCAGATGTTTCCCGCGAAGGCGTCCAGCGCGACATCCTCCCCATCGTTGAAGGCACCACCGTCAACACGCGCTACGGCATGGTGCGCACCGACCACATCCTCTTCATCGCCGCCGGCGCTTTCCACGTTTCGAAGCCCAGCGACCTGATTCCCGAACTGCAGGGCCGGTTCCCGCTTCGCGTCGAACTGAAATCGCTCACCGTCGAGGATTTTCTGCGCATTCTCACCGAGCCAAAATCCTCGCTCACCAAGCAGTACACGGCTCTGCTTGAAACCGAAGGCGTGCGCCTCGAGTTCGAACCCGAAGCTCTGCGCGAGATGGCCGAGTTCGCCTTCAAGGTCAACGAGGCCACGGAAAACATCGGTGCCCGCCGCCTGCACACCATCATGGAAAAGGTGCTTGAAGACGTCAGCTTCCTCGCGCCCGATGTAGCCCGCCGCGCTCCCGAAGGCGAGCAGGCCGCCGCACTCTCCGAGGCCATCAAGAGCGAATCCTCAACGCCTCTGCCCTATCTGGAGCGCATGACCGCATCCGGCCCGGAAAAAATCTTCACCATCACTCCCGACTACGTGAAGCAAATGGTCGCGACCATCGTGAAAGACCACGACCTCAGCCGCTACATTCTCTAGTGCATCGGCTTTTTTCGATTGATTGCCCCGCGAGCTTTTGGTACCTTCTTCTCGTACCTCGGCAGTCCGCGCCATTTTTCAATTAGCGGGCTCTACCTGCACTCTCCTGCTTCTGAGGGAATGTGGATGGAGGCGTTCAGAGCACCTGGGAAAGGTGTGCCTGCGCTTCGCATCTGCGTGTTGAAGCCGAAGCCGCCTCTCCCTCGATTCGGCGCATCCCAACCAGAATTGGAGAGAGCAATGACCCAACCCGCGCAGCACCACGGCATCAACTACATCGAGTTCGCGTCAACCGACATCGAACGCAGCAAGCGTTTCTACGAGAAGGTTTTTGGCTGGAATTTCCAGGACTTCGGTCCGGACTACATCAGCATCGATAAAACCAGTGCCGGCATCGACGGCGGCTTCCGCAAGGGCGAAATCGGGGAGTCATCCGGCAAATCCGCCCCGCTGATCGTCCTCTATTCGCAGGATCTGAAAGCCACCGAAGCTGCGATCCTACAGGCCGGCGGCGAAATCGTAGTCGCCACTTTCGAGTTCCCCGGTGGCCGTCGCTTCCATTTCAGCGATGGTGCCGGCAATGTGCTAGCCGTCTGGTCCGAGTAGTCTTCTGTCCACTCAAGCAAGAAAATGAGTCCCCAGGTCTCGTTTCTGAGACCTGGGANNCAGCGCTCAAACGAATCCGACAGGCGCGCAAACAGCGGAGCCTCGCTCTCATACTCAAACAAATTGAACTGGCTCACGATGAAATAGCTCTCCTTGCCCGCGCGAATCAGCTCACCCAAACTCGGATGCGCTGTGCGCCGCCTGCGCCCCGGTGCCATCGCCTCTGGATACATCCCGCCGACAAACAGCGCATAGTCCCCAATGTATTTGCGAAGTGCCCGCTCTGCATCGAACGACGTTGCCGTGCCATTCACCGGATCGGCAGCAAGCAACATCGCTTCGAGCTCCTCGATCGGGTGTCNNTCAACGACGTCGCTGTCCCATTTACCGGATCGGCTGCAAGCAGCATCGCTTCCAGCTCCTCAATAGGGTGCCCGCTCGCATCGCGCACTTTGTAGAGTTTGTCCGCCTGCGAGAACTCGCAAAGAAGATGAGCCACATAACCGGTCACGTCCGGATCGTTCAGTCCCAGCTTCCCTTCATAGCTGTTCCGGACTGCCTGGTGAAAGAAGGGTTCCAATGGGTGCGGTTCCGTCTCCATACACGCCTCCTCTTAGCTGCGCGCGCAGCCGGCCTGCTGTTGGGGCATTGGCCGGTATTGCTTTGCATTCAGCCGGGGAAGCCAGCCACTGCCTGTTTACATTGCTTTGACAAAGAGCTTAACCGAAATGTTGTGTTTGCCAAGCGCAAGTCGAAACATTTTTGGCAATGAGGCTTCGTGATTGCAAATAGAATCCCGTCGCACGTACAACTTTCGTGGTAGAAGCGCCGCAAAAATCCGTCTGATCTCCGCCAATATTGCGGCTTTGGCGTACGTCCTCAGCTTTGCCCCGAAGTCAGTAATCGCCGCTCGCCAATTTCCTCCCGTATCATCGCCAGCCCCAGGACGCAGCGATCCAGGCACTCCGCGAGACGCGCAAACAACCGCGCTTCCTTTTCAAATTCGAAGACATTGAACTGGCTCACAATGAAGTAGCCCTCCTTGCCAATCGTGATCAGTTCGTCCGCGGTCGAACGATCGATCTCATAGCGCGGCGCAGACTCCATTACGTCCAGATGCATCCCAGCCACGAACATTGCATAGTCGCCGATGTACTTGCGTACCGAGCGCTCTTCGTCGAACGAACTCGCGGTCCCGTAAACCGGGTCGGCAGCACGCATCATCTCGGCAACTGTCTCCACCCGATGCCCCGTCGCATCTCTTAGCCGGTACAGATTGTCGGGTTCTGAAAACTCGCAAAGCATGTGCGCAACGTACTCGATAATCTCCGCATCGTCCAACCCGAGCTTATCGACAAAGCTGGTGCGCACGGCATGGTAAAAAAAGGATTCGAGTGGATGAGCTTCGGTTTGCATACATGCCTCCCTTGACTGCGCACAGTGCCGGGCCGATGGGCGGCTCGGTGCAACTTGTGCAGTCCGGAGCTTGTGCCCGGTTCCCGCAAGGCCTCTTCAGGCTTCCTCTCCAAAGCGATCATCGTTCAGCAAGCCTTGAAAAAGCCTCGAACTCACTTTGTGTAACACGGAGTTTATCGGGATTGTCGCGTTTGCCAATGTCTTAAATCGGAACCCGTAATTACGCTCGGAGGGATTGTTCCCAAAAAAGAAGAGCAGCCCGTTTTGGGCTGCCCTTCAACAAAAACTTCTTCGCTGGGATTATGCAACCGCCGGCGCACGCGACTCCAGCGCCGCCAGCCGGTTCGCGAGCAATCCTTCCAGCTTCTCCAGCGCAGACGAAAAGCCCTCGATCCCTTCTTTCAACTTGTCATGCGCCATGCGATCCTCGTTGTGCATGCGGTCAAAGGTCGCCTTGTCGATCGTGATCTTCTCAATCTGCAGATTCTTCGCTTTCTCCGGATCGAGTTTGCGCGGCAGATCGGCCTGCGTCGATTCAAGCTCCGCCAGCAGTTGCGGCGAGATTGTCAGCAGATCGCATCCAGCCAGTTCCGTAATCTCACCGATATTGCGGAAACTCGCGCCCATCACCACCGTCTTGTATCCAAACTTCTTGAAGTAGTTGTAAATCTTCGTCACCGACTGCACGCCGGGATCGTCCGCACCATGAAAATCCTTGCCCGTGTCCTTCTTGTACCAATCCAGAATCCGACCCACAAACGGCGAAATCAGCGTCACGCCCGCTTCCGCCGCAGCCACCGCCTGGTGCATGCCGAACAGCAGCGTCAGGTTGCAATGGATGCCTTCGCGCTCCAGCACCTCGGCCGCGCGAATGCCTTCCCACGNNACGTCGAGGCAATCTTGATCAGCACATGCTCGCGCTTAATGCCCGCCTGATCGTACTGCCCGATGATCTCCCGTGCCTGCTCAATCGTCTTGTGCGTGTTGTACGACAGGCGCGCGTCAACTTCCGTTGAAACGCGGCCCGGCACAATGGCCAGAATCTTCTTTCCGAATGCCACCGCCAGCCGCTTGAAAGCAAGGTTCGCCACATCCCGGTCGGTCGCGCTCTCGCCCAGCTCTTTGCGCGCGTCCATCAGCACGCCATCCACAATCGGCTGGTACTGCGGCATCTGCGCGGCGGTTGTAATCAGGGAAGGATTGGTGGTTGCATCGGTGGGCTTGAACTTCTCCATCGCTTCAATGTCGCCCGTATCGGCAACGACGGTGGTAAACTTCCGCAACTGCTCCAGCAAATTCTGCGGCATATCTCCTCCTGGGGAAGGTGCACCCGCATTCAAGCGGGAGCGCGCTCGGCTTTCAGTGTACCGCTTCTTTGGATTCATCGGCGCG
>PLKY01000255.1:0-58487 GCA_003140785.1 Acidobacteriaceae bacterium | reverse complement strand
CGGGCAAAACGTATCGAACCCCTTCGCCCGCGTCCACTGCCCATCCTTCTTTTGCAGATCGCGCGCAGTTACATCGTTGGCCAGCGTGTAACCACGCACAAACGTGCGCCAGTTTGCATCGGCCTTCAGCTTCGTCGCGCGCCGTCCAATCACAAGCGCCAGCTCGCCTTCAAAATCCACGCGCTCTGAAACCGCAGGCATCCGCACAACTCCGCCCGGCTCGAGCAGGGATGACGGTGGCTTGAAAAACAGCAGCGGCTCCGCCGGAGCCTCGTTGCCCAGTTCTTTCGCATGGTCGCGATAGTTCCGCCCCACGCACACGATCTTCGAGGGCGTCACCGGCGCGAGCAACTTCGCCGCACTCAGCGGCATCGGCTCAAAGTCAAAACTCGAAACATCTTTCACGAGAGCATTGGCGGCCAACAGCCGTGCATGCGCCACCTTGTAGGCCAGATCTTCATCCGGTGCTGCGGCCAGATCCACAATCCACAACTCGCCGCCGCGTTCCTCCACCGTCCCGTAGTGAGGGTCCCCCTCAAACAAAAACCGGCAATACTTCATCGCACCTCCCTCGCGCGCGAGATTTACGGATTCGGCACTGTCTCCTGCGCCTCAGCCGAGCGTGCGCCTTCATGCCTGCCCTGGTCTACAGCACTCACAGCATAGATATAGGTGTGCCCCACCTGCACATGCGCATCGTGAAACGCGGGCCCCACCACCGGCTCAGCAGGAGAAACCCGTTCCCATCCCGCATCACCTTCGCGCCGATAGACGAAATACCCGGCAACGTCCGCCTCGCTGTCTGGAGCCCAGCTGAGATCAATTGCAGCTTCGCCGCCATTCTCCCCCGTCGTGGCCACAGCAGCCAGTCCCGTCGGCACAGCGGGTGGAAACACATCCTTCGCCTCGACTCTCACCGGCGGTGAAAGCTCTCCAGCCAACTCCATCGTGTTGCCGCTCACCGTCATACGTGCCACGCGCTGCGCACGATATTCGTATGTCTCGCCGAAGTGAATGCTCTTGTCGAGCGCCCGCCCCTGTCCCACATCCTCGATCAGTAGATTTTGTTCCAGCGGCTCCGGCTGTGGTGCCATCAGCCCTTGCTGCGGTTTGGTCGCAGGCGGAGTCAGCAACTTGCGCTGCAACCGGACAACTGCATTCTCGCCGTCGGGAGTCCAACTCAACACAACACCGGCTTTGTTCACCTCCGCCGTGAATCCCCGCACGGGATCAGGCGGTCCTCCTGCCAGCGTCTCCACAGCGTTCGACAGGCCCGCCGATCGGCCATTGCGATTCTTCAATTCCACAAAGTACTTCAGAACTCGTGGAGGCCCCGTAGACAGCAATGCAGGAAGAGTCTCAGAATACGAGCCCGCCGCGCCAGGAGCCATCGTCACCGTACCCGAATCTTCACATGGGCCCACGGCTTCCTGTCGGCAAACCCGCACCGTCACGTCGCCTTTAATCACGAGCTTGTCGGTGTTTTTTTTAGGCATGGTCCAGAAAAGTGATACCTGGTTGCCGGCGCGAATCGCAGACAAGTCCGTCACCGGTTGTGGCAGATTCAGTGACGGAGCCTGCGGAGCGCCCGGCGTTCCGCACCCGGCCAGCATCGCGGCAAGAGCCACCGCGAGCGTAGCCCCCAACCATCTCTCGCACGAATTCATCGCCTCTCAGTCTACTGGAGCAGCCCCCTCAACCCGCTGCATGCAGTGCCTTGAATCGCCGAGCCTTCATCCGGTTCCCGCATAACTTCATGTCGCACCAGCGTCGCGTGTGATTCTTGCTCGTATCCATAAACAACCANNGGAGCAATCTCGCCTTCCGGCCAATCCCACAGCAGCCGCCCGTCACTCCTGCGCAGCCGCTGCTGTTGATGCGCATCTTTAAACATCCGTTCCAGCCTGACAATCGTCGCCGCCCCGGGTTTACGCTCCTCCAGCTCTGAATAAAAAAACTCCGCTGCCGCTTCCCGCAACTCCCGCGCAGCACGCAATACCTTCTCGCCCGCGCTCGCACTCACCTCGCGGCGCAGACCCCGCGCCTGCTTCGCCATCAGCGTGCCCGCCTGCTCGCAGAAACCTATCAGCTCGCCATAACTGCCGATCAATTCCTCCGTCCCCGATTCACGAAATCGCCAGTCCAGCGTGTTCACAAAATCGAGCGAGGCGTCTCCCGCAATCAATTCAAACGTGCGATCCTCTAACCCTGACGGCATTTCTACTGATAACCCCTCAAATCATCTTGACAGGTTACCGAGCCCTCTGTAAAGTGATAACTGTCTATGAGCGCTTCAGTGGTTACCAATTCTTCCGCACTCGCCGCCGCAAAATCGTTCCGCCTGCGCCTGATCGCCGCGTTCTTCGCCATCTACTTCCTGTGGGGAACAACCTTCCTCGCCATCCGTATCGCGGTCGAAGAACTGCCCCCGCTCTTTGCCGCTGGCGCGCGTTTTCTCATAGCCGGCACTGTTCTCTACGCCTTCATGCGCGTCAAAGGCGAAGCTCGCCCCACCGCGACGCAATGGCGCAGCCTGGCCATCATGGGCCTGCTCATGTTTGTCGTCGTGTACGGATTGCTTTTCTGGGCGCAAAAATACGTGCCCTCGGGCATCGCCGCTGTGCTCGAGGCCACCATTCCCATCGATACCCTGATCCTCGAAATGCTGATCTTCCGCCAGCAGCGTTTCCGCTGGGCCGTCGCCGTCTCCACGCTTGTCGGTTTCGCAGGCGTCGGCATTCTGCTCCTGCGCGGCAACGGCCAAACCTACGGCCTCCTGCCCTGCTTCGCCATCCTCGCCGCCAGTCTCAGCTGGTCTCTTGGCGCAGTCATCAGCCGGTCGTTCGATCTGCCGAAAGCCCGCCCCCTCACCGCCGGTGCCGCCATGATGCTCGGCGGAGTTGTACTGCTCGCACTCTCCGCTGCCTTTGGAGAAATGCATCCGTTCCCGCACATCTCCTTGCGCGGGGCCGAAGCGGAACTCTACCTCATTGTTTTCGGATCGCTCGTCGCCTTCACGGCCTTCGTGTGGCTGCTTGCCCACATGCCCGCCACTCGCGTCTCGAGCCACGCCTATGTGAATCCCATCGTCGCCGTGGCCCTCGGCTACTTCGTCGCCAACGAGCCCGTCACCGCACGCACCCTTGCCGGCACCGCCCTCGTGCTCGTCAGCGTCTTCCTCATTTTGCGACCGGCCAAACAGTTCGCCTAGGCGAACTCTATCTCTTGTAAGTGCGAGTGTCGGAGTATCGCGTAACCTGCATTTCGTTCAATCATCCAGACAGTGCTGCGCTAGCCTTCACAAGTAAGCGAGAGGAGATTTCTTCCATGAAAACACTCAGGTCGTTCATCACCGCTGGTGGCCTGGTTTCGGCAGCGATACTCATGCCGGGCCAAACGCCGATCGCCTCGGCACGGGTCGCGATCGATGCTGGAAACCAGGCCTGGATCGACGGGATAAAGGCTGGAGACATGAAGGCGATTGCCGCAACATATACCGAAGACGCCGTCGACTGCGGTCGCACGGGGGAGTGTGTTCGAGGACGGTTTCAAATCGAGCGGCATATGACAACGCAGCTCGAAAGTCTGGGACGAGCGCGCTCTGCCGCCGTGAAGACGTGGGGATCGACGGAACAAGGAAGCTTTGTCTATGAATGGGGCGAGGCTGAGGCTACATTCGGCGGCGGCAAAAGACTGGTTGAGAGATATCTGACAGCTTGGCAAGAGCAGCCGGACGGAACATGGAAGATCTTCCGAAACATGGTGCTCCCCGATAAATGATGTAGTGGCAGACGAACACTCCCCGACCGTTCTTCGGTGCCTGCCCGAGCCTCCTTGAATGACCCAAAAACCGGTTAGAGGCGAGTCGCGGCCGATCCGGATGTATTGAGTTCTGGCGTGGCCGCCTGCCGTAGTTGACGCTTCCAAGAAGTGTGCGAGTCCGCTGCATGCAATGCTCACTCCACCCGAAGCGCCTGCATCGGGTCCATCCTCGCCGCGCGCGATGCCGGCAGCCACACCGCCAGCAGTGCCACAGCACCCAACACCAGCGGCACCGTAATAAACACCGCCGGATCCCAGCTCTTCACACCAAATAGAAAGCTCGCGATCAGCCGCGTCAGTCCGAACGCCGCGCCGATTCCCAGCGCCACGCCCACAAGCGCCAGCCGCATCCCCTGCCACACAACCAGCTTCCGAATCGTGCTGCGGTCCGCGCCCAGCGCCATGCGTATCCCCATCTCCTGCGTGCGCTGCTCAACCGAATACGCCATCAGCCCGTAGATCCCGATCGCCGCCAGCGCCAGCGCCACCCCGCCAAAAATCGTCAGCAGCAGCATGTTGAAGCTGTCCCGCGCCGTGGACCGCGAAACAATCTCGTCCATCGTGCGCACATGCGACACAGAAAATCCACCGCTCGCCAATCGCAGTTGTTCCGTGATCTGCGAATTTAGTTGATGTGGATCGCCGCGCGTACGCACCACCCATCGCAGAGGCACGATGCCCGCATTCAGCTTCGTCATCCCGTCTGTCACCTGCGCATCGGGAACAATCATCAGCGGTCCCGGATCGCGCGCCAACCCACCGTCATGCACATTCCCAACCACCCCGACCACCTGCCGCGCCGGTTCTTCAAACTCCGGCCCCACGCCATGCCCGATCAGGATCTGCTGCCCCAGCGGATTGCCCTTCGGCCAATACTGCTTTGCCAGCGCCTCATTGATCAGCACCACGCCCGGCGCCGACGCCGTATCGTGCTCGTTGAACTCGCGCCCCCGCAGCACCGGAATCTTGAACAGCTTGTAGTAGTCCGGCGAAGCGCTCATCCATCCCGCGTCCGGCGACCCTTTCGCAGGATCCACCGGTCGGCCCACAATCGTGAACGGCAATCCAAACTGCCCCTGAATCGGCAAACAGCAGGTAAACGCCGAATCCTCCACGCCCGGAATCGCATTCAGCCGCGCGCGCCCCTCGTGCGAAAGCTGCGCCACGCCCGCCGTCTTTTCAAACCGCGCGCCGGTCAGCGACATGTCCATGCTCACCACGTTGTGCGCGTCAAATCCGGGGTTCACGCCGCGCAGCGCAATAAACGTCCTGATCAACAGTGCCGACCCAATCAACAGCACCAGCGCCAGTGAAACCTCACTCACCACCAGCGCCGCCCGCGCCTTCCCCTGCCGGAACCCCGTGCCCGACCGGTTGCTGCTCTCCTTCAGCGACGAATTCAGATCCGTCCGCGAAGCCGCGAACGCGGGAAACAGCCCAAACAAAATTCCCGTCAGCAGCGATATCCCCAGCGTGAATCCCAACACCCGCCAATCCACGCCAATCGCTGCGCCGTCTTCGCCAATGCGTGGCAAGCCCGCCGGACTGATCGCGAGCAGCGCCCGCACGCCCACAAATCCCAGCACCGACCCCAGCACGCCACCCGTCACGGCCAGCAACACGCTCTCCGTCAGCAGTTGCCTAATAATCCGCGTCCGGCTCGCGCCCAGCGCCGAACGAATCGCAAACTCCCGCTTCCGTCCCGTCGCCCGCACCAGCAGCAGGTTTGCCACATTCGCGCACGCAATCAACAGCACCAGGCCCACCGCGCCCAGCAGCACCAGCAGCGATTTCCGCGAATCGTTCACAATGGCGTCGCGCAGCGGCTCCACCACAAATCCGTCCTTCGGGTCCGACTGCGGATACCGCCGATGAAACTGCCCATACGCCAGCTTCATCTGCGCATTAGCCTGCGCCAGCGTGATACCCGGCTTCAGCATCCCCGCAGCCTGAAAGAAATGCCCCTGATTCGTACTGTTCGGCTCAAATTGAAACGGCAGCCAGATATCCGCCTCGGGATCGGAAACAAAATCCCTCCCCAGCACGCCCACAATCGTGTATGGCTCATTCCCCAGCGACAGCGCGCTCCCAATCACTTTGGGATTCCCGCCAAACCTCCGCTGCCACATCCCGTAGCCCAGCACCACAACCTTGCCACCGTTAGGCAGGTCTTCCTGCGGCGTGAACGTGCGTCCCAGCATCACCGGCGCGCCAAATAGCCGGAAATATGCCTCCGTCACGTGAATCCCGTGAATCTGCTCCGGCCTGTCACCGGTCAGGTTGTAGCCCGGTCCCGCAAAATCGTACGCCGCCACTTCTTTAAAGATGCCCGTCTGCTGCTGGTACAGATGAAACTTCGGAATCGACGCAATCGCCGCATTGCCGCCCTGCCCACTCAGCTCGATCTCCATGATGCGGTCGGCACCGGGAAAGGTCAGCAGCACCGCATTCACCACCGTAAAGATGGCCGTATTCGCGCCAATCCCCAGCGCCAGTGCCGACACTGCGGCGAACGTAAAGCCGGGACTCTTGATGAACATTTGCAGCGCGTGCTTAACGTCCTTCCACAAATCGCCCATGGGTGTGCTCCGCGCTCCAGTTTTGTGTTGCTCGTTCGAACAATTCCAACGAATCGAAGAAAAGCCTCTTCTCTCTACAACGCAAGAACCGCTGGTTTCGTTCACAAAAGGATGGAAAACAAGAGGCAGCTTCTGCCTTCTAAGACGCGATACTAAACGCCCTGTGAGCATCCCGCATTCCAACTTCCAGACTTTGTGACGAGCGGAGCGAAGGACATGCTTCTCGCAACGCGTCAATCACCTCGAACTGGGTGCCCCACCCTTGACGCGCTTTTGCGTCAAGGGCGGGAAAGCACAAACCTCAACTCGCAAACTCCCCGTCTATCCACCCCCATGCCTTATCCTTGCCTACGATCCCGAAAGGACCCGCCGTGCTCATCTTCGCCGCCATCCTCGCCATCTTCGTCTACGGAATGATCGCCGCCATGCTCGGCACCATCCTACCCGACCTCTCCGCGCGCTTTCATCTCACGCCCACGCAGAACGGCACCATCGCCTTCGCCCAGGCCCTCGGGCTCATGATCGCCTCGCTCGCCGTCGGCCCCCTCCTCGATACGCAGGGCGACAAGATCGGCCTCATTCTCGGCCTCATCGCTATCGCCGTCGCACTCTTCGCCCTGCCAAAATCCCGCGGCTACGGAGCCATTGTCTTCCTGCTCTTCCTTCTCGGCGTCGGCGGAGGCATCGTCGTCACCGGCGCCAACGCGCTCTCCTCCGCCGCCAGCCCCGAGCACCGTGCCACCGCCCTCAACCTCGTCAACCTCTTCTTCGGCCTTGGAGGACTCGCCACGCCCTTCATCTCCGCCAATCTCTTCAAGCAGAATTGGCATCGCCTCTGCTATACCGTCGCCTCCGTCACCGTCGTCACCCTCGTCATCCAGGCCGTCACGCCCATGCCCGCGCCTGCCGGCAGCGCGGCCTTCCTCCTCGCCGGCATTGGACCCATCCTCGGCCGGCCGCTGTTGCTGCTGTCAGGTCTCTTCCTTTTTCTTTATGTCGGCTGCGAAGTTGGCGTGTGGAACTGGTTGCCGCGCCACTTGATTGCGCAGGGAATTCCCGAGTCCAAGGCGCTCAATATTCTTTCGCTGGGATTCGCGCTGGGCTTGTTGATTGGACGTGTGGCTGTTTCGCCGATCCTGATTCATGTACCTGCGGCTACAGTTACGCTTGCGTCGTCGATTGCCATGGCTGTGACTACGTTTCTGATGTTGCGCACCAATAAGCCTGTAGCTGCTGCTGTTCTTGTGTTTCTTGCAGGACTCGCCATGGCTCCGGTCTTTCCTACCACGCTCGCTATTGTCGGATCGGCGTTTCCGCAGATGACGGGCACGGCGATCGGATTCGCCATCACCTGCGGATGGGCAGGATTAGCCGTAAGCTCGCGCATCATCGGAGCCATCGCGGGGCCCGATCCGCAGCGGCTGAAGAAGGCGCTGCTGCTGATTCCGGGCTCGGCGGTTTTGATGATTGTGCTCAACCTGGCCATGCAGGCTTCGCTGAAGTAGGACTGGTCGTCCAGGCATACGCGGCCGTTCGGCCGCACGCCGCAAATTGTTCCACGTGGAACAATTTGTGCTAGCGCCTCAGGCAGCGGCTACGCGGGAGATTGTTCCACGCTTCGAAATTGTTCCACGTGGAACNNTGTTCCACGTGGAACAATTGAGACATCAGTCACAGGTGTTGCGTGGGATTTGCGAAGAATTATGGATGACTGTGCAAGTGGAGGCGGCCTGATGCCCGCGATGGATTGAGGCGCGCCCTTCACAGGTCTGCGAAATTTTCTGCAATATCGCTGTGGATAACTACAAATTTAGGAGGGGGGGGGTGGGGTACCCCTTGGTGGTACGGACCGGTCGCGCGCCCTTGGACGCGCACTCATTCCCATTCTGCGCTACATGGGGGATATTTTCGGCAACATCGGAATTGGCCTCAGGCCGCGCCGGACCGGATGAAAGAGTGGTCGATCCTGAGACCCGTGCTATGGTTTGAGCCATGGCCGAAACCATCCGGCGTTTGAAGCTGGGATCCGTCTTGGCGATCGGGCATCTCGCCGTGTTTTTGGTGGCCGAGTGCCTCACCTCTACGACTTCGTGTTTCATACTGCGCTTTCTGCATTCTCCGTAGTACACTCCGCCATGGCGTTTCGAGGAGGAATGTGCGATGGCAGAAGCCGAGACAGTGACAGGACTGCTATCTGGCGAGATGGATAGGCAATGGGCTCAGGCTAAACAATCAGAGGATCAGCGGGCGGCTTTGAGCAATTTCATTATTGTGATTGGAGTTGCCGCTCAAGGCTTCATCGTCGACAAGGATTTTCCGAAGCGTGCGATGGCGGTGGCGATTTCTCTGGTAGTACTGGGTCTCTTTGGGTTTCTTGCCACAGCCAAGTACTACGAGCGATTTCGAATGAGTATGTCTCGAGTCGGGCGCCTTCGTGAGGAACTTGACCGCCTCCACGCCGATTTGAAGCTCGACGAAATCGAACAACGCGCCGACAAAAAGCACGCGGGTAGGTACCCAGTCAGCAGTTGGGTCCGTCTTCACCTTCTTTGGGAATTCTTAATGGTTTGCATCGCACTTCTCGGAGCAGTTGATGTGTACATGATTTGCCAGTTTGGCCACTGAGCTCGAATGGCCCGCACACAGCCCCATCAATGTTTTGAGACTAGAGATGAGCTGGGGGACCGATATACAAGAGGCCGACCGACCGCTGCTCCAAAGTCGAAGGCCGCCTAAGCTGCATCATCGACACCCTGAGCGCCAGGCGGGCGCGTAGTTCATCAACGACGGTCGGGCCTATAGTGTTGGCAGAGCCCTTGCAAGTTCATCGCTAAATCTACTAGTCGCCCCGGCGCCCAGATGGCGCCGCACCTTATCGAGCAGTTCGTTCCTGCTCTTCAGACCCAGGATGCTTGATGCGCGCGCCAAGAGTCCCTTGTTATCGTAGAGCTTCAATATCATTGGCAAATCAGCATCGGCAATACTCTTGGCGAGCCTTGACTTGAAATCGTTGAATAGCGCAAGAGGATCGATTGAAGAAATCTGATTTTGATATGCCACGCCCAAGCTAGTTGAGTCCCTTGCTGTGATTTCAACTGACTTTAGTCGCTTGTCGATTTGGCGGATTGCGAAGCGGACTGCGGCAAGGTCCAGGTTACTGTTCGCATCGGCGACTACTTCTGAGAACAGCCTATTTAACAGCCCCGGGGGATCGATGCAAAGAAGTAATTCTGCCAAAGCGAGGAAAACGTTCGGCAGCAGCAGCAGGTTTTCCACCTCGCAAACCTGAAGCGCGTGAATTCCGCGTTGGTTCAACCGCGATATCTCATTGGTGTCCCGGTCATCTGCATCTACGATCCCTCGCACTTCAAGTCTGTGCAACGCCGGATTGGTTTTAAAACTGGTCACAGAGTGAATTACGGCCTCGCAGGAGCCAATTGGAATCACGAGATAATCTGCATATTGGCTGGAATAGACCGTAAGATCGACACTTCCGCGATCCCCCTCGATGAACAGGACCGGTCTTCGGGTGCCAACAAGTTCTACCAGTGCCTGTTCCGGCAGGCCGCTATCATCGGGTATTTCTTCAATATCCCACTGCATTGGGGTATGTACGTAGGCCTTAAGAAAATACCTTTTCGATGCCTTGTGAGCGGCTGCGAAATCTGTATCGTGTGTGATAAAGAGGAAACTGCAGTCGGGTCTTGCCTGCTCGATCGAATTCCATAGTTGCTGGAGAATACTCTTATGGACGTGCGCTTCTGGCTCGTCGATTATGATCGCAGCATTTTCAGGCGCGACTAGGCACTGTCCGAGAAAATAGAAGATTGCGCGTTCCCCGTCGCTCATTTCACCTCCGGCATAGTTCTTTTGACCGCTCGATGGGGCTGGAGAAACTTGTACGGAGGCTTCATTAATTTCAAGCGATCGATGAGGGAGTAGACGCTGCCATATAGCTTTGAGGCGATCGAATTCGGAAAATGGGGGCCTAATGCTCGGGTTGTCCCTCGCGTCTTGTAGAAACTTTGTTGCTACTCTGTTGTGCTTCGCGAAAAGCGTCTGTAACAAGGCGTCAAAGTCGCTTAGGAAATGGACAGCAGGCCGGTTTCCCCATCGTTGCGTGGCCTTCCACGTCTCGTTGCCGTCCGCATGTCCGAAACGCAAAAGTCCACTTGCCCGCTCCAAAGAAATTAGGTTGATATTGTCATTCAATGACAGCGATTTTTGGGCTGCGATTCTGTGCACCAGTTTGGCCGGGATCTGGTTCTCGATGAAAACCCCCAATCGAGTTTTTCCGGAACCGTTTGAGCCCACAATAATAGTGGTTTCACCACTACGTAGTTCCAAGCTCAAGCGGTCGCCTTAGACGCGTGGAACGAGGCATTTTTGTTCCGGCATGTGAAGTCCTCGTTATCTCAAGCAGCTGGCATACGTAGACCCTCTACTTCAGTCAATCGAAAAGTCTCGCAGGGTCTATCCAGAGATGTCTGACCACGATTAGAACATGTCATTGCTTGAATTTGCATGGTACGCGCAAGAGCTGGGACACCTGAAACCTGTCATATGTTTCGATTGTAGAGATGGCCATTCCCCGGAGATCGAAAAGATGACTGCATCTTGAGGTTGTCAGGACTGAAATGACTCGATATGCGGTTGTTTTCGAAAAGACCTCAACGGGTTGGAGCGCCTATGCACCGGACTTACGGGGACTCGGCGTGGCTGCCGCCACCATTGAAGAAACAGAAAAACTGATCCGCGAGGGAATTGAGTTTCACCTTGAAGGGCTCCGCGAGGACGGCCTACCAGTGCCCGAACCACAGACTCAGGTAAAGCAAATCGCCGTCCTCGCCTGAATTCTTCCCAGATTTGAGCTTTCGAAAAGCAGATCCTTCGGTCCGCTTACCCCAATCGCACTCTGTGCGATCGGGGCCCCAGACACGCGGATCCTCAGGATGACGCCGCGTAGGAGGGTGGGCGGCGGAGGAGACGGGAGGGTCCCCTTTGGCCTCCATGTTTGCCTGGACGGCCAGTCCCGGCCAGTCCCAAAAAAGCGACCACTTGCGGGCGGTTCCGCTGGCCCAAGAGAAGCGGATGCCCGAAAAGTGGTCGAAAATGCGGAAGGAAGAAGGTGGTGAGTACGGGATGCTGCTCTCGGCTCACCAACTTATGCGACAACCTTAGGCCGCCGCGCGACGCCGGTTGTCAGCCAATTGTCATTTCGCGGTTGGGTCGCCGAATTCCCCAGAACGCCTATCGATCTTCGTTCCGGGCGGGATTTCGGCGGCAAATGCGTTGGCCGTCCCTCCGCGGCTAAAGCCGGCCTTGATTCTGTTGGCTTAATGCGGGGGTTGAAACCCCCGCCTCCCTCCGGATCGAATGAAACCCCCAGATTGAGTGAAACCTCCGCTTCGCGCCAATCTTTGTGACGAATAGCTATTTCCAAAATAGGTATGCTGCGCCTAGACTCGGACTATGGCTAAAGATTCCGATCGCCGCGACCTTTTCCCTGGCGCGCTTGAACTGATGATTCTGCAATCGCTTCGCCTGCGCCCGATGCATGGGTACGCGCTGGTGAAGCACATCCAGCAAGTCTCCGGTGACCTGCTGCAGGTGGAGGAAGGCTCGCTGTATCCGGCGCTGCAGCGGCTGCTGCGCGAACGGCTGCTCGAGTCCGAAGCCGGAACCTCCGCGAAGGGGCGGCCGACGCGCATTTATCGCGTGACCGATGCTGGGCTGCGCCACCTGGAGCAGGAAGTGTCGAGTTTCGAAAAGATGTTTGCCGGTATTACGCGCGTGCTCGCCGTTGCCAAGACGTAGGAGAACGACCATGATCTTTTTGAGCAAGCTCTTTCGCCGTCGCCGCTATGACGACCTGACTGTCTCGATCCGCGAGCACATTGCGGAGCGCGCCGACGAATTGGTAGGTGAGGGCATGCCGCGCGCCGAAGCCGAGCAGACGGCACGGCGGGCATTCGGCAACGTGGGCCTGGTGGAGCAGCGCAGCCGCGAAGTGTGGCAGTGGCCAACGGCCGAAAGCGTCTTCGCCGATATTCGATTCGCGCTGCGGCAACTGATCAAGTCGCCCGGCTTTACCATCACGGCGGTGGTGACGCTGGCGCTCGGAATTGCCGTGAACGCGACCATGTTCAGCATGGTGAGTGCATTCCTGCTGCCGCATCTGCCGGGGCGCGATCCGCAGAGCATGGTTGTGGTCTCGTCGGTCAATCCCGACTCGCAATTTCAGCCGGATGCCAACCCGGCCTCTGCGCCAAACTATCTTGCCTGGAGCAAGGACACGCGCGTCTTCTCCGCGATGGCTGCAGCGGATGAGTATCGCACCGGCAGTCTGGCGGGGAAGGGGCTACAAGCGGAAGCGCTCTCGTATGCAGCGGTCTCGACGAACTATTTTCCGGTATTTGGCGTTTCTCCGGCACTCGGGCGCGCCTTTGTCGCCGGAGAAGATCAGCCGGGGCGCGATCATGTTCTGGTTTTGAGTCACGGTTTGTGGGAGCGGCGCTTCGGTTCGGATGCTTCGGTGGTGGGGCGGGTGGTGCGCCTGAATCGCGAAGACTATGTGGTAGCCGGCGTAATGCCTGCGGATTTTCGGCTGCTCGGATTCACACCGCAGCTTTGGACGCCGTTGACATTGACCGCGAGCGACGCCACCGCCGATGCAAGGAAGAATCGTTCGCTCTATCTGTTTGCGCGGCTGGCTCCGGGCATCAAACTTGAACAGGCACGCGTGCAGATGCGCATGCTCGGGCAACAGGCTCAGCAGGATTATCCGGCAATCGAAGGGCGCTGGGGTGCGGCTGTGCGGACATTGCCTGACTTTCTGATTTACAACTTCGGCATTGGTACGGCTCTGGCAGTGATCATGACCGTGGTTGGATTTGTTCTCTTTATTGCCTGCGCGAACGTTGCGGGACTGCTGCTGACGCGCGCGGTTGGCCGCCAGAAGGAGTTGGCGATTCGCATGTCGCTGGGGGCTACACGGGTGCGCGTGGTGCGGCAACTATTGACGGAGGGCGTGGTGATTGCGCTGCTGGGTGGCGGCGTGGGGCTGTTTCTGACCTATTTCGGGATTCGCGTGATTAGCGCCGGCCTGAGCTTTAATGACGCGATCGCCGATGTGAAGATAAGCCTCGACACCAATGTCCTAATCTTTGCTGCGGTGGTCTCGCTGGTTTCGGCTGTTCTCTCGAGCGTGGCTCCTGCGCTGAAGGCTTCTCGCACGGAGATCAATACCGACCTGAAGAGCGAGGGACGCGGAGCCAGCTCGGGCCGGGCGCACAATCGGATGCGTGTCTTTCTGGTCGGCGGGGAGATTGCTCTCGCGCTGTTTCTTCTGATCGGCAGTTGCCTGCTGATCCGGGGAGTTTCTCTCATCGAACATCAAAAGCTTGGTTTCAATCACGATCATCTTTTGACTGCCGGCCTGGTTCTGGACAAGGCGCGCTACGCTGATTCTTCGAAGCAGATTCAGTTTGTTCGCGGGCTGATCGAGCGAGCGCGGCAGATTCCCGGAGTTGAGAAAGTGGCAGTTGCCTCCGATCTGCCGGCCTCTGGGTTGAACAGCGTAACCTTTCACATCAAAGGGCAAACGGAGGCGCATTCGAACGATCAGCACACGGTCGCCGATGTGGTGGTGACGCCGGAGTACTTCGAGGTTGCCGGGGTTCCGCTGCTGCGGGGCCGTTTGTTCACAGGCCGGGATGATGCAACTGCGCCGCACGTGGTGTTGGTGAACCAGGAGTTTGTCCACAAATATTTTCAGGATCGTGATCCAGTTGGGAAGCAGATCCAGCTTGACGTTGCGGGGGCTTCGCCGGCGTGGAGCGAAATCGTTGGCGTGGTGAGCGACGTGAAGAGCTATTCCGAGGATGCGCGCGTCGATCCGGAGGTTTTTGAGGCCTATCTCCAGCGGCCGGTTGCATCGTTCGCTCTGATGCTGCGGTCGACTGTCGAGCCGAAGAGTCTCGCATCGTCTCTGCGCCAGGCGATCGCACAACTTGACCGTGAGCTTCCGCTGCTGCGGGTGATGAGCATGGACGACGTGATCGAGTCTCAGAAAAACGGAGATCCTCTCTTCACGAAGCTTCTGGGGACGTTTGCGATTCTGGCTCTCATTCTTTCCGCCATCGGCATCTACGGGCTCATTGCGTATTCCGTGGGCCAGCGAACGCATGAGATCGGCATCCGGCTGGCTCTGGGGGCGAAAGCCTCGGACATTTCGCGCATGATTTTGCGGGACGGCTTCAAGGTCGCAGCTATCGGTTCGGCGATCGGACTGCTGATGGCGCTGCCGCTGCCCAAGCTCTTCGAGTCAATCTTTCATGGCCTGGTCGTTGGCGGGCCTGAAGTTTACCCAGTCGTACTCTCGGTCATGCTGATCGTGGCATTTTGCGCGACGTTTGGTCCAGCGCGGCGCGCCATGCACGTTGACCCGACCACAGCCTTGCGCAACGAGTAGGTAGGTTTGATTTGGTGCGATTTTCGTAAGTCAACATTCTCTGGTTCCGGAGCACTTCGATGAATTCGATCACACAACTTTTTCGCCGCCGTCAGCGCGACGACGACCTCTCCGTGTCTATTCAGGAACACATTGCCGAGCGAACCGAAGAGCTAATCGCAGAAGGCATGCCGCGCGCTCAGGCTGAACAGAGCGCGCGACGGGAGTTCGGCAATGTCGCCCTTGTCGAGCAGAAGAGCCGCGAAGCATGGCAGTGGCCCGCGCTCGAGTCGATCCTTGCCGATCTGAAGTTTGTCCTCCGCCGGCTGCGTAAATCGCCGGGCTTCACGGTCACGGTCTTGCTCACGCTGGCTATCGGGATCGGCGCCAACACGGCGGTGTTCAGCGTGCTCAACAGCGTCATCCTCAAGCCGCTGCCCTATCCCGAGCCTGATCGGCTCGTCTCTCTCAACCTTGATGCCCCTGGCGCTGAAGGCCTGGCGAGCTTCGAGAGCGGACTACGCCTTTCCGGTTCGATGTACTTCACCTTCTCCGAGCACAACCGCACTTTTCAATCGCTCGGCGTGTGGAGACCCGGGACCTCGAACGTGACTGGGTTTGCGCAGCCCGAAGAAGTCCATGCCGTCAACATGACCGATGGCGTGCTTGAGACGCTCGGCGTCCCGCCGCTGATTGGCCGCTGGCTCTCGGCTGCCGATTACGATCCCAAAAATGCAAACAACATCATGCTCAGTTACGGCTACTGGGAGCGCCGGTTTGGCGGAGACCGCTCCGTGATTGGCCGCAGCCTCATGGTCGATTCGCGGCAGCGCACCATCATCGGCGTGATGCCGCGTGGCTACCGCCTTGTCGATCAGGAGTTCGACATTCTCACGCCGATGGGACTAGATCCCCACAACGAGCCGCTTGCCGGCTTCGCGTATCAAGGCATCGGCCGCCTCAAACCCGGTGTGACCATCGCACGGTCTGATGCCGATGTCGCCCGCCTCATCCCGGTTTGGATGGATTCCTGGACCAATGGCCCTGGCACCAATCCGCATTGGTACAAAGTTTGGCGGATCGCGCCGGCGTTTCGCCCGCTCAAGCAGGAGGTCGTCGGCGACGTGAGCAAGCTGCTCTGGGTTGTCATGGGCACCATCGGCGTGGTGATGCTCATCGCCTGCACCAACGTGGCGAATCTGCTTCTTGTCCGCGCGGAATCCCGCCAGCAGGAGCTTGCCATTCGTGCTGCGCTCGGGGCAGGCCGCGCGCGCATCGTCCGTGAGCTTCTTGTGGAGAGCCTCGCGCTCGGACTCATCGGCGGCCTCTTCGCCATCGTCGTCGCTCATGAGGGTCTGCGTCTCCTCGTAGCCATCGGTCCCGCCGACCTGCCGCGCCTCACCGAAATCTCTCTCGATGCGCGGTCCCTGATCTTTACCTTGCTGCTGTCGGTCTTCTCCGGACTTTTCTTCGGCGCCATTCCCGCGCTTAAATATGCGGGCGCCCGTGTCCGCAACGTCTTCAGCGGAGCGGCGCGCACCGCCAGCGCAGGCCGCGACCGTCAGCGAGCCCGCAAAACTCTTGTCGTCGCCCAGGTCGCGATGGCGCTCGTACTGCTGGTCAGCGCGGTGCTCATGATTCGCACCTTCTGGCGCCTGCGCAACGTCGATCCCGGGTTCTCCGATGCGCCGCATCTGCAGACCCTGCGCATCTCCGTCCCCGATTCGCTCGTCAGCGATCAGGTCGCCGTCACGCATCTGCAAAACGCCATCGCCGACAAGCTTGGCGCGATTCCCGGCGTCACGTCGGTCGGCTTCACCGAAGCCGTTCCGATGGAGGGCATCGACCCCATGTGGGACGAGATTCGCTTCGAGGACAAGAGCGACAACCACGATCATCCGCCGCTACGCCTGTTCAACTACGTCTCGCCGAATTACTTTCACACCATGGGCACGCGCATCGTTGCCGGCCGCGACTTTACCTGGACCGATGTCTACGGCCTGCGTCCAGGCATCATCCTCTCGGAGGGTTTCGCGCGCTCTCTATGGGGCTCGCCGGCGGCGGCCATCGGCAAACGCGGCAGGCAGTTTACCGGCATGCCATGGCAGGAGATCGTCGGCGTGGTGCAGGATGTGCACCACAACGGCGTCTCCGCGGATCCGCCGGCCATCGTCTACTGGCCGGCGATGATTGCCAATCCTTACATGAAGAACACCATTCACGCGCCGCGCTCGGTCACCATGGCTATCCGCACCAGCCGCGCCGGCACCGAGAGCTTCCTCGCCGAACTCCAGCAGGCTGTCGGGTCTGTCAATGCGAGCCTGCCGCTCGCTTCGGTGCGCACGATGCAGGAGATTTACTCGAAATCGATGGCGCGCACTTCCTTCACGCTGGTCATGCTCGCCATTGCCGGATCGATGGCGCTTTTGCTCGGGATCATCGGAATCTACGGTGTCATCTCCTACGCTGTTTCGCAGCGCACGCGCGAAATCGGCATCCGCCTCGCGCTGGGCGCGCAAAAAAGCGGACTCAAGTGGATGTTTGTCCGTTCCGCGCTGGTGTTAACGGGCATTGGCGTGGTGATCGGCGTCTGCGCCGCAGCGGGGCTGATGCAGTTGATGAAGTCCCTGCTCTTCGGCATCAGCCCGCTTGATCCGTTCACCTATATCGCAATTCCATTGGTGCTTGTTGCCTCTGCCGCGCTGGCGAGTTATCTGCCTGCACGGCGCGCTGCATCTGTCGATCCGGTGGAAGCTCTAAGGGCTGAGTAAGTCCTAACTCGATTGACGCAACTCCACGGTCAATTCAATCTTCGCGATTGCGAGCGCGAATGGAATGTTCGAAGGCGTCTTCTGCAAATGCGAAACGGCTGCGGTTCTTGGGCCCTTCATCATCCGAGTCTGCGGCTCTGTGGCTTTCGCGGGCTGCCGCTCGCGGAATGGCGGAGCTGGTCGTCGAATCGAGTGCCGCCTTTGAACCCGATGCAAACTGCTCCCGCTTGAATTGCTTGCTCAGCGCCAAGCCTTGTTGCTGGTAGTTCGAACCGATCGAGCCGCCATACACTTTGTCCGGTTTGGCGGACATGTAGTAGTAGTTCAGGCGGCCGACGAATTGATCGTCTTCGAGAAGAATCGGCATTTCGTTGGCACGCACTTCGAGGACCGCTCTGGTACCGGAGATTTCTCCGTTCTCGCCATAGCCGAAGCCGGGATCGAAAAATCCTGCATAGTGCACTCTGAATTCCTGCGTGGAAAGATCGTAGGGGAGCATCTCCGATGCGAGATCCGGCGGGATGCGAACCCTCTGCTTCGAAGCCAGAATGTAGAACTCGCCGGGGACGAGGATGCATTCTTTGCCTTTGTACATGGGGGTCCAGAAGTCGTCGATCTCGTAGTGGTTGATCAGACCGAGGTCGATGGGCTGCTTCGTTTTCTTTGCCTGGTAGCCAACTACACCCGATCCGTTTCCCTCAAGGTCGACGGTCAGGCGCAGGCCGCGATCGACGGTTGCGTGGCTGGTATCTTCATCGGAATGAATCAGGAAGTTACTTTGGCCCAGTTGGCGCAGACGCTCCTCTCCGACCACCGCTCTGCGCCCGCGCCCGAATCGTAGCTGGTTCAGTTTCATGCCTGCGCGCACAAGAATCGGAAATGTCTGCGAGACGACTTCGATGTATAACCCGCCGCTGTAGCCCCTGCGCACGCGCTCAAATTCATCGCCAAACTCCGTAAGGAGGCGGGTGAAAATGTCGAGTCTCCCTGTAGAACTCTTCGGGTTGGCAATGCCATAAATATCCGGCGGAAGGGCGAGGCTTTCCATCAACGGGATGATGTAAATGACGTTCGGCTGGAGAAGCGCGCCATCGGAAATGTCGTTGGTCTCCATCAGCATTCCGTTCGATCGGGCCTTGTTCAACAGTGTCGTCGATTTGCCCGGCAGAAAGCTGGCCCGAATTCTGTATGCCTCGTGGGACAAGCGAAGGTCAAGGCTGGACGGCTGGATTTGATCGTCGGTGATGTCCAGGGAGGAACAAATCTTGCCCGTCTGCACCAGGTGAACGATCTCCTGGGACGGCAGGATACCTTCGCCGGTCGGCTTGCGCTCGGGGAACAGAGGCTCTGATGTCAATTTTTCCTCCAACTATCCTGGTGCCATTGCGCGCAGCAGCTTCGAGCTTTTTGCGCTCACTCTGAATTCCGCGCGAAAAAACGACGCACGTCTCAACACTACGGAGATTCTGAAGAATAGCAGCGGGAGCCGATATGGCGCTCTCTGGGAATCGCAGCAGGTTAGTGGATAACTGGGCTCGAAGGTGCTAACAGGATGTGGCAAAAGTCGAAATGTCGTGAAAGGCATCCCTCAGCGGCTAAAGCTGCCTTCATTCTGCGACTACCTATGGCACGACTGAAGTCGTGCCCTTTCAAAACCCGACTTTCACACGGGCTGCTAAGCTACTTCGACCAGGGTGGCACGACGCCGGTCATGCGCGCATACGCTACTAGCTGCCCCATATGCTCGTTTGCATGGATGATGATGCGCAGATACATCCAGTCCACCGTCGAGTCACGGTCTTCGATGTGCACTTTTCGCGCAAGGTCCTGCGGAGTTTCCTTGAGATGCGCCTGCTTCACCGCTTCGAACGAGCGCTTCAGCCAGCGGATCACGTCTTCTTTCGATGTGACCGTTTTCTCCATGTTGTCGGTCATATCAGCCGGCATTTTTGGGCCGGTAATGCTGAGCAGGTAGAAGTTCGCATCCACGATGTGCATGTAGACTTCGCTCGTCGAGCGGACTCCCGGCGCTGGACGCCAAGCAAACTTCTCCGCCGGAGTGGCTTCGGCCAGCGCGATGAGCTGCGACGAGGTATGGCGCCATTCGCCATCGTATCCCTGCCAGACCCCATCGAGAGGAGTTTGTGCGCCGAGCATCGCCGCCGCATTCAAAAGCAGCACTGCCAGCAGCGCGCCCAAGCGCACCACACCACTCATGCGAGACCAACCGCGAAACAAATCCAACTGCTTTCTCCCTATGCCAATCCGCCTGAAACTCGACAGAGCCGCCACCCATTCACTCCTGCTCAATCCGGTGGTCCACAACCTTATAGTCGTCGGGAACCAGAAAGAGCGTGGGTTCAGGCTCGCCCAGCGTCAGCTCTTTCACCGTGAACACCTGCTTGCCGCTGAACGGGCTGTCGACCGTCGACTTCAGGTTGAGCCCCAGATCCGGCTAATACCAGAACTCCCGCACCGTGATCATGGGCGCGTCGTTGCCCATCACTCCCGGGTTCAACGTCTGTGTCTCGCGGTAGCCGTGCGTCTCCACGCTTTCAATGGTCGCCGTCCCGAGGTCCTCATGGAGCAGCGTGCCCTTGCCGTTGGGCATCGGTCCCGTCGTCGTGATCGCTGGCAGATAGACTTGCTCGGCCGTCAGGTGATAGGTCAGCAGTTCGCAAATCTTCGTCGACGGCTCGCAGTTGTACCAGGTGTGCTGCTCCGGATCGGTGATCTGAAAAACGTTCATCGTGGACTTGACGTCGCCACCTTTAGGCACAAGAATCCATCGTTCCTGATAGATTCTGCCCCGGCCATCGCGCACGATGCGTCGCTGATTGGCGAGCGTGTAGCTTCCGCCACCGTTCATCATGGTCCGCGTCCACTCCGCGGCCAGTTCAAGGGTGAAGGGCGCCCCTGGCTTCGGCGGGACGAAGATGCTCTCCATTGGCCCGCGCGCCCCACCGTCCGCTCTGCTCACCCCGAGGGGCTGGCTGTTGGGCTGTTTGCCGGGTTGATTGTTTGGCGTCTGCGCGCCCGCAAACGTTGCTAGCGTCAACGCATATGTCAGGAAAAGTCTGCCGTTCATCGCATCCTCCGAAGACGCGCACAGGATATTCCTGCTGGGTTAATCCTGGTTCGCAGAATTTCAGTTCGCAGAATTCCCTGACGCCGGGGCCTGCTCCGCTGGCTGCCTAGAGCCGCCGTAGACGAGCGCATGCGTCGTCCAGATCTTCATCCTTTTTGGCAAAGCAGAACCGCAGCAGGTCCTCCCCGCGCCCCGGCCGGAAAAACGCTGACCCTGCTACCGACGCTACGCCCGTAGCGGCCAGCAGATGCCGCGCCTTCTGCGCGGAAGTCGCTCCCGGCAGATGCGTCGCCTTGGCCAGCACGTAATACGCCCCAGCGGGAACGCTGGGCTCCATGCCCGCATCGCGCAGCGCCGACAAAATCCGCTCTCGTTTGTCCTGATGGTCCCGAGCCAATTGCGTGTAGAACTCCGGCGGCAACTGCTCAAGTCCCGCCGCGGCAGCATGTTGAAATGCGGACGGCGCGCAGACGTATGTCAGGTCGTGGAAGTAGGCCATGGCGGCCATCCACTTGGCGTCGGCAGTGACGTAACCGAGCCGCCAGCCAGTAATGCTAAATGTCTTCGAGAATCCCGACATCACAATGGTGCGCTCGCGCATGCCGTCGAGCGTGGCGGGGCAAATGTGTTCCCCGCCGTCATAGACGAAGTACTCGTAAATCTCGTCGGTGAAAAGGAACAAGTCATGCTCACGGCAAACTGCGGCGACTTCCTCGATTTCCGCGCGCGAAAACACCTTGCCGCTGGGATTCGCGGGCGTATTGAGAAGGATGGCGCGTGTGTGCGGAGTGATGGCGGCGCGCAATGCATCGATATCGAGCGCCCAGTCAGGCTCGGCCAGCGGCACCAGCACAGGCTTCACGCGCATGGATTGGAACGTGGCCACGTGGTAGCCATAGAACGGCTCGAACAACAAAACTTCGTCGTCGGGATTCAGCAGAGCCATGGCCGCGGCATGCAGGCCGCCGGTTGCGCCGCTGGCTACCAGGACTTCGGTCTCGGGATCGTAGCCGAGGCCATAATCGCGTTGCTGCTTCGCCGCAATGGCGTTGCGCAACCGCGTAATGCCGTCGAGGCGCGTGTAGATATTGTGTCCGGCGTGGATGGCGGCGTGAGCCTCGGCTTCAACGGGCGCGGGAACAGGCGTGTCACAAACACCCTGGGCCAGGTTGATGCCGCCGATGCGGTCGCACTCCGTTGTCATGGCGCGGATTTCAGACTGAAGGACCCCTGGCGCAAGCTCGCTCAAAGCCAGGCGGGATGCGGTTTGCGGATGGGGCGCAAAAGTGCGGGACATGGGAATTCCGATCTCCAAAGCCATCTTACAATGTGGCCTGCACGCGGATGCTGAGTGCGGTCCGGCATAGGTGGGAGCGGTGCTCACGGCGTAGAATCGTGCTTTCGAGTGAGGGGTTGCATGCACGAGCTTTCCATTGTCTCCAGCATTGTGGACTCCGTGACCGAATCGCTCGCTGTCTATCATGGCGCGCGCGTGACGGAAGTCCGCCTGCGAGTGGGTGCTCTGGCCGCGGTCGTCGAGGATTCGCTCCAGTTCTGCTATGGCATTGCCACCGAGGGGACGTCGCTGGAAGGTTCGAAGCTGGTGGTCCAAATACTGCCGGTGATCGTGCATTGCGCGGCGTGCGGCGCCGATGGGGAGATTGAGAGCCTGCAGAGCTTCAGCTGCCCGCACTGTGGGGAGCCGGTATCGGATCTGCGCCAGGGGAGGGAATTGGAGGTCGAGTCGTTCGAGATTGAAGAGGGCGAAATCGAAAAAGCCGGGGAGGCAGTTACTCCATGACGACGCGCATTGTGGAATTGCGGCAAGGCATTCTGAAGAAGAACGACGAGCTGGCGCGTGGGCTGCGGCAGCGATTCACTTCGGCGGGCGTGCTGGTGTTGAACCTCGTTTCGAGTCCAGGGACGGGGAAGACTGCATTTTTGGAGCGGACGCTTCGCGATTTGCTTGCGCGCGGCTCTCGTGCTGCTGCTTTAGTGGGGGATTTAGAAACCGACAACGATGCGCGGCGGCTGGCGGCGAGCGGCGCGCCCGTGCGGCAGATCAACACGCACGGCATCTGCCACCTTGAAGCTGAGATGGTGGCGAAGCACCTCGAAGGCTGGGACCTCGCCGGCCTCGATTATCTGTTTATTGAAAACGTTGGCAACCTGGTGTGCCCCTCGAGCTACGACCTGGGCGAAGCGGTGCGCGTGGCGCTTCTCAGCGTGACCGAGGGAGAAGACAAGCCGTTGAAGTACCCCACGCTCTTTAATTCCGCCGACGCGGCTGTGATTACCAAGATCGATCTTGCCGGACCGTGCGAGTTTGACCGTGAAGCGGCCTTGAAGAATATTCGCGCGATCCGCCCCGGTATTCGCGTCTTTGAGACGTCGGCGAAAACCGGCGCCGGCATGGCGGAATGGCTGGAGTATCTCAAGGAGCTGAGGGTCCGCCACGCGGGGAGTTAGCGCGTCCGTGGAGGGCAAGGAAGGATGTTGAAGGCTTCAAAGAAATTGGACGGCGCAGCGGCAGCGGGCGAGGCCGCCGTGACTGCTTATCTGGCCAAGGTGCCTGAGCCCGCGCGCAGCACGTTGGAGAAGATTCGTGCGACGATTCGGTCGGCTGTTCCAGCGGAGGCGACGGAGGGCCTGAGTTACGGTATGCCCGCGTTTCGTTACAAAGGGGCCCTGGTGGGCTACGCGGCATTCAAGAATCACTGCAGCTTTTTTCCTATGCAGGCGTCGCTCATCGACGAAATGAAAGAGGAGCTGAAGGGATACCGGACATCGAAGGGGACGTTGCAGTTTCCGGTGGACAAACCGCTTTCGACGGCGCTTGTGAAGAAGATGGTAAAGGCGCGGGTGGCGGAGAATGAGGGGAAGAAGGCGCGATAAGGCGGCGTCGAAGTGATTTAAATCACACCTGATGTCACCGTCGAAGGCGTATAACCTAGTTGCTATGTGTCTCGCGATTCCCGGACGAGTGGAAGAAATCACCAACGAGGGCGGTCTGCGCCTGGGCCGCGTGAATTTTGGCGGTGTGGTCAAGCGCGTCTGCCTGGACTACGTCCCGGAAGTCGAGGTGGGTGACTACACGATTGTTCACGTGGGATTTGCGCTCTCAAAAATCGACGAAGAGACCGCCGAGAAGACCCTCGCGGACTTTCGCGCCATGGGCGTGTTGGACGAGGAATTGGCCGANNGCGAGACCTGGGGCACCCAAGTTTCGCTGACTGAAGGCGACGCATGAAATACCTGACCGAATTTCGCAATGGCGAGATTGCCCAGCGCATGGCGCGGGAGATTGCGCAGGTCGCGACGCGCCCGTGGAAGATCATGGAGGTGTGCGGAGGGCAAACGCATTCCATCATTCGCAATGGAATCGACCAGATGCTGCCGGCCGGCATTGAGATGGTGCACGGGCCGGGCTGCCCCGTGTGCGTGACGCCGCTTGAACTGATTGACAAGGCGCTGGCGATTGCGGCTCAGCCGGGGGTGATTTTCTGCAGCTTTGGCGATATGCTGCGCGTGCCGGGGACAGACGCCGATCTCTTCCAGATAAAGGGCGCGGGTGGCGATGTGCGCGTGGTGTATTCGCCCCTCGATGCGGTGGAATTGGCGGCAAAGAATCTCGACAGGCAGGTGGTGTTTTTTGGTGTGGGGTTTGAGACCACCGCGCCCGCGAACGCCATGAGCGTGCACCTGGCAAAACGGCGCGGAATCAAGAATTTTTCGTTGCTGGTTTCGCACGTGCTGGTGCCGCCGGCGATTGAAGCCATCATGAGTTCGCCCGGCAATAAGGTTCAGGCTTTTTTGGCGGCCGGTCATGTGTGCAGCGTGATGGGCTATTGGGAGTATCCGCCGCTGGCCGAGAAGTATGGGATTCCGATCATCGTCACGGGCTTTGAGCCGCTCGATCTGCTCGATGGGATCCGTCGGGCCGTGGTGCAGCTTGAGGCGGGCCAGCACGAAGTCGAAAACGCGTATGCGCGTGTCGTGACCTTCGAAGGGAATCGTGCAGCGCAGAAGTTGCTGGCAGAGGTCTTCGAGGTAACGGATCGCGCCTGGCGCGGGATCGGCGTTATCCCGAAGAGCGGCTGGCGGCTGAATGATGCGTATCGTGCCTTCGATGCCGAGGAGCGTTTCCAGATTTCCGGCATTCACACGGAAGAGTCGGCGCTCTGCCATTCCGGAGATGTGCTGCGTGGGGCGATCAAGCCTGCCGAGTGCCCGGCCTTTGGCAAGGAGTGCACGCCGCGGCATCCGCTGGGCGCAACCATGGTGTCGAGCGAGGGAGCATGTGCGGCGTACTTCAACTACGGGCGCTTCTTGTCCGCTGATGAACTGGCGGGCGCGGGTGCCGCATTGTCCGGAGCTGCGCATGGATAATTTCAGCTACGGAGTTTGGCAGTTTTCCCAGGTCTCAAACCACCCCAGCGACGACGACCTGTCGCTGGGGACCCCGGCATCGAGACCTAGGGCACCCATGTTCTGCGGAGCGGCGCATGCCTGAGAGCGGCGCGCCCGACTTTTCGATTTGGTCGTGTCCCCTACCTCTGGTTGGCTATCCGAACATCGTGATGGGCCATGGGGGAGGCGGCAAGCTTGGCAACGAGCTCGTCGAACACTTATTTCTGCCTGCTTTTCGCAATCCTGCTCTTGAGAATTTGGGCGATGCGGCGGTGTTTGAACTGGGGCCCGGCAAGCTGGCCATGAGTACGGATTCCTTTGTCGTGCAGCCGCTGTTTTTTCCGGGCGGATCAATCGGCGCGCTGGCCGTGAATGGGACGGTCAACGATCTTGCGGTCTCTGGCGCGGAGCCGAAGTATTTAAGCGCTAGCTTCATTCTGGAAGAGGGATTTCCGTTGGCGCAGCTTGCGGCTGTCGTGCAGGCCATGGCAGATGCCGCAGCTACGGCGGGCGTCCGGATCGTTACCGGCGATACGAAGGTTGTGGAGCGCGGGCACGGCGATGGTTGCTATATCAACACGTCAGGCGTGGGCTTGCTGCGGCCGGGCGTTAACGTTGGCCCGCATCGCGCGCAACCCGGCGATGTGGTGCTTGTTTCGGGAACCATCGGCGATCACGGCATGGCGATCATGAGTGTGCGCGAGGGCCTTGAATTTGAAAGCCAGATTCGGTCGGATTGCGCGGCGCTGAACGGGATGATTGCCGTAGTGCTCAAAGCGGCGGGAGAGGCGGTCCATGCGATGCGCGATCCGACACGGGGCGGGCTCGCTTCAACTCTGAATGAAATTGCGACTTCGTCGAATGTGGGCATCGAGATTGATGAAACCACCTTGCCGGTGCGGCTGGAAGTGCAATCGGCCTGCGAGCTACTCGGCCTCGATCCCGTGTATGTAGCCAATGAAGGCAAGGCGGTCTTTTTTGTCGCTCCAGAGACCGCAGACCGCGTGCTTGAAGTGCTGCGCGCAAATCCGTTAGGGCGTGATGCCGCGCGCATCGGCCATGTGACCGCGCAACACAAGCGCATGCTGGTCGCGCGGACTTCTATCGGCGGAAATCGCGTCATCCCGACACAGATTGGCGAGCAGCTGCCGAGAATCTGCTAAAGGCAGGGAACAGGGAACAGGGAACAGATAGAACCGCTCTTAGTGGACAGTTACGGTCACCGTGGCAGTCGATCGTCCGTATTGATTCGTCGCGTTCAGCGTGTAGGTCGTGGTCGCCGCAGGCTTCACGCTCACACTGCCGCCACTCACACCGCCGAGTACATCAATAAAATCATACGAGTCGTTCGTCGTATCCCAAGTCAGTGTCACCGGTGTCCCCGCAGTGACTGAAGTTGACGATGCGGCGAAGCTGCCGATCGTGGGAGGCGCTCCTGTGGGCGCAGTCGCGTCGTCGTAGCCGGGATACGTGGGCGTCATCTGCACCACTTCAAAGTTGGAAGACTGGATTGAATCCAGATTGACCAAATCATTGTCGTCCCACCGAGGATCGGGTACGCCCTGGAAGTAGAAATAACTTCCGTTGTCGGCAAGGATCAAGCCGTACTTCTTCATCGCCGTCAGGATGACCTGGTTGGCCGCGGAATAGCCTGAGATATCGAAACTTGCTTTGAGGCGGATGCGCATGCCCATCACGTTGCTCGTGGTCGAGTTGTTACCTGCGGCGTGACTGGCCGGTTCCACAAAGTAGCCGCCGTTGGCGTCGTTCTTGGTGTGTGGCAACGTGAAGCGGATGGCGTGATTGATTGCGCCGGAGGCTACTTCGTCGTACCGCACCAGCCCTGGAAAAATCGGCAGGCCTGCGGCATCGGCCGACGTCCATCCCCAGGGACGCTGCTCATAATTCTTCAAGTCCCAAATCGTCTCCGAATCCGAACTCCAGGCTCCGTTGCAACGCACCGTATTGAATGTTTCGTAGAGCATGCACGCGTTGCGATCCAGCACGAGCACGTGCTGGTCTCCAACATAATTATTCGGGCCGCCCGTGCAATCCGCCGGGGAGCCTTCAATCGGTGCAGTGATGGGGAATGGAGCCTGGGCGACATCGCTTTCACTGGCGTAGGAGACCACGTCGATGCGGACCAGCGGCGTGTTGCTCGAATCGACGACAACGTAGGGAATGCCGTAGTTGCCGCCGGCCACCGACGACCAATCATGATGCAGATGCTCTCCGGCAAATCCTGAGGCTGATGTGATTGCGGTGTTGTTCGGGTCGAGTGGAGCTTGCGAGATATCGGTGTTCCATGCGCTTGTTGATGGGAAGGGAACGAAGCCGTTGAGACTGGCGTTATTGCCCGTGCTCATCTGGGTGCACGCCGAAGCTGATCCTGCGGCTTCGATGGTCAGGTTCAGAGTCGCCGATGCCGACAGTGCTGTGGGCTGGGTTGCATCCGTCACCGTGACTGTCACTGAAGTCGGTCCCACATCAGCCTGGGTGGGATTTCCCGTGATTGTTCCCGATGTCGCATTGATGGTGAAACCGCTCGGTAATCCGGTCGCGGTGAACGCATAAGGCGCTGTGCCCCCCGTCGCAGTTATCGTGCCGCTGTACGAGGCACCCACCGTTCCTGACGGCAGCGACGATGTTGTGATGGCCAGTGTGCCCGACTGTCCCGCACCGATCGTGAGGCTGAGATAAGCCGTTGTGGTCTGGGCAGTGGGCCTTGTCGAATCCGTCACCGTGATCGTGACGTTGGCTGTTCCGGCGGTGCTTTGTGTAGGGGTGCCGGAGATCGTGCCGGTCGTCGCGTTGATCGAGAGCCCAGTCGGCAATCCCGTCGCACTGAAGTTGAAGGGCGAAGAGCCGCCCGTGACTGTGATGGTCCCGTTGTACGGTGCGCCGATGGTTCCGTTGGGAAGAGAAGTTGTGGTGATGGTCAGCGTGTTCGCTGGCACCGCGCTCACTGTCAGGCTGAGCGTCGCCTTCGCAGACTGTGGCGGCAAACCCGAGTCAGTAATCTTAACCGCGACGGACGCGGTGCCCACTGCGCTTTGCGCCGGTGTTCCTGTAATCGCGCCGGTCGTGCTGTTGATCGTGAGCCCGCTGGGCAGCCCAGTCGCACTGAAGGCGTAAGGAGTTGTGCCCCCAGAAGCCACAACAGTGCTGCTATACGCGACGCCAACAATCGCTCCGGGAAGCGCGGAGGTGGTGATCGCCAGTGTGCCGGTCTTCGAGGAGCTAACAATGAAGGAACCGCATCCAGACAGAAAAGCCGCAACTCCCAGCACGAGACAAAAGCCAATCCTTCGCATGCTTCCTCGCTCCCGTTCGTTCCGTTCAATGTGCGACGGGATCAGCCGCTCGCCGCATCGCTTCCATGCCGCATGGACACTCGCTCGGACCATGAAAATGCGACACGTCGCTCCGTCAGGAATACATCCGCAATCGTTCAAATCAAATTCAGATCCGGGATGGAAGGATTGCCGTAGTAGGTAAAACGTGTATTTCGGTCCAGCCTTGCGACAGGGCCAATGTAGATAAGATTCAATCAAAAACCGCGTTTCTTTTTCTGCCCGCTCACGCTTTGTGGTCAAACTCCCAATGCAATTTGGCCACCGTTAATAAGGTGGAGAGCGTGCGGTCCATTTGTCTTAAGAGGAGCAGCGTTGGCAGCGCTCTACAAGCGAATTTGCGGCGAATCCGAGGCCGCGTTGTTACCTCCGTCATGTGGAGAACGCGGGAATGGCGAAATGGCAAAGAGGGGTTGCCACTTCCATCCGTATGTCCACAGCCGGACACCCTCAGGCGCAACCCTCAAAGCAAATCGAAAGCCTTCTTGATCCTGTCGGGTAGGGTCGGTGGCGGGTCGCTCAGCGTGTGGCTGATTTCGAGAACTGCGGCGGGCGGCGCTGCGAGTTCACCCAGGGCCTTTGCGACGGCGGGCCAGTCGATGGTTCCGTCTCTCGGCCAAAGATGCTCGTCCTTCGTTCCGTGATTGTCATGCATGTGCACGGAGCCAATCCGGTTGGCGAGTGTCGCGATGGCTTCCGTTGCGCCGGGACCGATATGCGCGTGGCCGAGGTCCAGGCAAACACTTACGTTCTGCAAGTGACCCATGTCGAGAATGGTCAACAGGTGCTCGGGGGTGGTGGCCTCGCTCAAGAGGTTCTCCACCAGGAGCTTGACGCCAAGGGGGTGCGCGAAGGCGCCGAGATGCTCCAGGGCCGTCATGCCATATTCAATGCTCCGCGGCGACCATTGGTCGTTGTTCTCGCCCAGATGTACGACCAGGTTCTTGAAGGGAATGCGTTCTGCCGACTCAAGGGCGCGCTTGATCTCGTCCATCGCGTCGATGCGTCGCGACTTCTCAGGGTGCAGCACGTTCACAGCCGGAGCGCCAGCCCGGCCCATTTCGCGGTCCGGAAACATAGGTGCGTGCAGCGAAAAGGGTTCGAGAGAATTTTCGCCAAACCACGAGGCAAGCTCGCCCACGTGTTCCCGGCTGGTGTAGTCGAAGTGTTGGCGTGCGGCAAAAACTTCAACCCCCTGCGCGCCGCCGCGACAGGCGACTTCCAACAGCCCGGGATGAAGACGCTGGTTCAAAAATAAGTGCGTTGATAAGACTCGAAGCATGATGGAAAAGAATTCCTTCGCGCCGGATTGATTGCGGGCGCAATCCGGAAACTGTCCCTATTGTCGCATTTTTCCAATAAGATACCGCGAAATAGGGCGCTCGCCCGTTGTTGCGAATGGTAACCGTCCGGCGGGTGATCCGCAGTCAATGCACTGGACAGTGGAGCGTAAGTCTCCTATGCTACCGACACTGCGATCCCCTGCCGGACCCCATTCAGACGACCTGCCCGGAGATTCCGGCTCGGAGCCTCGCACCTTTGCATGGTTTATCCGTCTGCCCAGTGTGAGACTTTAGCTAACCATTCGGACACTCTGCGCGACCGTTCGGCAAATCGAGGAGAGCGTTGAAGATTCCAAGTGCCAGCTCTATCGACCACCTTCCATGGCCCTTTCGAACTCTGCTCGGGTGCTGCACAGCGGCTGTGTCAGTTGGTCTGACGTACGCGATCGCTCCATTGCACGCTTTTCCTCTCCTACTCGCATTTCCCACGGTGGTTTTGAGTGCGTGGTTTTTCGGGATGGCGGGCAGTTTCGGATGCGCGGTTCTCGATGTGACCCTCGTGGACCTGCTGCTGACCAAGACGCAGTTCCGGTTCTCGACTGGATTCGCGCAGGAAGAAGTGCGGCTCTCGCTGTTCCTCGTGCTGTCGACATTGCTGGGGGTTCTGATCCGGCGCTGGGCCGACCAGCGTACTGAATTGAATGCGCGGGAACTGAAGAAGAGTCTCATTCTGGCCCAGACCCAAAAGCAGATGGCCGAGGAGCGGGCACGCGCCGGCGAGGCCTTGCGGGATCGCGATGCGGCACTCCGGATCGCCCTGCGCGCCAGCGGCATGGGGCTCTGGAGCTGGGATGTGGTGAGCGAATCCGTTCAGTGGTCTGACGAAATGTTCCGAATGATCGGCTATGAACCCGGTGAATTTGAGCCCCGAAATCAAATCTGGTTCGACGCCATTCATCCCGACGACGCGGAAACCATGAGAGAGGCGTTCGCTCACGATCTCGAGCATGCTGACGAATTTCGTCGCCAATACCGCATCGTGTGGCCGGACGGAACCGTGCGCTGGGTCGAGTCGCAGGGACAATGTCAGCGGGGTAAGGATAGCCGGGCGATCTTTCTTATGGGTGTTGTGACGGACGTAACGCATCGCAAGCAAGCGGAAGATGCGATGCTGCGCGCGGAGAAACTTGCCGTGGCAGGGAGATTAGCGGCTTCGGTGGCACACGAAATCAACAATCCCCTTGAAGCGGTCACGAACCTGCTCTACCTGATCACGATGAGCGGCACCGCCGAGGAAGCGCGCGCGCACGCACGCAGCGCATTGGACGAACTGCTGCGTGTATCGCTGATTACACAGTCGACTTTGAAATTCCACCGCGAGCAGGGCACGCCGAAGATCACGATGCTGTCGGAAGTCGTCGACGGTGTCATCGGGATGTTTCGCCCCAGGCTGACGGTTTCGGGAATCACGGTAGACGTTCTCGCCACAAATGAAATCGCTATCGCCTGCATGCCCAGCGAGGCACAGCAGATCTTCGCGAACCTGATCGCCAACTCGATTGAAGCCATGCCGCAAGGCGGAAAGATGGTGATTCGGCTTCGTCCTTCCCGCGACTGGCGCGAATGGTCTGTGGAAGGAATCCGAGTAACCCTTTGCGATTCCGGAGTGGGGATGGATCGCGCAACGATGCGCCGCATCTTTGAGCCATTCTTCACCACCAAGGCTGAGACTGGAACCGGCTTGGGTATGTGGGTGGTTGCGCAGCTTGTCGAACGTCATGGTGGCAACGTGAGAGTGTGGAGCAGACAGCGCTACGGCGCAAGTGGGACGGTCTTTTCCATCTTTTTGCCCACAGCGCTTGTGTCCGCGATGGAAGGTGTTGAAGTGGAACCGGCCGCCGTGCAGGCAGTGCCGGTCGAGGCTCCAGCTGTGAATTCAATCGGCTAGAAAAGGGTCCTCGTTAGATTACCCCTGCCATATAGTTGACAGTGTCGTGGCGCGGTATACCCTGGTCGGCTCCGGACGCGGCCAACACCAGGGGCGACAGCGTGATCACCGGACAACGCGCGTAGGCCAGCACTTTGTAAACGAGGCCGGCACGTGTGACGGCGGCAAAATGAGAGGCACCCTGTGCGCCCAGCACAATCAGGTTGGCCTGCTGGACTCTTCCCTGGTAGAGAAGTTCTTCTGTAGGATCTCCGATCGAGACGATGGTTTGGACGTTAACCTTATTTCTCAGCTTGAGCGGAATCAACGCGAGGAGGTCCGCTTCTATCTGGGCTGTGCTTCGATTAGTCAGAACCTCAACGCATTCCTGGGGTGGGATGGCCTGTTGCAGAATCAGACGAGCGTCGTGGCGGTCGGCGAGTTCCGCGGCAAAGGCCACAACCAAGGAAGCTGACTCATGCGTGCTGACCGAACAGAGGATGGTGCATGTGGCGAAATTGCGATAGGAATTCTCAACCACGAACGGGCCGACAGTGTTGACCGGCACTCTGGCGTTGCGGAGCACAGCTTCCGCCACTGAGCCCACGAGCAACTTGCCGATGGGGCCGGGAGTATGAGCGCCCATGACGACACGATCGATCTTTCGCCCTTCAAGGAACGAGAGAATCTCATCAACGGCCGATCCAGGCCGGACCACGACTCTGCATTGAATCCCAAGATCCCTGGCGCGTTGGGCGAGGTGCTCAAAGCGGCGTCTCGCGGCTCGAGCTTCGGCGTAGGCGCTGGGCCTCGTTTCCGAACTCGTACCTGCGGCTAAGCCGGAATCCTCGTACACGTGAAAAATAATGAGATCTGCGCAAGACTCCCGGGCCTGGGCGAGGGCGAACGCAAAGACGTTTTCGTTTGCGGGAAACTCCGAGGCGAAGAGGATAGTGGAAGGCTTGCTCCATCCATGCTTGATGGGGGGGAACATGGGAAACCTCCTGTACAGGCTGCTCCTTTTGAGGGCACCCGGCTCGACTTCCAAACGAGGTCCATCTGGAAACGACAGGTTCACTCCACGAACCCGTCGCGACGGTCGCGAAGGTTCTGGCGGTGTGAACGCGAGTCCTGGTGCAGTTTTCTGTCTGAAATGAAGGCTCGATCCTCCATTTCTTTGGGCTGTTTTTCTTACTCGGCGGAAGCGCTTAATCGTGCGGCCGGGAACTCGGCAGGAGCGAGAGCACGTAATGCAACTTTCGTACTATCGGACCCACAAAAGCTGTGACAGACGATACAGACCAATCTGTGGAAAACGGTGGAATCGCGTTTTCGTCTTCGCAGATCTCGGATTAGTAGCCAGCCGCCTTGCCATAGTGGCTGCGGTGGGCCTGGCCGCCTTCCAACTCGCCCGTCTTTGGATCCACGGCGATGCATTCGCCGTTCGACCAACGGCCATTCCGTATATCGAGCGTGTAACCCATGGCACGCAGGTCGCTCAACGTGGCTTCGCTGAAGCCCGGCTCGAGATACAGCTTGTCGGGCAGATATTGATGGTGGAAGCGCGGAGCGTCCACGGCTTGTTGAATATTGAGACCGCCTTCAGCCGCGGACAGGAAAATATTCGCGACGGTCGTGATAATGCGCGCTCCACCGGGCGAGCCGAGCACGTAACGGAGCCTGCCGTCTTCCAAAATAATGGTCGGCGTCATGGAACTAAGCGGCCTCTTGCCGGGAGCAATCGCATTGGCCGGACCCTGGATGAGCCCGAACATATTCGGCACGCCCATCTTCGCGGCAAAATCGTCCATTTCGTCGTTCAGCAAGAATCCGAGCGACCCGGCGGTGACATGTGAGCCGAAGCTGTCATTGAGCGTCGTGGTCACCGAGACTGCGTTGCCTTCGCCATCGACAACCGAATAATGCGTCGTATCCTGCGATTCGGCGCGGCGATGGCCCGTTGTGGTGGGAGCCGGCGGCAAAAAGCCCGGAGGCCGTTGCAGCGAAGTGCTGGGAGTTGCCGTTTTCGGCTCGATACTTGCGCGCCATGCTTCTGCATACTTCTTCGCAGTGAGTTCGGCCACTGGAATGGAGTTGTAATCGGGATCGCCGAGGTAGTCCGCGCGATCCATGTAGGCACGACGGTAGGCTTCGGTGATCAAACGCATCGAGGCAGCGGTGCGATCGCCGAGGGAACCAAGACCGTAGCCTTCGAGAATGTTCAGCGCGCTCACCAGCACTACACCTCCTGAAGAGGGCGGCGGTGCGCTGAGAACCGTGTAGTTGTGGAATGTGCCCGTGACAGGCGTGCGCTCGACGACCGTGTAATGGGCAAGGTCTTCGAGCGCGAGCAGCGCGCCGCCCGGCTTCAAATCGTTAATCAGTTCCTGCGCCATTTTTCCGTGATAAAAATCATCGGGGTCCGTGGCAATGCGTGCGAGCGTCAGGGCCAGTTCAGGCTGTTTGAAGATTTCGCCGGCTTTGTAAAGCTGGCCGTCGCGCTGGAAGATGCGCTTCGAGTCGGGGAATTTGGCCAGGTCCTCATCGGTGAGCTCGTGCGCCTCCTCGGCTGAAAGCTCGTAGCCTTCGCGCGCCAGCCTGATCGCGGGAGCCATCACGCGCGCAATGCCGAGCTTGCCGTATTTGCGTTCGGCGTAGGCGAGGCCCGCCACGGAGCCGGGGGTCGCGATGGAACGGTAGCCAATCACGCTCGATTGCAGGCTCGTTGCGGGCAACACGTTGCCTTGCGCGTCCTGGTACATGGTTTCCGTAGCAGCCAGCGGAGCCTTCTCGCGATAGTCGATGAAGGTGGCTTTGCCGTCGTGTGTGCGCAGCAGCAAAAACCCGCCCCCGCCGAGATTACCGGCCGCAGGATGCACCACAGCGAGCGCGAAACCGGTCGCTACAGCCGCATCCACCGCGTTGCCGCCCTCGCGCAATACTTCAAGCCCCGCGTCGGCAGCCAGATGATGCACGCTCACCACCATGCCGTGACGCGCACGCACAGGCTGCTCATCTTTGTAGGCGAGCCCCTGCGTTGAACCCTCCTGGCCCGTGAAATACGTCGACAGGAAGAGCGAGGAGCCGGTGAGCGTGGCCAAAAGTGTGCCGTAGAGGAGTCGGTTCATGCAGTCCTCACAGAATAACCCGGCGAAGTTCCGAGGCCAGTGAAACCACGACACACGTCTCCGGCATGAAAACATTACTCCGGGGAGGGCGTCAAAAAACTTGCAGGTGAAAAGTCGGACTTTCAGGAAGAGATTGAATTACTCGCAAACGGATGCAGCTCAGGAAACCCTCATGCGAATTTCATGGATTCGTGCAGTTTTCTTATTTCTCGCACTCATCACGCTCGGCAACAAAATCGCCATTGCACAGACCGATGTTGCATTGAGCCTCTACGGTGCCTTTAACGGAACCAGCAACGGCAACGGCACGGTACAGAGTCCAGCGAATGCTGCGGGCGGCATGATCGAAGTGCGCCACATTTCAAATCCGCTGATCGGCTACGAGGGCACTTACTCCTACAACCGCGCCAACCAGGTGTATAAGGCGTCCGGTTACGTGTGCCCTGTCGGGCTTGTGCCCCCGTTGCGGCGCGCCTACGCCGGCTTCCGTCTCCGCCAACGCGCACGAGATTTCAGGCGATTGGGTGGCCTCTTTGCGGTTGGCTCATCTCCGGCCCTTCGCGCTCGCGGGCGTAGGGCTTCTGTTCGATGTCCCCAGTGGCAACCAAAGCTCGACCGACACCGCGACGAAGCCGACATTCATCTATGGTGCGGGGCTCGACTGGGGCCTGGTGCCGCATCTCGGGCTGCGCTTTCAATATCGCGGCAACCTCTACAAGGCGCCCGACCCGACGCGGCTCTATACATCGACCGACGCGTTTACGCACACGGCCGAGCCGATGATTGGCGGGTATTTCCGTTTCTGAAGAATGGGCAGGCGCGTGCCCAGTTCCTATGCGCGGCTGCCCGTGCTCAGCTTTTCACGTAGTGCATCCTTATCGGCGAGGAACCAGACCGAGCCTCGCCGATTCGATTCGCGAATGAAGTCGCGAAGAGATTTGCTTTCGGACTCGAGTGGACTGGTGTCTCCGACAATTGCAACCGCGACCTGGTAGGTGACAAATTTCTGCACCATGTCACCGGCGATCCCGCTGCGCAATTCAAGAAATGCTGGATCGAGGCGGGTGATCGGGAGAACGACAAGACCGGCTCCTGCGGCTTTCGCTTCGCCAATCAGATCGTTTGCATCTTGCCCGGTACGCAAAAGCGGCCCTTCGGCGGGCAAATCGAGAATGCGCTGGCCGTGGAGTTCATACACATCGGTCTGCATAGCGATCTCCAATGGAAAAGGCAGATATGCTCACCGGTCGGCGACGAGCATCATGGGATCGGGTGCGACGCGGCAGGCCTGCCGCCCGGCGACGGTCCAAGTCGAACCATCCTTGTAGGTGAGCGATTCCAACTGAATCGAGAGGACCGACGTAAAGCCGGGTAGAACCAGATCGGTCGCAACGTCCCTTTCGCCTTCCGGTGTGAACGTGACATCGAGGGTCCTTGTCAGGTCGAACGCGGGTTGCTGATTCGTAAGGCCAAGCTGATTGGCCGATGCCCGTTCGACGCGATTCTTACCGGAAAGACCAAAGACCTTCACCTTCGCGACGGCGATCTTTGTCGACTTCGGATTAGTGAGAATGAGATGGATCCGCTGCGAGAAGCCCGCCATTCGTTGATCCCCGTGCACGGCAACCAGACCGGTCCCAGCCCCGTGCAACGCATGCATGCTCACTGGGCAAGTTGGTGCGGGCAGATAAAGGACGAAGTTCGTTGCAGTCTGAGCATTCTCCCGGCTCGCGGGCGGAGTCGCGGTAGTCTGCGCAGCTAAGGTTGCAACGGCGAAAATGAATGCGATTCCGACTGGGACGGCACGCTTCATGGGCTGGCTCCTCTGAGAAGAAATCCGCGCACACAAATAAAATACGCCGACCAGAATGAACCGGCAATACCGTTACTGAACTATCGTTTCGACAGCGTGGAAGGAGCGCGTCTGGCCCGCTCTCCGCTGTGATACCGTTTCAATACGGCCTCCCCGTTCCAGCCGAGTGACGATGGACGCGCGCCAGAAGTTCATATTGACGAATGTCTCAGCAGCCGGAATTGATATCGCATCCTTTGCCCGCGAGCCCGGCTCCTGAACCTGGCTCCTTGGCTGGCGGTCCGTCTGGAGCGTCGGTGGCGGACCATCCCCCGCAACGAATTCCGCGATGGCTCATCCGTGCAGAGCTTTTCCTGCGTGTAACGCTGCGGATCTACATCGGATTGGCCGTCTGTTATGCGCCTTGGTCGCCGTTGTTCTGGGATCAAAATCCGCTCTTCGTCCAGTTTCCGACGCTCTCGATCTATGCTGCCAATGGCGCCGTACGGGGCATTATTTCCGGGCTGGGGTTGTTGAATTTGTGGATAGCGCTCAAGGATGCATTCCGCCACAGAAACGGGTAAGCCATGAGCGAACAAGAAAACAAAGAAGCCTCCTCAGCAAGCGCAGATCGCTCTCCACGAACCGAGGGCAGCAGCCCTACATCGCCCAAGACACAGACGACAGAAACGCTGGTTGAGAACGCATCGTTGCCCTCCACACCCGCCGTTGACGGTGTTGCCAAGTTACCTGGAAACGGCCAGCCGCCGCCTCTCGCGTCGGCCCCGCTGGCCTATGAAAATTCCAACTTTCTTAACAGCGCCGATGGGCGGCTGATTCGGATTGTGGCCGAGTACATGGAGCCATTGGCGCGATTTCGCCGCGAGCGCATTCAGGACACGGTGGTCTTTTTCGGGTCAGCGCGGTTTCGTGGCCGCGAAGAAGCTGACCACGAGCTGGAGCTTCTCGATAACACCGGGTCGACGCGTCCCGCACCGAGTGAGGAGCAGCCGGCCAAGCCGCCCGAGATTGCCGCCGGCAAGGCGACCGACTTGCAGCGCAAGCGTGCCGTTGCGGCCGTCGAAATGGCACGTTATTACGAAGACGCACGCCGCCTCGCGCACATGCTCACCACCTGGGCCAAGACCATTCCCTCGCGCCGCCATCGTTTCGTAGTCACCTCGGGCGGAGGGCCCGGCATCATGGAAGCGGCCAATCGCGGCGCCCACGAGGCCGGCGGCAAAACCGTCGGCATGAACATCCAGCTACCTTTCGAGCAGTCTCCTAATCCGTACATCACCCCAACGCTCAACTTCGAGTTCCACTATTTCTTCATGCGTAAGCTCTGGTTTGCTTACTTGGCCAAGGCGCTGGTTGTCTTCCCGGGCGGCTTCGGCACGCTCGATGAGATGTTCGAAATTCTGACGCTGGCGCAGACGCATAAGCTGGCGAAGAAAATCACAGTCGTCATCTATGGACCGGAATACTGGCGGCGCGTCTTCAACCTGGAAGTGCTGGTGGAGACCGGCGCGATCTCGCCAAAGGATGTCGAGCTCTTTCAGTTTGCCGACACGCCGGAGGAAGCCTTCGAGATGCTGCGCAAAGGACTCACCGAGAACTACCTGATTCCCGAGGCGGCTGCCGAGCACGCGTCGAATGAACTGATGCCGGCTTCGACGCTCGAAGATTTCCTGGGGCCGGAATTGGCCAAAACGAACGGCTAGATCCGCCCAAATCCTGAAAAAACCGCGAAGCGGTCCCCGAGCGCTCGTGTGCACTGGAAATGGTGCTCAACCACGTTGGCCGGGAATTTCTTGGACTTTCCGAAAGCACACTTTGGAGTGCAGCTTTCTCCGTGTTTTAGCCGAAAACATCGGGTTTTACTGGCATTTCTGGTTACTGTATTGATTCTTTCCGCAATTGAAGCCACATTCGCACTCTCTTAACGCGATATTGACGGCAGTCGGAGGATACTAAGCACAGAAACTCCAGCCAGATCGCGGGACCAGGCAGTAGACCGGGTGGCGGTAAAAAGGAGCGGACGTGGCAAACTCTACGATCAACTACTTGTGGCTCGACCAAAAGGCTGCAAAGGGATTTCGTTCGGGCGTTTCCCTCCATAGCCATACCAACCAATCCATGGAGACACTGGACTTTCTGGCGAATCTGGGAAATCAATATCCGCTGATTCGTCCATTGATTTCGCGACTCGAACGTCGATCGAAATCAGTTCATGGAGTCTGCATCGACTACGCGAAGAGTTACTGGACGCCGCCGATGACGCCCAAGTTGGCCTACGATCTCGAGAGCCGGCAAATCGAGAATCTCGATGTGGCTCCCATGGTGTCGATCACCGATCACGACAACATCAAGGCGCCGATGCTTCTGCGCACGGTACCCAGCGCCCGCACCATTCCCGTTTCGGTTGAATGGAGCGCTCCGTACGGGGGGGTGCAGTCGTTCCATCTCGGCATCCATAATTTGCCAAGCGCCAGGGCCGCCGACTGGATGCGCGTGCTGGAAGACTTCACTGCCAATCCAAGCGATGGTGAACTCACACAAATTCTCGCCGCGCTGCACCAGGAGCCCAATGTCCTGGTGGTGTTCAACCACCCGATGTGGGACCTCTACCTCGTCGGACAAGAGAAACACGAATTCCTTGTCAACGAATTTATCCAGAAAAACGGCACATGGCTGCACGCACTGGAACTGAACGGCCTGCGCCACTGGGATGAGAATCGCGCGGTGCGGTGCCTGGCCCCGCAGTGGAACATGCTGTTGATCAGTGGGGGCGACCGGCACGGCGTGGAACCGAACGCCAACATCAACCTGACCGACGCAACCAGCTTTACCGAATTCGTCCATGAGATCCGCCGGCAGAAGAAGAGCAACGTGCTCTTCATGCCGCAATATGCGGAGCCGTGGAAGCATCGCATCCTGCAGTCGACAATGGACGCGATCCGCAATTATCCGGAGTTTCCGCAGGGCTCGCGCACCTGGGACGAGCGCGTTTACCATCCCGATGCCCAGGGTGTGGTTCGCCCCTTGACAGAGATTTGGCCCAAAGGCCGCGCACCGCGTGCGATTGGCTGGACCATCGCGATGGTGCAGTTGCTGGGCAAAGGGCCCGTATCCGGCGGCCTTCGGATCGCGTGGAGCGACTCGCAAAAGCTGCGCCTGGCACTTGGAGAACAAGAGGCCTGACGCTTTGATCCGATCTCGTCCGAACCGTTTTTTCGGCAAGTGTAAAACAGGGTTATGAACGCATCTGTGCCGCGCGTGGCGTACTTTCCTGACTCCTTCCATGAAGTGAATGGGGTCGCCCACACCAGTCGCCACTTTGAGGCATTCGCGCGCCGGCGCAACCTGCCGTTCTTATGCGTGCGAGCCGGCGACCGCACGCAGGCAATCATCGAAGAAGGCAATGTTTGGACACTGGAGTTGCCGCGCGGCATCCTATCCTTTGCATTAGAAAAGGATCTTCGCTTCGATCCCGCATATCTGCGTCATATTCCATTCATTGAGGAAGTGCTGGAGCGCTTCAAGCCCGACCTGATTCACATCACGGGGCCAAGCGAAGTAGGCATGCTCGGTGCAGGGCTTGCAAGTTACCTGGGCCTGCCGCTGGCTGCAAGCTGGCACACCAATGTGCACGAGTATGCGGCGCGTCGTTCGGAGTGGTTTCTGCGCCTTCTGCCTGCGCGCCATTCGGCTGCGACAGGCCAGACGATTGAGGACTTGGCGATGGCGGCCGCTGCCAGGTTTTACTCCGTGGCGCAGGTGCTGTTCGCTCCCAATCCGGATCTCTGCCGGCGCCTTGAGCAGATGACTGAACGCCCGTGCTTCCTGATGCCGCGCGGCGTCGACGCGGATCTCTTCCATCCCGCGAAACGCAACCGCCCAGACGACGATCGCGATCAGGTGCTCGGATTTGTCGGCCGCCTCTCGGTTGAGAAGAACATTGCAGGCCTGGTGCAGGTGCAGGACGAGCTCGAACGAATGGGCCACCAAAGCTTTCGTTTTCTCATCGTCGGTCACGGTGGCGATGAAGCGTGGCTGCGCGGGCGCCTGCGCCGCGCGGAGTTCACCGGTGTTCTGCGCGGGGAAGCGCTGTCTGAGGCTTATGCGAACATGGATCTCTTCGTCTTCCCGTCGCATACCGACACCTTCGGCAACGTGGTGCTGGAGGCACTGGCCAGCGGCGTCCCGGCGGTGGTGACGCCCGATGGGGGGCCGAAGACGATTGTGCGCGACGGCGAAACCGGCCGCATCGTGCCCGACGCGGAGTTCGCTACGGCAGTCGCCAGCATTCTGGGCGACCCCGCCAAGCACGCGGCCATGCGCAAGGCCGCACGGGCCTACGCACTCACGGCTAGCTGGGATTCTGTGTTTGATGGGGTGTATGCAGCGTATGAAACGATCGTGGCGCGTCGGATGAGCGCCGCCGCTGGGTAAGCCTGCAGCTACTTTCCGGCCGACTGCAAAGCTGCCTCGATGGTCTTCAACGGCAGCAACAGCGTGAGTGGAGCGTCGAGCAGCGGTATGGCTCCGTAGCTTGCGTACCAGCCGGCAACCTTGTCGTTCTTGGCGTCAATCAAAAGTGCGACTCCGCCAACTTCCGCCGCCGCGCGTAAACAGCGCCGCCCTGCGGCAAGCAGAAGCTGACCGCCGAGGCCTCGTCCCTGCGCCTCTCGATCAACCGCCAGCCGCGCCAGACGAAATGCGGGCACTTCGTAGCGCGCCAGCCCACGCCGCACCGTCTCCGGCGTTCGGGCGTAAGCAATTGAAGCGGGGCTCAGGCTGTAGAAGCCGAGAATGGTTGTGTTGTTGTGGTCGGCCACGGCGACAAACGTCTTTGATCCGCCCATCTCGTGATTCTTCCGGGCGTGGTGGCGCAGAAAATCGTTCAGCGCTTCTTCACCGCAGTCGAAGGCCTGCCGGTCGTGCTGCCTCCCGATTGGTTCTTCGTGCCACGCAACCCGTGCGGGCCGGGTCATCGCTCTTTTGGGAGAGATCTTGCAGCAGCAAGCAGCCGGGCATTCGGTTTTGGCGGAGTTTCGAGCAGATCCAGAACCCGCAGGCTATCGCGTTCCGTCAGCTGGATGCGCTCTGCCTGCTCGATCGCGTGGCGGGCGGCCTGAAGAGCGTGCCTCAACACGAAATCAGTCAAATCTGTGTCTTGCAGGGAGACTGCCCGCATCAGCAGCTTCTTTTGCTCGGGCCGGATGCGCAGTGACATCCGGCTGTTCTGGCCGATTGCTGCGCGAGGCATGGCATCTCCGTTTGTACGCATTCAAATCGTACATCAATTGATTGAGAAAATCAAGATTTAACGACACCGCCATGGCGGGATACGAAGCGAAATTTCACTACTGGATTAGGCTCATCCGAGAACCCGTTCGCAAATCCACGGCAAACGGCGCTTCCTTGTCGCTCATCATTTCCCAGCCCAGCCCACGCAACACGATACCCTCAACGCTCGTGATCGTTACGCCTTCGTCCGAGAGCTTCCCGGATTCCCATGCCCGACCGGCAGCGCCCCACGCCAGAATGCTGTGGTGGCCGACAAACAGCAGCAGGCCTTGCGCGGGGAGCGCGCGCACTTCAAGCACTGGCCGATAGGCAATCATCGTGAAGTTTTCAGGCGCGCTCGTGTCGATCAGGTAGGCGTATCCACCTGCCACGGCGCACAGCTCATCTGGATTTGGAGTCGCCCACACGCCGGTGGGCACTGCCGGATCGCGAAATCCAAGCGCGCACGTCGCCAGAAAGGATTCCGCATCCCGCGCCTGCTGCGCGTTCGGCTCATCTGGCCGCACCAGTATTTCCAGCGCGCCGCGCTCGATCTCTTCAACGTCCCGTGGATAAGTGAAATGCCGCGAAGGCAGAATCAGAGGCCGCGCCGCAAGTACTTCCGCCTGCCAGTGGTGCGGAAAGCTCAAGTCTGTCAAAAATGGGCGCACCCGTCAGACCCCGACAAACCGCTCCACCCGCTCCCGGATGCTGGGCACTCCCACGCGAAGAGTCGCCCCCTGCTCGATCACCGGAATCAGCTTGTCAAAATCAGGGCCGGAATGCGAGCCCGTGATCGCAATGCGGATCGGATGATAGAGTTCCGTGCCTTTGATTCCGGTGGCCTGTTTGATCTCTTCCATCCACCGCTTGAAGACTTCGGCGGTCACCGGCTGGCTGTGCGCGCGAACTCGGTTGGCCAGTTCTCCCAGCACTGTACGCGCCGAATCGGCGGCAAGAACCTCAGCGTTCTCGGGCTTGGAGCGCGCCACGTCCGGATCGAATCCAAAAAGGAAAAGCGCCTTCGCCGTCAGTTGGCCCAGATGATCGACGCTGGGAACAAACAGTTCCACTACCCGCACAAACCATACCAGCACTGCGTCGGAGGCATCGTCCTTCTCCGGAAGCAGTCCACCGAAATACTCCCAAGCCAGCGCCGCGAGCCGCACGGGCGAGGCGATCTTGATGTAGTGCCGGTTCAGCCAATTCAACTTGTCAAAATCGAAGATAGCCGGTGACGGCGTCACGCGTTCCAGCGCAAACGCTTGGATCAGTTCGGGCAGAGTGAAGGTTTCGGTCTTGCCGTCTTCCGCGCCCCATCCCAACAGGGCAAGGTAGTTCACCAATGCTTCGGGCAGATAGCCCATTTCGCGGAAAGTCGCGATGGACGTTGCCCCGTGACGCTTCGAGAGCCGTTCGCGGTCTGCGCCAAGAATTGTGGAGAGGTGCGCAAACATTGGCACCGGCCATCCGAATGCCTCGTAGATCGCGACCTGCTTGGGCGTATTCGAGATGTGGTCGTCGCCGCGGATCACGTGGGTGATTGCCATCAGCGCGTCGTCCACCGTGACCACGTAGTTGTAAACCGGCATGCCCGGCTCCATCTCGGTCCCGGAGCGAACGAGAATCGGATCGCTCACCGCTTCCGCCTGAAACTCGACGGGCCCGCGTACCATATCCTGAAAGCGCAACGGCTCTTCGCCAATCTTCAGCCTAATCGAAAACGGCAATCCCGCTGCAACATTCCTCTTGAGCACCTTCGCGCTTAGATGGCGGCAGCGGCCGGAGTAGATCTGCGGCAGTTGCTTTTCCAAAAGCGCCTTGCGTTCCGCTTCCAGCTCTTCAATCGAGCAAAAGCAGCGGTAGGCCTTTTCCTCTGCCAGCAGCTTTGCTGCATATTTTGTATAGATTTGTAACCGGTTGGATTGACGGTAGGGCCCGAATTCGCCCTTTCCCGGTCCCTTCGTGCCGGGCTCAATCGGTCCTTCATCCCAATCCAAACCAAGCCAGCGCAGGTCTTCCATCAACTGCTTCTCATAGCGCGGGTGAGAGCGCTCGGTGTCGGTATCTTCGATGCGGAGGATGAAGGTGCCCTCGGAGCGACGCGCGAAAAGCCAGTTGTAGAGCGCCGTCCGCGCATTGCCCACGTGCAAAAGCCCCGTGGGAGATGGCGCAAACCGCACGCGAATCTTTCCGTTTTCCATGACACCCTGATCATAGCCGCTTGAAGCGCGCGACCGTCCATGGGGTTGCGCGGGGATCGTTCCTCTCGTGTAACTAGCCGGGCTCCGCATCAGCACGGTTCAACACTCTATTCCCCTTCGTGCTGCGCAGATTCTTGTGTTACTCACATTCTGGTTCTTTCCCTTCGTGCCAGACATCTCATCTGACAGGAGAGATAAAGATGAAGGTTGTTTTGTTTGGGGCCTCTGGCATGATCGGTTCGCGCGTCTTGCAGGAACTCGTGGACCGCGGGCATGACGTGACCGCAGTGGTTCGCAATCCCGAAAAGATCACCGCCGCCGGTGTGAGGGCATTGGAAGGCGACGTCATGGACGAGTCCACCGTGGCCTCGACAATAAAGGCCGCAGATGCGGTAATCAGCGCATATGCGCCGCCGCAGGGGCATGAAGAAGCGATTGTCAAAGCAACCCGGTCATTGGTCGCGGGTATGAAGCAGGCAGGTGTGAAACGGCTCATCTTCGTCGGCGGCGCAGGCAGCCTCGAAGTCGCGCCGGGTGTACAGTTGGTCGATACTCCGAATTTTCCTGAAGCATTCAAGGCCATTGCTCTCGCACATCGCGACGTCTTGCCGGTCCTGAACGAATCGACCCTCGATTGGAGCTATCTGAGCCCCGCAGCCGTCATTCAGCCGGGAGAACGCACAGGAAAGTTCCGTCTGGGTGGGACGAGGCTCCTGACCGACGACAAGGGCGAGAGCCGCATCTCGGCTGAGGATTATGCGATCGCACTGGTGGATGAACTGGAGAACCCGACCCATGTGCGTCAGCAATTCACCGTGGCATATTAGGCGATTAACCTATCCGAGCCCGGAACTCGGCCTTTCACGCCTGCGTGAAATGAAGGGCCTCGAAGCACAGTTCATTGGAAATGCTGCCAACCTTTCGATTCGAGTGATGCCACTCCACCGTTGCTGCAGATCGTGATGTCGGGCAGACGCACGCTGCGGCGAGTCACTCGTCCGATCCGGTTGACAGCGACACCGGCAATGATCCTTGGAATGCGTGCCATTGGCGATGCGGCAAACAGAAGCTCATAGTCTTCGCCGCCATGCAGTGCCTGTTTGAGAGTGGCGTTGGGATTAACCGGCAAGAGAGATGCATCGATCTCGGCCGCGACTTCAGATTCCTCGCAGAGGTGGGCCAGGTCCGTCGAGAGCCCGTCGCTTAAATCGATCGCGGCACTCGCCAGCCCCCGGCGTTGGAGCCATAATCCCTGCGCGATCCGTGGCTGCGGATACAAGTGAGCAGCAAGCGAGTTGTGCATCTTTTTTGGCAAAGTCGGGAGCCCCACCCGGTTTCCCGATCTTGCCGCGAGCTTGTTTAACTCCGCCAAGCCAGCCGCAGCCCCTCCGAGGGCTCCCGTAACGTAGAGCAGGTCCCCGGCGTGCGCTCCAGACCGCAACAGAGCACGTCCTTTGGGCACGGCTCCGACCAACACGATGTCTGCCAGAACGATGGGGGATTCGGCCAAATCGCCGCCCGCCAATGGGGTCTTGTGGGTTTTGGCCAGGGCCAGAAAGCCCTCAAAGAAACAGTCAATCCATGCTTTTTTGCGTCCTTTTGCCTCCGTCAACTCGAACGGCAACCCTAAGGAAAGAAAGGCAGCGAGTGGGCGCGCTCCCATTGCCGCCAGATCGCTGAGACCGCGTGCGAGTGTTCTGTGACCAACCACTTCGGGCGGATGCCACTCTAACAAAAAGTGACGGCCAGCGATCGAGAGATCGGTCGTTACAGCGATTTGCTCGCCCGGTTTCGGCTCCAGCAATGCACAGTCGTCGCCGATTCCTAAAGTGAGCCCAGCGTATGCTTTGCCGGCAACCCGGCTGCGGATCCGCTGGATCAGAGCCCGCTCACCGGGCGGGTGTTTTGCAGCAAAAGGCTCTTGGCTATTGCGCATCTTTATGAGAATAGGGCAACTGGCCGCCTGATCGCTGCTAGAAGAAACCAAAGGAGGGCTGCGATAGGGGACTGTTGGCGCGTGAGAAGATGGAATCTGGTCAGATTTCGTTGACCCTGCGGACCAGCTTTGTTAGGCTGGTCCGAACGTCCTGGAAATCGCCCCCACGCAGGGGCTTTTCATCGGTTTCGTGGTCTCCCCCAAGGAACCTTATCGCCTTTCGCTGTTCGATTGCTATGTGGCGAATTGCAGCCTTCCCCAGATGCGGGAATGAGAGAAGATTATGCTGCGCAAGCGCTATTACATTCTTTTCGTTGCCAGAGATGAAGATGGTCGGGTGCGGAAGATTCCGCTGCCCTTGCACTACGTGTATGGCTTCGTCGCGGCCGCGCTGGTAGGCGCATTCACGATCGTCGGGCTGGCCGGCTCTTATACACGCATGCTGCTCAAGACCGAGAGCTTCAACCAGGTGCGCCAGGAGCGCGAAACCCTCCGAAAAAATTACAAGCAGATGGCGCAGATCGCGCATGATCGCGATGTGCAGGTGGCCTCGCTCGGCGCATTGGCGAGTGAGGTGACCACGCTCTATGGCCTGCGGCAAAACAAGCTCAATGCCGCACAGCAGGCAGCCAATCCTGTCACGGCGCCCACGCCGCAGAGCCTGGCCCTCAGTGACGAGGTGAATCAGCAGGCAGTCAAGCTTTCCATCGATCAGTTCTATGCGCTGCGGGAGCAGGCGATGTCCGGCCGCTTGACACGCGCCCTCGAAGGCGGCTTGTCGCCTGCCTACACCGGCGATTGGACACAACTTGCCGATGCACCTTCGCTCTGGCCGATTGAGGGCCGTGTTGCTTCAAGCTTTGGCGAGCGCGAAGATCCGTTCAACGGCGAAGGCGCCTTCCATTCCGGCATCGATATCGATGCGCCGTATGGCACGCCGGTACGCGCGACCGCCGATGGAGAAGTCACCGGGGCCTCGACGGTCTCCGGTTATGGCAGAGAAATCGTTCTCAATCACGGCCATGAATTAAGCACCGTTTATGGTCATCTCTCCGCAATTGCGGTGCTGCCGGGACAGCACGTCACGCGCGGCGAGGTCATTGGCTATGTGGGTCAATCTGGCCGAGCGACCGGACCGCATCTCCATTACGAAGTGCGGGTGCACAACGTGCCTGTCAATCCGCACAAGTATCTGCGCACTACCTACGCTCAGGCGGAGCTCAACAACATCTCGGTTGCCAGCGGCGGCCGATAGACCGCGAGCGTTGGCTTTTCAAAGAGCGGCTCCCGAGCGGGCCGCTTTTTGCTGTTCAAGTTAGCGCGCTGATCTTATTCAGAGTCTGTCTCACGTGATGGTGGTATCGTTACCCCGGGCGTTTTTTGACCCTTCCGAGGAGACTCTGCCGTGTGTATTCACCTTCGTTGGCTGATCGTCGTTCTTGCCTTCGTCCTTCCGGCTTCTGCGCAGAATCATGAAGCCGATCTGAAGACAGCCTTTGCCCGTGCGCAGCATCTGAAGCGCGGCATCAACGTTTCGCACTGGTTCTCGCAGAATGCGCAGGACTACTCCGCGCACCACACCGACACCGAGACCACGCCGGAAGACATCGCGATCATCGCGAAGTTGGGCTTCGACAATGTGCGCCTGAGCGTTGACGCAACGCCGCTCGAACAGTATCCACGCGGTGTGGATGGCTTGAATGCCGAATTCATGGCGCGGCTCGATCGCGCGCTCGATATGATTCTTGCTGATGGGATGGCGGTGCAGGTCGATCTGCACCCTGAAGAGGGATACAAGCAGGGCATTCGCAGCAACAACACATCGGTGGATCGGCTTGTTCAGCTATGGCGCAGACTTGCGGCCCACTATGCCAATCGCGACCCGGAGCGCGTCTTTTTCGAGATCATGAATGAGCCGGAAGAGAACGATCCGTATCGCTGGGCGGGTATGCAGGCGCGCGTGGCTGCGGCGATTCGTGAAGCAGCGCCGCGCCACACAATCATCGCGACGGGCCCGAATTATTCCGACATTGTGGATCTGCTCACGCAGCATCCTTTGCCCGATGGCAACGTGATCTACAACTTCCACTTCTACGATCCACACGAGTTTACACACCAGGGCGCGGCATGGGGCGCGCCTTACTGGATTTACGAGCATGGCATTCCGTATCCGCCGACTGAGGATTCCATGCAGGAATTGGTGAAGCAGGTTCCCGATCTAGCCGATCGCTACAAGCTGGAGAATTACTGGCTCGATCACTGGGATGCGCATCGCATTCGGCTGCTGACTGACGAGGCTGCAGCGTGGGCGCATGAGAACAATGTGCCATTGATCTGCAACGAATTCGGCGCTTATCGCGAAGTGACGGCGCCTACATCGCGGCTGGCGTGGCTGCACGATGTGCGCACGGCGCTTGAAGCCAATGGCATCGGCTGGGCAATGTGGGATTACCACAACGGTTTTGGCGTGGCCGTGAAGGATGCGAGCGGGAAGTCGGTCGTCGATCCGGATACGGTGGAGGCGCTTGGGCTGAAGAAGTAAGGTTGGTTGAGCCGGGTGCGTAACACCCAGGGTCGTACTCAGCAGATCGGACGATGTCCTGGGCACAAGCTGATTATCACCCTCGATCGAACTTTGTACGCGCGTGCTGAAACATGTTGACGCTCTGGGCGACCCAAGCCCAGAGCGGCGCGACCTGATCCAGCAATTCCATGCCAAAATCGGTGATTTCGTACTCGACGCGCGGAGGCACCTCAGCAAAGACTTTTCGGGTCACCAGACCGTCGCGCTCCAGTCCTCGCAGCGTCTTGGTTAGGGACTTTTGGCTGATCCCTTCCACGTGTTCCATCACGCGGGAGAAGCGCAGCGCCGCTCCCGCCTCGGCCAGCACCGCCATGGTCCACAGCGACCATTTGTCCGCGATGCGAGAAACCAGTTCGCGAGTCAGTGCGTCCTGCTCTTCGGTCAATCCTTCGCAAAGCTGCTTCGCTTTGTCCCAATCGATCTTTTTGCTTTTCATTGTAACCTCAAGGTAAGTACAGAACAGAAAGGTGCCTTATTGCAAAAGTATACTAATGGGGAAATACTACTCTCATGAAGACTATTTGGACTGCCAAAAACATATCCTCGCAGCAGGGACGCCGCGTCGTGATCACGGGGGCCAATAGCGGCATCGGCTTTCATGCCGCTCTCGAGTTGGCGCGCAAGGGCGCGGAGGTGATCCTTCCTGCGCGCACCAAAGAAAAGGCCGATGGGGCCATCGCGCGCATTCGTGCCGAAGTTCCCAATGCAAAACTCGCTTCAGAGATTGTCGACCTGGCCGACCAGAAATCGGTTCGTTCGTTTGCCGCGCGCTACATCGATCGCTTTCCCGGCCAATCTCTCGATCTGCTGATTAACAATGCGGGCGTGATGGCGCTGCCGACCCGCGAGATTACCGTGGACGGCTGGGAGCGTCAATTTGCGACGAATTATCTTGGGCCGTTTGCGCTGACGGCGCTGTTGCTGCCGTCGATCAAATCACAGCCCGGTTCCCGCGTGGTGGTTGTTTCCAGTTCGGTAACCAAACGGGCGAAGATCGACTTCGACAACCTGCAGAGCGAGCGCGTCTACAAGCCGATGTGGCAGGCCTACGCGCAAGCTAAACTCGCCGACTCGATTTTTGCGTTCGAGCTGCAGAGGCGACTGACGGCCGCCGGATCACCGATCATCTGCACGGCGGCGCATCCCGGCTATGCCATCACGAACCTGCAGGTGACGATCAAGGGCGGTTTTATGGGGCTGATTACAAGCATTCTGACTCCGATCGCCTCGCAGGACGCAGCGCACGGCGCGCTGCCGACTCTGATGGCCGCAGTCGGACCGGATGTCACGCCGGGCGGGTACTACGGCCCCGACCGCTTTTTCGAACTGAAGGGCTACCCGGTTGCCGTTCCGATTCCGAAGGCAGCCCAGGATGGCGTTGTGGCGCGCCGGCTGTGGGACGAATCGGAGCAACTGACGGGGGTAAGTTTTGGTGTGCTTTCGAAAGCTGCCAGACAGCGGACGTTTCCCAGGTCTTTCGCTGAGGCGGCTCAGACCTGGGATGGCGAGGGCGGCGTCACTTGCCAACGTAGCTGACGTGCCAGATGGTGTGGGACCCGTCGTCGCTTACGAAGAGCGAGCCATCGGCTGCTTGCGCTACGCCGACCGGGCGGCCCCACACACTGCCATCGGGTAGAACGAAACCGGTGAGGAAGTCTTCATACTCTCCTGTCGCCTGGCCGTTGTGCATGGGCAGGCGGATGCACTCGTAGCCAGAGCGCTGGGCGCGGTTCCATGAGCCGTGTTCGCAGGCGAAGCCGTCGCCCTTGAATTCGGCGGGGAACTGCAAGCCGGAATAGAAAAACATTTCGAGCGACGCGAAGTGCGGGTTGAGCAGGATGTCCGGCGTGATGACCCTGGACTGCAGCTCGGGGTGCTTTCCGACGTGGCGCGGGTCTTGATGGCCGCCCATGTAGTACCACGGCCAGCCGTAGAAGCCGCCCTCCTGCACATGCGTCACGTAGTCGGGCACGAGATTGTTGCCGAGGCCGTCGCGCTCGTTGGTGGAGCACCAGAGCTCGCCAGTGATGGGATTGATGGCTTCTCCCACGCAGTTGCGAATGCCCCATGCGTAGACCTTGATGAACTTGCCCTCGGGCGTGAACTCGAGCACGTCGGCGCGGTGAAATTCCTCGGGGTGCGTGTCGCTGTCATCGACGTTGGAGTGCGATCCGACCGACGCGAAGAGCTTCGTTCCGTCTTTGGAGAAGATGACGTCGCGGGTCCAATGGCCGCCGCCACGCAGGCGTCCGCCACCGGGGAGCTCGGCCAACTGCGTTGGGCCAGCGGTCGCTTTCAAATCGCCGTTCTTGTAAGGGAAGCGCACGATAGCGTCGGTGTCGCCGATGTAGATCCATTGCGGATTCGGGCCTGCGGGATAGAACGCGATGCCGAAGGGTTGATGCAGACCAGTTGCGAAGACTGAGGTCTGCTGCGGTTTGCCGTCCGCTCCCACGCCGCGAAAAACTTTGATTTTGCCTGTTTCGCTTTCGGCGAGAAACAGGTCGCCGTTAGGCGCGACGCGAAGGAGGCGCGGATTGTCGAGGCCGGTGGCATACATGTCCACTTTGAAGCCCTTGGGCGCAATGGGCCAGGCGTTGGCAGGGCGCGCTACTACCGTCGGACCGTTGTCCACCGATTGCGCGGGCGCGGGCGCAGGCAGATCGCCTACCGTGACATGACGGCGCGTGCCCGGCGACTCATGAAGCGCGTCGGTGAATGCGGACTGGCCGGTGAGGACCGGGTGATTCGGCGAATCGGCGGCGATGGCGGAGATGCAAGGCAGGATAAGCAGAGCGGCGAACGAAGTGTGGATGCGAAAGGGAAGGCTCATGAAACCTCTCAATTTGATTTTGGAAGCGGTGAAAATTCGGCGTTACAACTCTACACGAGAAGGGTGAAAATGCTTTCATCCAAAGGACGCGGTTGCGAGCGATTCGATTCGGTTTAACAGGGAAATTTATGACGCTGGGGGTGCGAGGCCTGGAGTTTGCGCAGAGTTGAAGTGCTGATGTGATCGGATAGACGCCATTTCAGCGGAGTAGGCTGGTCCCGTTTATTTCGATGCGCCTTGAATCGCCTCTGTTTCCGGTGACTGCGCGGAATTCATTCCGGACGTGAGTCCGTTCAGAATCGAAGGCGTCAATGTCGCCGTCACAATCACGCGATCACGTTTCTGCGCGACCTGTGCCGTCTTCAGCACTTCTCTCAACCCGTTGTTGGCGGCATTTTCGGCAAGCGGAACAGAAACATGCCGGGCGAGCGAGAGGAGCAGATTGAGCGACGCTGCCTGGCTCTCGGCATCCTGCTCGTTGGGCGCGATTTCTTCGACGCGCATCCGGAGGGAACCGACCAACGGCAGAGTCGGCGTTGCGCTGGCGACGATGGTTGCGCCATCCTGGAGCGGCATGGAGAGGCCAAAGACGCTGATGGCGCCGCTTTCAGAGAACGGCAGCGCGATCTGGCCGACGCCCCATGCCAGCGAGAGCAGGGGGACCTCGTGAAAATGATGCGACAGCAGCGACGACCCGGCAAAGGGCAGCGCCGCAGTGCGATGCCGGTCGATGATGGAGTGGATTTGTTCCGGCGTGGGCGTGTTGCTGACTGCCAGCATGTCATAGCCGATCTGGGCGACGCGCACGGTGCGGCCGTCTGACGGAACGGAATAAATGATGTGGCCGGCGTAGTTCTCGCGTGAGGCCGCGTGCGCTTCGAGCCACGAGTTCAGCCGTGTGCCAGTGAGCTTGCCGACCAGGACGAGGGAATACGCCACCAGGCCGTTGGGGCCGTTGGGATTGGGCATGCGATGCAACGCGATGGCCACCTGGTCGAGGTCGCGCTCCCAGTCAATGCCGGTTGCGTCGACGAACTGTTGGTATTCGGGGACACGCTCGGGCGGCTTCAGATCCTGGTGAAAGAAGGCGCGGAAGGGGCTGAAGTTGATGTAGATGATGCCGTCGGACTCGGGCAGCAGGCGTGCGGCTTCGGGCGGAGCCTTGGAACGCAGGAACACGGCGACGGCCAGCAGGAGCACAACCCCGGCCACAATCAACAGCGTTCGACGCGTGCGTCTATGCATACCCTTCGGTCGGAAAGACCCGTCAGGATTAACCCTAACATTGCCGGAACAGATTGCCGCCAACCTCAGAGCGGGTCCTCGGCCCTAGCGTCCGAGAGTCTGCTCCAAATCGGCGTTCAGGTGGATGTTGCCGCCGGTGACATTCAACGTTTTGGTCCAGTCCGCGAAGCCCTTTTTCTTGACGACAATCTGGTGGCTACCTGGCGCGAGTGCGATGGTCGATAGCGTATTGCCAACAAAGCTGCCATCGATTTCGATGTCGGCTCCCGGCGGAGTGGATTCAATGACCAAACTCACTTGGACGCTTGCGGCTGGAGCGACGGCGGGTGCTGAACTAGCCAACGTGGGCGCTGCTACGCCGAATCGCGCCATATCGAGGTGCATGTCGCCTTCCACGAAGGCCATGACCTCGGTGCCTTGGGGAATTGTGATGTCTTTGCCGTGAATAAACAAAAATAACGGTGCCGCAGGGAAGAAGACGATCGAAGTTGCCACGATAGCACCTGTCATCGCGCCCACATGGCCGCCGCCTTTGGAGTCCTTCACAGCACGGAGCGCAACTTTCTCCTGATCTGCCAGACGTGCGTAGCTAATATTCAAATTCAGTTTTCCGGCTCGCCCCATGCTCTTCTTGTGATCTGCCTCAGTCACGGTTCCGATTGCCGTAGCCTCTTTCGGCAAGACAACTGCGTCATCCACCTTTATCTCTTCGACGACTTCGAATGGAATTTCCTGGCCGACCTTTGCATCCGAAGATGAGATTGTTCGGCTCAAACGTAACTTGACTGGAGTTCCGTCGAGGAGAGTGTGCGGCGCGGGAAGTTGCGAGGAGGCGGCTACCGACGGGAGTGCTGGAGGTGGCGCTTGCTGAGCTACCAGAACTTCGGAGAAGCCAAGGATAAGTACGGCCACAGCTACGTTGCAAACCACAAGGTTCCCCTTCTTTCACGACAGGCGATTTTCAGGAATTGATGTTACCGAATCCTCCTCCTGCACCTTCAGTTCGTCAAGGTTGGCCTCAAGCTAAGGGTCATACATGGGTAATAATCGACTGGCCGTGCATGCCGCACTACGCCGTTAAGGAAGCTCTGATCAAGCCGTTCGCATTCCCTCAGGGGCTAAAGCCCGCATTCATCTTTGCTCCTTTATGGCACGGCTGAAGCCGTGCCCTTTCAAAAAGGTGGCTTCTTCGGAGCTTCCTTAACGCAGACGCAAAAACGCCCGCTACATTGCGTGCAGCGGGCGTCTTACTTAGTTTGCAGCTGACGTCAATTTACTCGACGTCGCTTACTTTCCCAGCTTTGAAGGTGACCTTCATGCCGTTGTAGTAGTAGATGACCTTCGGTCCCAGGTTCGCGATTCTGGTGGGCGCACCGAGCGCCGCTTTCACCTGATCCGGTGTCTGACCCAGCTCGACGGTGGCCGTTGGCGCTGCGGGAGCGGGAGGAGCTGCGGCCGCTGCTGCAGCGACGGGTGAGGGTGCGCCGCTATCCTGCTGGGCAGCTTCGGCAGCGACATCCTTTTCTGCCTGATCGCTCTGCTGGTCGACCTGCGCAATCTCCGTGCCGACGTTGGCCTCAGCCGGAGGAGCAGCCGCAGCATACGCGGCAGACGCCGGTTGTGCCTGCGCAGAAGGCGGGGCTGGAGGCAATCCACCCTTGCCCTGCTTGGCTTGCAGATCCTGGAGACCCTGGTCGATGGTCTCGCGCATGTGGTTCTGCATCTCCTGCAAGTCGGTCAACTGGACCGTGACGGTGCTGGATCGCGCGCACTCGACTCCGCCCTTGCTGGCCAGCACGACAAGACTTGCCGAAGTCGCGTCGGGAGGTGGCGGCGCTTGCAATTGCAACGCGTCGCCGTCGCTGATGGCGCATTCCTGGCCAGAGGATGCATCCACGACATCGACACTGCCACCGGCTACGAACACATGCGGACGCCCGTCGCTTAACATGCGCGCGATGCCGCTGGATGCGGGGTCGACGTCCTGCTGCTGTGCGTTCTGGCCTGCTTCCTGATTCTCGAGAGCCAACTGCGCACGGACTTCGTCGGAGATCATCTGCTTGACTTCAGGAGTGAGTGCAGGCGGTCCACCCGCTGGCGGCGGTGCGGCGGCTGCAGCTTCGGCTGCCGCTTCCTGGCGCGCCGCATAGGCTGCCTGCAAATCCTGCGAGATGATGTAATCCGTCAGCCAGAACGCGGCCGAGGGGTATACAGGATAGGGAGCAAAGTAGCCGCCGTAGAACCCGAACCAAGGATTGCCGACACCCCATCCCCACCCATAGGCGATGGGCGCCGCCCAGGGATTGTAGGCCCATCCATAAAAGCCCGGTGCATAGTAGAAACCAGGCGCATAGACGTTCAAATACAGTCCGCGATACCCGTAGCCGCGGTAATAACGGTCGTAGGCGCGGCCGTGGTAGAAGTAACTGCGGCGGGCGAAATCGTGACCGTGAAAACCATACGGGCGCTCGACGAATCCGCGGCGTCCGCGCTCGGCGAAGACGCGGCTGTGGTCGCCGCGCTCCATCGAGACTCTACGGCCACCAGCCAGTCCGTGATGGACGTCCATGCCTCTGCGAGCGTCGTGGATGTCGCTCACCCTGCCGTTGGGGTGGGTGCGGATTGCGCTTCCGGATCTGGTGACGTGGTCATTAACTCCGCGCGGAGCGGGGCCGTGGAAGGCAGTTGGGTGTCCGCCGGCTCCAGCACCCCCGTGCGGGCCTGCACCAGCTGCGCCGCCGGCGCGTACCCCGCCTCCGGTGGTTGTGGTGCGCGAGCCCCCGGTGGTTGTCGTACGCGAGCCGGTGGTGGTGGTGGTGTGTGTGCCGTTCGCAGCGGGCCCATGCGAGGTGGATGCACCGGTGGTTGTTCCGTGCGCTGTGCCGGCTCCGCCCGTTTTTGCTGCGGGTTTGGCTGTCGACGTCGATTTCGCGGGAGGTGTCTTCTTATTGTCTGCAGCCGCGCTCGCGATGCCGACTGCACCGAGCAGACCGGCAAGAACAATCGCTACGGAGCCATGCCTAATTGTCTTGCGAAGAAGTCGCATCGTCATTCTTGTTCCTCATTCCTGTTTCAACCCGCGCGCCAACTCGAAGTCGCGAACGCCTATTCCACGTTGCTGACTTTTCCGTTGGTAAGGGTCACTTTCATGTCCTTGTAGTAGAGAATTTTCTTCGCTCCCAGCTTGGCTGCCCGCAGCGGTTGCCCGAAGGCAGCGGTTACCTGGTCCTCAGTCTGGCCGATGGCGATTGTCGGCGGAGGTGCATCGGTTGGGGGCGGCGGCGGCGGAATCGCGGCCATTGGCGCCGGTGGCGGGGCCGGTGCGGCAGCTGGTCCAGCGGCCTGGGCTGGCTGGCCCTGATTGCTTTGGCCTCCCTGGGCCTGGTCATCGGGGGGCTGGACCGTGATCACTTCTGCAACGGTCTTCACGAAGTCGTCCGGCGGAGGCACGCTGCTTTTCGGAAACAGGAACTTGATATCACCGTAGAAGCGGACGTCGTTGTAGGGGTCGCTGATTGTGCTGACGAGGATCCCGTCCTTTTGCACAACGATTCCGGTAACCCAGAATTTTTCTCCGGCGACAAACTTGCGCGAGGCGCACCCATTGTTGGCAGCGTCGGTGGCGCTTCCGCCACCACCAAAGGGAAGGCGTCCCTTGAGGAAAGACTTCGCCGCATCCTTGGCGCGGTTGTTGTAATTCGGGGCTAGAACACCGCTGCTATACGTGTTGGAGAAGGCATAGGACGATGCCGAACTGCACATCATCAAACCGTCTTTATGCAACATGACGATGTCGCCGGGCGTGACAACATCCGAGTGATCCGCAGCAGCTTTTGTCAGCTTTATTTGAGCGGCAAGCTTTTCCTGATCCAACGTTGCTGGATCGCCCACCTGAGCTTTTAGGCGGACGGCTTGAGGCCCTAAAACGAGGATCGCAGCCACTGCTGCCAATCCGAACGGACGAAACCTTCGAAGCTGTTCCATTGGACAATTCCAGTAGTAGAGAATAGGAAATGAGACCGGGTGGAACGTAAGCTAAATGCAGGATCACTGCGGTGTCAACCTGAACTTCATGCCTGATCCTTCCGGTTTGCTGCGGCGTTTGTGGTGTGCTAACCTTGGAGACTGTGCCGTGGTATGCGCGGAGCAGGGGTGTGCCCGTGCGGATCACCGGTTTCCGGGTAGATTTCCGGGTGGCGAAGCGGTTTTGCGAAGCATGGGAAGCCGTCTTTGGGCTGGCGTAGCTCAGCTGGTAGAGCATCTGATTTGTAATCAGAGGGTCGGGGGTTCAAATCCCTTCGCCAGCTCCACTTAGAGATCTGAAACCGGTGCTGGAAACGGCAGCAAGTTTTGGATCGGCGCGTAGTTTTTTGAGCGCCGGATCTGTCCTCCGCGGCGATCCCACTGAGGTGCATGCTCCGCAATGCCGGATGTTCTCCGGGTGGGGCAGTATGCGTTGAAGCGGCTTTATGCCGTGGGTTTTGTGGGCGGTGTTGCAGGTGAGTTTGGATCTTCTGCGAGGGATTTTTTCGCTGGAGATTTTGGGCGGGGTCCCCGGCGACAGGTCTTCTTCGCTGGGGCAGTTGGGCACAGGTGGCCGAGCGGTTAATGGCAGCAGACTGTAAATCTGCCGCTCCTTGCGAGCTACGGAGGTTCGAATCCTCCCCTGTGCACCAGAAAAACAGGGAATAGGGAGTGGGGAACAGGCGGCGTGGTGAGGTGGAATGAGCATATACGGTTCCAACCTGGACCGCGCTGCGAAGGGGCTGCAGAATACGGGCGTGGAGTTGGAGCGCAAGTTCTGGGTGGCCCTTGGGCTTTACGCGGTGTTGGGCGCGTTGGTTTGGTTTACCATGGGCGACGGCAAAGTTCTCGTCATGGGAAAGCCGGTAGAGTTAAGGCTGGTTCCGCTGATGATTTTGGGCGGCCTGGCGTTGCGCACGGTGGTAGCGCTGCAGGCGGATAAGATTCGCCGCGGTGGGGAAAAGGGCAGCAGTTAGTTTGCCCGAAGGGTTTGTAGAGGGGCTGATGTAGCTCAGTTGGTAGAGCACTCCCTTGGTAAGGGAGAGGTCACCAGTTCAATCCTGGTCATCAGCTCCAGAGATGCAGGGAACAGGGGTCAGGGAACAGGGGTCAGTTGAGGCTCGGTAGGATTGAAGCGGCTTCGAACTGCACGAATGACTGATCCCTGACCGCTGATGCCTGACGACTGTTTTCAGGGCGGGAGTAACTCAGTGGTAGAGTCACAGCCTTCCAAGCTGTTGGTCGCGAGTTCGATCCTCGTCTCCCGCTCCAGAGTTTGAAGAGTCGAGAAGTTTGTTTGAGGCCAGGAGAAAGATGTTCGAGCAGGCAGCGATCGCGGTTCAGGATGAAAAGGGATACGCGAAGCTTCACTCGCTGTTTGATGCGGCGTTTGATGTGCGGGACGTTGAAGTCCTGTTGAACCGCGTGAAGCGGGCAAAGCTGCGAATCCGCGATTACGAGACGATTCTGAAGCGCGGATTTCTGGGCAAAGAGGCTCCGGCGTTGTATGCGGCGTTGCCGGTTTCGGATCAGGCGTTGACCCGCGAACGGTATTTGCGGCTGGTGGAGAAGGTGCCGCAGGAACTGCGGCAGAGGTATTTGAAGGCTTACGCCTACTATTGAGTGAGTCGTCAGTAATCAGTAGTCAGTCTCGATCACGGTGGGTGGAGCGGATGAGGCTGGAATGGACGGGATGAAACTGAGAACTGACGACTGAGAACTGAGAACTGAGAACTGATTTTTTACGAAAGGGATTCAGGGTTTT
>PLKY01000038.1 GCA_003140785.1 Acidobacteriaceae bacterium | reverse complement strand
GCCGGGGTTTTCGGCCTGGCCCGCGAGGTTCCGGTGGACTTTTTGGGCTGAGGCGCGATCTCCTCTTTGGTCACAATCAACTCGGCCATCATGGAGGCGTCAAGAACGTTCTCGCCCTGCGGCACGGCGCAAACTCTTCCGCTGCGCTTTGCGGATTCCTCTCCCCAGGCAAGCTGTGGCCCCTCTCCGCAAAAGACTTTGCTTGGCACTTGGGAGTTCACTGCGCCCCATGTCCGTTCCGGCAGTATGTCCCGATTCACTCGCGACCAAATTCAAAAGGAGAACATCATGTCCAGCTACAAAAACAACGTCCACCTCGAAGGCAACCTCGGCAAAGACGCCGAAAAGAAGTCCACCCCGAACGGCGATGTAGTCAACCTCAAGATTGCCGTCAACGAGCAGTGGGAAGACAAGGACGGCACCGAGCACAAGAACACCGATTGGTTCCAGAATCAGGTTTGGGGGCCACTGGCGAAGTTCGCCGCCACCCTCAAGGCCGGGACGCCGGTCATCGTTGAAGGCAAGATCAAGCCCGAGACGTACACGGCTGAAGGCGTGGAGCACAAGACGTTCTCGATCAAGGCCGACTACATTCGCAAGATCGACTACTCGGCAACGAACGAAGCCAGCGAGAGTAAGGCGGTCAAGGCCGCCAAGAAGGCCAAGTAGCATTCGCGCAACCTGGAGGCGGCTCTTCGGAGCCGCCTTTTTCTCAGCCCGCTGAAAGGCCATCCGGCACCCGATCAATGCCTTTGCCATCCTCAGCCTTCGCGTAACCTGCGACTGGACCGCAGAAAATGAGATTGGTGTCATTTGCTCGGCGGCACTATGGGGTGTTCGTTGAGTGACTCGGCGATAAAGCGTAAATCGAGAAATACTCCAGGCGACATCGGCATTTCTTGGGAATGATCCCCAAGAGCCTCCGGGTTGCCCCGTAACCATGGCGCAATCTGCGGCTTTCACTTACCTCTGTATCCTCGAGATCGCCGGACTACAGATAAGTAGCATCTTTCGCGGCGTTTTTCTCGAAGGGCCGCGCATCGTAGAACAGTTCAAGGCGAGCGATGAGGTTGTCCTGGAAGGTGATGAGGGATGCAGTGCGGCAGATACCGAAGGGCTGGCCAAAGTCGACGTCATAATTCACCATTGCCTGATCCTTGGAACTGAAACTGGCATGCACACACAGGCTCTTGAGAAGTGCTGTGAATTCTGTGACAGCCTGAAGGACCTTTTCCTTTCCTGCGAGTTCCCCCAGCGGTCCTATCAAATGCACGTCTGAGTGCAGAAGTGCGGCCACGCTGGCGGTGTCTTTGTTGCCCATAGCCTGATAGTAGACTTTGGCGAGATTCACGGTTGTTTCTGTCGAGATTGTCATGGTTGGCTCCTCTTGTGATGCTTCCAACTACTGTTACCTGGTTGAGTCAGTGTGCCAACCGGGGTTGGTCCACTTACCGTTACGGCGTACGAAGACCTCGCTCGCGTGGCCGGAAGAGACCGAGCGTTTGCCGTTTGTTTCTGTTTCCACCAAGTAGTTGCTCCAGACGATGGCCACGTCGCCAAAGTGCTGGACCTCAGTGTGCGTGAATTCGAGGCGGATGAGTTTGCCTCCTGCAGATTGAAAGTCGGCAGCGGATTGAAAAACCTCGGCCTGGTGCTTCCACTTCTCCTCGCCACCACTGATGACGATCGTCTCTGTCGGCACCAATGCCTGAAGGGTCTTGGTGTCGTTCGCAACCGGCGCGGTGGACCCGTCACCGTAAATGGCATCTCAACGATTCTCAACAATCCCTTTTACATCGGGGTCATGAGGATCAAGAAGAGCGGCCAAGATTTCTCCGGAAACCATGTGTCGCTTGTGAGACGAGAACTCTTTGAGCGGGTGCAGGCGCTACTGAGTGGAAAAACAGTGGATCGCGTGGTGCGGCATTCATTTCTGTTCAGCCGTTTGGTGCGGTGCGCGAGCTGCCACTATTCCCTCATTGGCGAACGCAGAAAAGGGCACACGTACTATCGCTGCCATAGCCTAGAGTGCTCGTCTCCGGACGCGAGCTTCATCGGCAAGTAGTAATCCCGCAGGACGGTCTTGATTAAGCGATGTTCCAAGGCAGCGAAAGATGATCCTGAGACCAGAGGGAAGGCACCCAAGGGCGGCGAAGCCTAGATCTTGCGGGGAGGGTTCCCTTGACCCTTCCGCGTACTCAGATGTTGTCCCGTACTTATTCTCTGAGCTACCCTTGAACAATCCTTTTCCCGAACGAGCACTATTGAGCAGAGCAGAAGCAATCTGGTCGATAGTCTAGTTCCAGTGGGTAGGCAGATGATGTCTGACGGCACTTTTTGTAGGCAATAGTCTATGGACACTGGGTGTGCGGAGGCGTTAACCCGCGTGTCTATCTTGCCATTTGCCCACTTTGGAATCCATTCNNAAGATGGTTCGATGGCCAAGATCAGAGGCGGAATCATCTGGGGTTTCTACGGGAGGCAGTGATGCCGGACTGGAGGCTGTGATGGAAGAACAAGATCAAACCAACAAACAGACGAATGTGGATGTGCGCAAGTGGTTGACCGATATAAGCAAGCATTGTCCAGAATGTGGGTCAAGTAACCTGACCACAGTCAAGAACGAGCGCCCCCTGAAGCACAGGTGCCTGGATTGCCTGATCTTCTTCGCGGAGAGTGACCTGAAGGAGAAGCCATGAGAGTGTCCAACAGGTGTCCGCTTATTTTTAAGTTGACACCTGATGAGTGTGTCTAAGCGGCTTGGGATTTGGCGAGGAAGTTCATCCCTTCCTATGGGTACCCTGCTTCAATCCCAGCGCCGGATTGGGGATCGCGAAATTCGAACGATTCCAACATTGATGTAGTCGATTTTGTAGCTGCCAAAGTATCCAAAACCCACAAAGATCAACAGCGATTGGGATGCAGGCGGTAAGCTATTCCATCAAAAGTACTTATTTTCACCAATTTTCAACAGATTTCAATAGGAGGCTGAATCTGGTTCGGGACCAGGGGGTCGGAGTAGGCCTTGACTCGATAGAAACAGAGAAGCAGAGCAGAAGGCGAAACGACCTGACCTGCGATAATGCAGAGCGTTTTTAGCGTAGCGGGGCGGCGCAGAGATTGCTTAAATGGTGATAGATGCCGGACGCCGCGCCGGTGCGCTAAAGACGGATTGGACTGAACCGCCGGAAGATTCCTGGCCTATGGGCATTGAATGGGTGGCATCGCCCCGACGTACAAGGAGCAAGCCCGCAGGCGGTGATTGGCTTGCGGTTGGTTCCGTCTGATGTCGGTATCTCGCTCGGTCGAAATGCCGCTGTCCGGCCGGGTCGATTTGAAGAGGGGCGATCTTGTGCAGCAAGCGACAGAGGTTCCCTGTAGTGTTGGCGGATCCAACTCATTGGCGAAATCGATCTGGGATGTCTGATGACGTCGTTCATGACGTGTCCTTTAGTGCCGGATGTGTTCGAGTTTCCAACGTCTCGATCAGTACCATCCGGCCACGGCGGCAAACCGGGCACAGGCGCAATGAAGTCCCGGTGAGTAACTCGGCTCGGTCGCGGTAGTCCTGGGCTTCTGATGGCTTTGGAGGCATCTCTGGAACCGCCATGCTCAGTAGCTGACGGCATAGGGTAAGTTTCTCCTGGCGGTTGCGGTTGCCACAGAAGCCGTAATAGCGGATGCGGTGAAACCTATGTGGCAAGGCGTGGAGCAGGAAGCGACGGATGAATTCCTCCGCAGAAAGCGTCATTGCTTTCTGCGGGCCCTGGTTCCGATAATCCTTGTACCCGAAGCTCACATGGCCGGCCTCGATCGCTAACAGGCGACTGTTCGAAATGGCGACGCGATGAGTGTATCTGCCGACATAATCGAGGACCTGTTCGGGCCCGGCAAAGGGTCGCTTGGCATAGACAACCCATTTTGTCTTTTTCAGAGGCTCAAGGTAACGGACAAATGCGCGCCGATCCCGGATGTTTTCCAGGGAACTAAAGAACTGTAATCTGCCTGAGTCGAAAGCGAACTGGAGTTGTTCGAGAAACAGGCGGCGAAACAGTAGCGACAACACACGCACGTGCAGGAAGAAGCCGGGCTTGCAATGGACCCAGCGGGTGCCATCGGGCGAAGGGCCACCTCCTGGGACCACACAATGCAAATGCGGGTGGTGCAGCAAGGCCGACCCCCAGCTATGAAGAACGGCGAAGAAGCCAATCTCCGCTCCCAAGTGCTTGGGATCGGCAGCTATGGTGCGCAGGGTTTCGGCTGTGGCCTGAAACAGAATGTTATAAACCATCTCCTTGTTCTGGTATGCGATCGCGGCAATCTTATCCGGGACGGTGAAGACGACATGGAAATACTCGCAGTTGAGAATCTCCGCTTGTCGGTGTTCTATCCAGTCTGCGCGGGCGAGCGATTGACACTTGGGACAATGACGATTCCTGCAGGACCGGTAGCAGATACGTTGCTCACCGCATGCATCACACTGTTCGATCTGTCCTCCGAGAGCCGCCGTCCGGCATATCTCGATGGCGGTCATGACGCGTCGCTGCGCTGTGGACATCGACGCACCGTGCTTGTCTCGATAGGCTTGGCCGTAGCGGCGGAAGATGTCTGCCACTTCCAGCTTCGGGCGATTCATAGCCCAGAGCTCAGGAAGACTGGGGAGTCGAAGGCTTGGGATCAGCGCAGACTGTACGAGGCAAGAGGTCGAGTGGACTTGATGTCGAACAGACCTTGCTGGTGGCGATCCTCAGGTATCGTGCGGTCGTCGCAAGACTGCGGTGGCCGAGAAGCAGTTGGATACTTCGGACATCTGTGCCCGATTCAAGCAGGTGGACCGCGAATCCATGTCGCAGAGAATGAGGTGTAATCACCTTACGGATGCCGGCGATTTTGCGGGCCTTATGGCAAGCCCACACTGCGGGGTATGCGCTGATGTGCTGCCCGGGGATGTCGCCGGGGAAAAGCCAGTGTTGAGGCTTATTCACTCGCCACCACCCGCGCAGGATCTCCAGCAGCACAGGTGAGAGCATTACGTAAGGCAGTGTAAATAAATAA
>PLKY01000212.1 GCA_003140785.1 Acidobacteriaceae bacterium | reverse complement strand
TTTTCAGCCCTGCCATGATCTCTGCTCCGAGAAGCTTGGCCTGGATCTGCCGCACCATTTCAACCAATGCATCGCTATGATCTTCGGTGCGCGAGACGTGAAAGCCAGCATCCTTCAGAGTCGCAACATACCGTTCTGTCGGCAACGCATCCCCGATGCAGGCAATCCACGACAACAGACCTTCAAGGCCTGGAATTTCAGCCTCGCTTCGCGTCAGATCGCTCAGCCCCAGTTGTCCACCGGGTTTGAGCACGCGATAAAACTCACCCGCAGCGACCGACTTGCTGGGGAAGGTGCAAAAGGCGCACTCGCAGAGGATTGCATCAAAATTCCCGTCACCAAACGGTAGCCGTTCTGCATCGCCAAGTTGGAAGCTGACCTGCTTGGCTAGTCCCAGCTCCACTGCTTCGGCCGTGGCCTGGCCCACATTCTCTTCACTCAGATCCAGGCCGATGACCTTGCAGCCGAAGGACTCCGCGAGGTGGAACGCGCTGGTTCCGCGGCCTGAGGCGACATCGAGCACATGCGATTCAGGACTGAGGTCAAGCAGCTCACCAAGCCGCCTGGTGAGCCTGGTCCCGCCGGGATGAAAGCTGTCTCCCAACAGCATCCGCGCAAAGTCACTGCCGTAGAACGTGGCGCAACACTGCTTGACGCTTTGCTCTTCCATGGACATCCTTTAGTGTGACTTGACTTCATCGATCTGCAGCAGCGACCCGACTTCCATACGCTCGGAGCCTGCGTGAAAGTCAAAGACAATCGGTTCTGGGCGATAGGGTGTTCCCATACGTCTGGCCTCTTTGCGCTTTGGCTCCATCGCATCCAATTGAGCACGCGCCTGTTCGCGATAGCCGACTGAGTTGTAGGAGCAGAACGGAATCTGCTTGCCACCGGGCAGCAGGAATTCCTTGCAGCACTTCATCAGGTTCTTCTGATTAAACGTCCACGGGTCCATGAAGTCCTGCAACATGATCATGACCATGTTCTTCGCTATATCCCCAATGGTGAGGCTTTCCGGAAGTCCACATGCCTGGCAGGAGATGGCGAACTGCTCCGCCGATTTCTGCGAACCTGCGAGTGACGAGGACGACCACAGCCCTTCCAGCGCCTTCTTAATCTCCAGACTGAAGTCGGGCATGACGCGGTTGGTGATGTAGTCGAGATAGTCGTAGACATTAACGATGCGCGAGAGCGGTGTAACCTTTTCACCGTCGATGAATGCGTAGGTGACCGAGTTGCACGATGGAAAGCAGCACGGCACTGGGATGAAATCGCCAGCGACGAACTTGCCCGTTGTCTGGCTTTCGATGAGCTTCACGATGTCGGGAATTGTCATGCGCTGCATCGGGTCGTGGTGCATATGGCGGCCAGCATGGAAGGCCGGCTGAAAGTTGATGCCGCGAATCGCCGTGTGCTTGATAGCCAACTCAATGATCTTCCCGACCTCGTGATCGTTTACCCCGCGTTCAATGGCCGGAACGAGCGTGACGTTGAGGCCGATAGATGCCAGGCGATCCAGGGCAAGCAATTTCTCCTCAAGAATGTCCGGCTCGCCGCGAATGATGCGATAGGTCTCGCTATCAAAGCCGTCGAATTGGAAGTAAATCGAAGGACGAACCTCGGCGAGCTGTTCGAGGAAACGGTCATCGTGTGCGATGCGTTTGCCGTTCGTGTTGATCATGACAAACGGGATGCCACGGTCACGGGCTGCCTTCACAAAGTCAATGATTTGGGGATGAATGGTGGGCTCGCCGCCGGAGAACTGCACCACTTCGGGGTTACCCTCGGTGCGCACAAAATCGTCCAGCATCGCCTCCACTTCTTCCATCGTCAAGCTGAAGCCTGGTCGCGCGTCGGCAAAACAGAGCGGACAGTTCATGTTGCAGGCGCTGTTGACTTCAACAATGCCCAGGCAGGCGTGCTGTTGATGGTCCGGACACAAGCCGCAGTCGTGGGGGCAGCCGTCTTTGATCTCTGTGCCGTAGGCGAGTGGAATAGTCCCGGGCTTGTTGAACTTGCTGAAGTTTGTATAGGCCTCGGCGTCTCCATAGACGAGTGCCTCAAAGGGACCGCAGTCAGCGCAACGCTTGGCCATATAAACCTTGTTGTCGCGCAGTAGGATCTTCGCGTCGATAACCTTCCGGCACTGCGGACAGATGCTGCGGGTGAGTTCATAGAAGATGTAGCCTGCGTCCTTCTTCACGGATCGCGGGGACGCCGATGTGCCATTAACGTCGATTGCGGATTTCAAAGGTATCCTTGTCCCCTCAGACTCATTGTGCGATTGGACTCGCTTGAATCAATCCCAGCAACTCGCGCCCAATCATTCTTCCTACGCAACCAGTATCGGGCAGTCGCGCGCAGAGCGTCTAACTGAAGTGAGCTGTTTGCTGGATGAAGGCCACGAGATGATCGTTAAACTCGTGCCATCTTAGGCAGCGCTGGAGTTGCCTCTCCCGCAGCTATCCCGCCCAGCAGCCCGCCGTAAACGAGGTGCGCCATCAAGGCAGCAACCGCACCCATCATTCCTGGGCCGTTTATCCCGAATACTCCTGCGCCAAGCATTGGCATGACGGCAACTTCCATCACTATCCAGAGGATGAAACCCCAGATCAGCCCCCGCACAAGCACCGAGCCTGGAAGATAGCGACGTAGGAGAATCCCATACACCAGTGAAAAGATAAAGGTTCCCATCATGAGATATACGACCATTCCAACCATCCACGGTGTGTGAACCATCCCTGACAGACTGGCGGCAATGTCCATGTGTACGCCGATCATCGGCGCAATGAACATCAACATCATGGTAATCGCGGCTGTACCTGCGACACCGCCCAAAATCAATTTTCCAGGCGTCCCGTTCATTCGATTCCTCCTGCTCTTGAACGATTTCCGAGCCGGAGAAACGTTACAAGGCTCCCAATGGGGAGAATCTGGCGAAGTTCCGAGCGTTGTAACGTTTTGGACCCTCGCGAAATCGTTATCATTGGTTGATTCTCGATGTATTTGGGTACGCAAGTGCAAAAGGCAGTCGAGACCGAAGCCGAAGCTCACCTGATCCAGAGATTCCTGGCAGGCGAGCGAGAGATCTTTCACGATCTAATACGCCCCTACGACCGCATGTATTACCGGCAAGCCTTCTCGATTCTTCGCAACCAGGAAGACGCGGAAGAGGCAGTGCAACAGGCAATGATTGGGATCTTTACGCATCTCTCGCAGTTGACTGAGAGGGATAAATTCA
>PLKY01000364.1 GCA_003140785.1 Acidobacteriaceae bacterium | reverse complement strand
CAAACTGCGGAAGTTGGGCTAAAGCGGCAGCGATGGTTCGCAGTTTGCAACAGGGAGGAGACGGTGCCTTGATCGAATGCCGCATCCGGAGAAAGAACGGGGATTATGTCTGGACAGAAGCCGACCTGCGTCCGGTGCGCGATCCAGAAACTGGTATTCCAACGGGAATCCTGAACATGGTCCGCGATATCTCGGAGCGCAAGACTGCAGAACAGGCCCTCCGGAATGCCTACCATGCGCTGGAAACACTGGCAGCTACCGATCCGCTGACCCATCTGGCCAACCGGCGTCGCCTCGACCAATGCCTGAACTCCGAGTGGCGGCGCTGCATGCGGGAACGGCAACCTTTGTCCTTGCTACTGCTGGATGTCGATTTTTTCAAGGCGTTCAACGATGCCTATGGGCACCTGCGTGGCGACAGCTGCTTGAAGAAGATTGCCGAGACGGTGGTCGGCACGGTCTCACGCCCAGGGGATTTGGTGGCGCGGTTTGGGGGCGAGGAGTTTGCAGCGGTCTTGCCTCGAACTCCGAATGTCGGCGCGATGGAAGTGGCCGCTCAAATCTGCGAAGTGGTGCGCAGCCGCAAGATCGTCCATAGTGGCAATCCCCTGGGCTATCTCACAGTCTCCGTCGGTTGCGCAACCATTGTGCCCGCAAACGGCCAACATTCGACCGCCCTGATTCAACACGCCGACGAAGCGCTCTATGAGGCTAAGAGACTTGGGCGGAACCGGGTCGCGAACGCGAATACGCCAAACGAGATGGATTCCGTGCCGAAGGCTGGATAGCGCACTCCGGAAAGAGTGCGGAGCGAGAGATCGAATTCAACCAGGCTGTCCACAAAGCGCGGCGACGACCTTCCAATTCGCTGCTCATTTTCGGAAGTCTGGCGCAGCGATGCTGAGAATAGGCTTAATGCACCATGCTCTGAAACAACGTTGACTTGAGTAGACTGTTAAATTCCGTGTCGGACGATTGGAAATGGACCGAAAGCAGACCGGAATTCGACGAGATGTCGGTTGCGGTGAGCGCGGACTTTTCCGCATCCGACGCGCTCATCTTGCGATAGAGCACTGCCGCATTCAGAAGCGAGGAAACGGTCGCGGCCGCAAAGTTGTCGCCGGTCGAGATGGTGAGGTCGAACCGAACGCCGTGCTGGAAATTCATCGTGTACCACGAGCCCACCAACCGCTTGCGTACGGAATCGTAGTCCGTGACCGAACCCGCTTCACCCAGAACCTGGCGCATCATGGTCTCCGTACCCTTCTGGTCAAGAATGCTCCACAGCGGCTCGGACTCGACGGAGTGCATCGCGTCCATGATCGGGCTGTTGGTCAACATGCTAGGGGTCAGGCCGTCGCGCACATCCAGAGCCTGCTTGACGGCTTCAGAGCTCCCAAAGACCATCGTGGAGGGATCGATGAAGCAGAGCACCATGCCTGTCTTTCCCAATGGATAGACGCGGTTGGTGCGAACCAAGTTCGGGCGCACCTTCTGCTTACGAAAATTGGCAAGCATGTCCTCCACGGAGAACTGGCCCTGCGCGATGCCGACTGTCTCCAGTTGGTCGCCGGAGCCGGCAACACGATACAGCGCGAAGGCAAGACTGTCGACGTCGTGGTTGTCGTTCACGCCAGACTTCTGAAGGGCCTCGTCGAATTGCTTGAGGTCGGGCGGCATGACGCGCTCTTTCAGCTGCATGGCGGAGTCAGAATTCTGCATGGCCCGATAATCAACCATGACAAGCTGTTGAAGGTCATGCGGAATTGCAGCGCGGGCGTCGCCAGATAATTGGGCCGCGAATGCGGGCAATGTGAAGGCTAACGTTGTAGCCGCAATCGAAGATTCAAAAAGAAATCTGAACACGAGCATCCTCCAGGAATGTCGAGCGCTAGCTGGGCTAATCGATTGGGAATTTTGACCGATCCACGATCTGCAATCGTTCTGACCTGCCGCATCTTCCCAAAGTCAGACGCGAGGAAACGCGGAATCGTGAGCGGTTCTCGAATGCCCGATGCAGCCTGCCTGCCCCGCCTGATTGGCGAAAGCATTCGCATTCCTTCCTAGTCATTTTACTCTCCGGGAAATTGCCGGAGCGCTTTATGAACTGACGAGGAGGTTACTTTTCTCCAGGCCAGCTCAACGGGGTGTCGAGCCGGCTCTCTAAAATTTTCGTGAGCGGATCGAATCCTATTAACTGACGCATCCATTCGCTTTCGCGCTCGCAGGCCGCCTCCGGCACGAGCCCGATGATCTCTCCCTCGACCGGCATTGCCTTGTGACGAAGAGCAATTCGGGACAGCGCGCGAAAGACCTGCGATACGGGCGTAGATTCAAAATCCGTGATGTTCATCGACAGCTGTGCTCGCCCATGCGCCAGTAGGCCCATGGCCTTTACACCTTTCAGTCCGCCTGACGCAGCACGAATCTCACGGGCGATGGCGCGCACCATCGTCACGTCAGCCGAATCGAAGTATACGTTGTAGTCGACAAGGAATTTTCGAGCCCCTACCGCGCAGGCTCCGGCAGTAGGATGCAGGCCGGGCCCGCCCAGATCGGGCCGCCGGACCGCCTCCTTGCGCACGATATCGCGCAGTCCTTCGAACTGGCCGCGCCGCACGTCGTCAAGATTGGCGCGGTCGGGTCGTGCCGCTGCAGCCTCATAAAAGTAGACGGGGACGCCGTAACGCTGCCAGATCTCGAGGCCCGCCTGGCGCGCGAGCATGACACATTGCTCCAGCTTGATGCCGGAGATGGGGACAAACGGAATCACATCCGCTGCGCCAATGCGCGGATGTACGCCTTCCTGGCGAGTCAGGTCGATGAGCTCGGCTGCCTTCCCTGCCCCGCGCACCGCTGATTCGACGACAGCCGCGGGCTGGCCGGCTATGGTGACGACGGAGCGATTGTGATCGGCATCCATCGACCAGTCGAGGAGATGCACGCCCGCCATGCGCATCGCAGCCAAAATGGCCTCAACGCGCTTGGCATCTCTGCCTTCGGAGAAATTGGGCACGCATTCAACGACTGGCTCTTTCGTGGTCATTTCCAGAACGTATATCCTATCTGTATCTGGATGCTGGCGTTCACTCCTGGGTTACGGTCGCCGAGCGAAGCCGACGAAATGTGTACACCATTCACGCCCAGGTCGATTGAACGCCGCGAACGAAGAAAATAGTGCACGCCGCCACCGCCCTGCGGCGAGAAATTCCATACAGAAGTTCCGCCGTCTGTGCCGTGGGGGACAAGCACATCCNNGACGGAGGTGCCCCCGGGCGTGCCATGAGGGACGAGGACATCCGGCGGAAATTTATGCGTAGTGTAGACCAGCCCTCCCGCTGCCTGAAACCACGGCTGAAACCGCCGCGATCTGGTCAGGAAGTTCCACCGAAAGATCACCGGCGTGAGACTCAGGCCAACGTATGTGCCCCCGCCGATCGGCTGCGTATAGACCGTCCCCTGGTAAAGGAATGTCTGATCGTGCGCAGCAGGGGTGAAGGCCAGCCAGAGTGGCATGATGTTTCCGCCATATTCGAACTGGCCGCTGAAGATGCCCGCGTGGAGGACCGGCGTCAAGGGTTTCGCCAACTGCGCGCCGCCCCACAGAAAACTAAAATCGGAGCGGTCGCCCACGCCTTTGCCCCAATTGACGAACGGGCCATACTCCCAGCTTCGCGCGTTGCGAACTTCAGCGACCGGATTCACAGCAGCCGGAGACGCAGGCACAGCGGCGCTGTCTTCGGATTCGGCGGTGGCTGCGATGCAAGGCAAGAGCGCTGCTGCCATCAAAACGGACAAAAGGAACTTCTTTCTTGAACTCAACTTCTTCCCTTCTTTTGCAGCAGGTGTTCAATTCTCACAGAAAAGGCCGACCCAACCGGTCGGCCTCGGATCTTCTCTTGTGAAAGAGGCTCAGCCAGCGACCTGTTCCATCTGCTCGGCTGTCATATCGAAATTCGAGTAGACGTTCTGGGTATCGTCGAAATCCTCGAGCGCCTCAAGCAAGCGGAGCATCTGGCCCACGGCCGGTCCTTCAAGCTTCGTGTAGGTGGAAGCGATCATGGTGACTTCATTCATCACGGTGGGAATGCCGGCAGTCTTGATCGCAGTGAGCACTGCTTCATACGAAGCGGGATCGGTGATGATTTCCCAGGTGTCGCCCTCGTCGTTGAGGTCCTCACCGCCGTGTTCGAGCACAATGTCCATCAGCTTTTCTTCGCTGGCTGCAGATTTCTCAACTGCAATGACGCCCTTCTTCGAAAACATGTGCAGCACCGAACCCGTCGAGCCCAGGTTGCCGCCGTTCTTTGAAAAGGTGTGGCGGATCTCGCTGACCGTGCGGTTGCGGTTGTCGGTCGTGACTTCGACGATGATGGCAACCCCGCCGGGGCCGTACCCCTCGAAAGTGATCTCTTCGTAGTTCACGCCCTCCAACTCGCCAGTACCACGCTGGATGGCCCGCTTGATATTCTCCGCAGGCATGTTTTCAGCCTTGGCGGCTAGCACGGCGGTGCGAAGGCGGGGGTTGCCATCAGGGTCTCCACCACCGCCTTTGGCGGCGATGGTGATTTCCTTGATCAGGTGGGTGAAGATCTTGCCGCGCTTGGCATCCAGCGCGCCCTTCTTATGCTTGATTGTGGCCCATTTCGAGTGGCCGGACATGGGAACCTCAGTGATCGTAAATGCAGGCGGCGCAGGCGCTCCGCCCAAGTGAGTATATCACCGGGAACGAATGGTAATCTCCGCTGTCAGCTCCGTTGGAAATGAGCCTGCCTCACGATCGGGGCCAACGAAACACGCCGCAATAAATGCTCTATGGAGACCTAAAGGAGATCGCCGCCACCACCGTTGTCGAACCCTCCGCCCGAGTCATCGAATCCCGATCCATCGTCGACGTTGGAATTATCGAAGCTCGAGTTATCCAGGTTCGCTGCATCGTCGGCTCTCGAAATGTCAGCGTTGTTGGCGTCGATCTCATTGCGGTCATCGCCCTGTGTGTTGTAGCTGGCGTCGGTGAGTTGCGCGCCGGACTGGTCGGCAGATTCATGGAAGTGGCGCTCGCCGCCCTGTTCGAAGCCGCCGTGTTCCAGGCCGCGATGTTCCCCGCCCTGCGCATTCGGGTCATCGTAGTAGTTATTGATGACAGTCTCTTCGACGGGACGATCAAATCCAGTTCCGCTTGGGGCGCCCATCAGGCCTCCACCCATGCCGAAGCCGCCGCCCCAACCATAGCCCGAAGGACCGCCGAGCCCGTGCAGAACTGCCTCAACGCCTTCGAAGGCCAGCGCACCTGCAGCAACTCCGGCAGCCGTCTGCATGGCACCGCGCAGGAAACTCGGCGGCCCGGATGCAACGTATTGCGGCTGCTGATACTGCGGCTGCACGTGCTGAGGGTTGACCGGCTGATAGGCCGGTTGTGTCGGCGGAGGGTCTGGATCGCGATGACCGAGCAGGGAGCCAAGAAAGCTTGTGGCGTGCGCTGGTTGCCGTGTCTGCTGCGCCTGCTGCTGAAATTGGGCCATCTGCGCCTTGGCCTGTTCGAGGGCGATGTTCTGAACGAGGACGGTCTGCGCGAGGATGTAAAGCGCATCCGGGTTCGGCCCAAGCGCGCGATTCAACAGCGCCTCGGCGTCGGGGTCTTTTTCCTGCGATTGTGTCTGGTTCACCCGCTCAACGAGCGAGTTAAGGAGCTGCTCTTCCTGGGGAGTCAATGCAATAACCTCCGGCGGCCGGCAATCTCCGAGGCCCATGCCGCTTCTCAGAATGAGACGCGATCATGCCGGCAAAGTTGCGTCGCCGAAGTGACAGTACGATGAAAGCCGAAGCGCGGTTCCCTTTGATGGAATCTTGAAGGAATCGTTTAGCTCACCAGTTCGAACGCCCGCACGGATTCCTTCCGCACCGTCAGCCGTTCGATCAGGTCGTAGCGGACCTCATAGCCGCGTCCCGGCGTGTCGGGAATAGCAATCTCGCCTTTTTCCGAAACCGTGACTTCCGGTTCGATGATGTCTTCTTTCCAGTAGCGCGCCGAGGCGGACACATCGCCAGGGAGCGTGAAGTTTTCGAGCGTGGACAGCGCAATATTGTGCGCCCTGCCAATCCCCGACTCCAGCATGCCGCCGCACCAGACAGGAATGCCGCGTTCCTGCGCCGCGTTGTGCACCGCGATGGCCTCGGAGAATCCGCCCACGCGACCAAGCTTGATATTGATGATCCTGCAGGACTCCATCTCAATCGCAGCCAATGCGTCGCGCCGGTTGCGAATCGACTCGTCGAGGCATATCGGTGTATTCAAGCGCTTCTGCAGCATGGAGTGGTAATAAAAATCGTCGTGCCAAAGCGGCTGCTCGACCATGAGCAGATCGAATGCGTCGAAGCTGGAAATGTGATCGGCGTCGCGGAGCTTATAGGCCGAGTTGGCATCGCAGCTCAGAGTGATTTCCGGCCAGCGGTTGCGCACGCGTTCGAAGACCTCAACATCCCAGCCTGGTTTGCATTTAAGCTTGATGCGCTGATAGCCCGCGTCCAATTCTCTCTCGATGATCGCGAGCAACTCGGGGATCGACGACTGAATGCCGAGAGACACACCGCATGGAATCGTCTCGCGGACGCCGCCCAACAGTGTTGAAATCGACAGCCCTTCCCGCTGCGCTTCCAGGTCCCAGATGGCATTCTCTAGTGCAGCCTTGGCCATAGGATTGCCGCGAACGCGCTTGAAAATACGCGGGCAGTCGCCGCCATGCTCAGGTGTTTCGGAGGCAAGCATCGGTCCGAGTTCGTTGACCAACACCTGCCAAGCGGTATCGGTGGTTTCGCCGGAAAAAAACGGGCGCTCTCCCGCCGTGCATTCGCCCCAGCCAGTCAGGCCTTCCGACCGAATCTCGGCCAACAGAATTCTGCGTTCGGATGTGACACCGAAGCTGGTTTCAAATGGACGCACGAGGGGGAGATGCAACTCGCGAAGAATGATTCCATCGATTCTCATAATATGTGAGTTCCTTGGGACATCAGCAATGAATTGGAAGTTGTTTCATTCAAGTTCAACGCCTGAGCTCTTATGATTCCTCTTCAATCCATCTCCGTCTGAGTCGGGGAACCCAGTTCGAAGATTCCATTCCCTTCCGTGTCGCGAACGAATCCCAGCACGGCGAATCCGCGGCTGAATGCTTCTTGAAACTTGCGGCGATTCTCCAGCTGTACTGCCATGGCGCGCTCCCGGTGTACGTCGGATGCTTTCCATTGGTAGATGGATGCCGGAACCTGGATGCGTTCCTGAATTGTGAATGGAGCCCTTGGTCTACCTTCAAGAGTTGCAACCACTCGACGTGAATCGAGATGCCATTCTGCCACCAAACGGTCTGTGGGCAGGCCTCCTTGCAACCGACTAGAGGATACACCATAGAAATTCACGTGGTAGCAACGAACTATGGCTCCCAGCTTGTGGATATTTAAATGAGCGTTCTTGATCTCCAGAGGATCGAAGGTCCATTCCATCAAGCGAATATTGCGAGAAAGAGCCTCAAGCCTCTGCTTTAGCTTGAGTTGCGCACCAAGCCCCCGATTGCGATATGAGTCGCGCACAGCCAGCATGTGCGAATGCAAATAAGGGCGCGGTTTTTCACTTTCCGTCTTGACACCCGGCAAAGACATGGTGAATCCAACCAGCGATTCCGGGCTTCCGTCCGGGCTCGCGCCGGGCAAGTCTGTATCGAAGGCGCCGATTACCTGGCCACCGATCTTCTGGCCCACGAGAAACGCCTTGCGCGGAATGACGTCGCTGTCGTCGTAACCCCAGGTCTCGATCTGGAGCTGGACGCACGCCTCGAGCTCGTCGAAACCGGAGCAATTGCGGATCACGATCATGGCTTTAACACCGCGGATGTGTTCGCGGGAGTTGAAGATTGTTTCGACGACGATGCCAGCTTCCGTTTGGCTTCGGTCCACAGCGCTTCGAGTTCATCGGGGACAAGCTCTTCGAGGGGACGCGGCGACATCAACTCCATCTCGCGAAAACGTTGGCGAAAGCGCAGATTGCATCCGCGCAAAGCCATCTCCGCGTCGACGCCAAGATGACGGCCAAGATTGACTACGGTGAAGAGCAGGTCGCCGAATTCGGCCTCGACTGCTTTGCGATGCGATGAGTTGTCCGGGCCTTGCTCGGCCCGAGCAGCTTCCGCTTCGAGTTCCGCCGTTTCTTCGGCGACCTTGGGAAGAAGGTCGCGCCAATGGGGCCAGTCAAATTTTGATTTCGCAGCCTTTGCTCCGAGCTTCGCGGCTTCGGCAAGCGCGGGCATTGCTCGCTGCACGGAATCTAGCCGCGAAACCGGTTCGGAGGTTTCAGAATCCAAAAGCTCCAGCGGTGCTTTTTCCGTCGCTTTGATCTCTTCCCAATTGCGAAGCACTGCAATCGCAGAACCTTCAACCGCTGCGTCGACGTTCGCCTGATTTCCAGCCGCCCGCGAGGCCTCTTCTCCAAACACGTGTGGATGGCGGCGAATTAGCTTGCGGCTCAAATGATCGAGCACATCGGAGATGGTGAAGTGGCCTTCGTTGGCAGCCATTTCCGCGTAGAAAAGCACCTGGAGCAGCAGGTCGCCGAGTTCCTCCGCGAGGTGAGGAAAGTCGCGCCGCTCAATGGCGTCAAAAACTTCATAGGTTTCCTCGAGCGTGTATTTGCGAATGGTGTCAAATGATTGTTCGCGATCCCAAGGGCAGCCTCCTGGTGCGCGCAACCGGGCCATGAGGCCGACTACCTGCTCAAAAAGAACCGCAGCCCGCGCCGGATCGGTTGAAACTGCGAGGCCGGGAGAAGTGGAAGGAGGTTGTGGACTGTGTGCGTCTCTTGCAACGTCCATCCGTTCCAGTCTAAACCTTCCGCCTCAATGCGGGTTCGCATGGTGCAACAGCTCATCGAGCTGGGCCTCGTATATTGCCGCATTGGATGCGCCTAACGAAAAAGGACGGAGCACGACATTCGATCTCTGCATCTAATAAACGCGTAAGGAATTTTTCCCGAGTTAGTAGCTACCCTCCCCCATGATTCGAATTTTAGGAACCGTTTTTTCAGTGTTGGCTGGCCTTGCCTTCGGCAGCTTTATGAACGTCTGTCTCAGCCGCTGGCTTAGAAGCGAGCGCATGCTCAATCCGCGCACGCGCTGCCGCAATTGCGCACGCGTTCCGGCGTGGTGGGAGAATCTTCCGCTGGTGAGCTGGCTTGTTCTGGGCGTGCGCTGCCGAACATGCCGCACGCGCACGAGTTGGCGCTACCTAGCCGTTGAGCTGTCAGTCGGTGCCATCTGGGGTCTTCTTGGCTGGCGTTTGATGGATATGCTCATCAACACCCGCTTCGGATTCACCCTTCCCTATCTGAATCTCGAGTACACGGCAGGCATTATGATCTTCTGCTGGACCCTTGTAGGGATCGCAACACTGGACGCCAAAAATTTCAATCTCTCCGATCTAGTGACTCTGCCGGGGGTGGCCATCGGCATTGTGTTTTACATTCTCACATCGGAGCAGATGGTTTGGTTCTTCGTCACCGAGCCCACGCCTCTGCGAGAGCTTGGACAGAGGCTGGTCGCCGTTGTTGCCGCAGCGGGTCTGGTTTTGCTCATTCGATGGGTCTACTGGCTTATTCGCAGGCAAAAAATCCTCGGCCTCGGCGAAGCCAACTTGATGGCGATGCTGGCAGCGTGGCTTGGCTTGCCAGGGGCGCTGCTGGCATTTGGAATTGGCGTGCTTATCGGCACTATGGCACTGCTGACTTTCCTGGCCGGGCGCGCTGTGTGGCGAGACTCTGAAAACTGGGCAATGCCGGAGCTGCCTCTGGGCACGTTCGTTTGCACGGGCGGAATCGTCAGCTGTCTGTGGGGACCACAGATCATCTCCGCCTTCATCCGTTTCTCCGGTCAGGCCTGATTTCTTTCGCTTCGACTTTGCCGCCAGTCGAGTGCGACGATTTCTCTTCTCACATAGGAACTGAGATGCGGCTCGCCAAACGTCGAGTGACCTCTCCGCGTCTGAAGCCTCGTATACTCAAACCCGCGCATGATTCGAATCCTTGGCACGGTGTTTGCTGGATTGGTCGGGCTGGCCTTCGGCAGCTTTCTGAACGTGGGCCTCAGCCGCTGGCCCGCGGGCGAGAGCGTGGTGAAGCCGCGCTCGCACTGCCGCGCGTGTGGGCGAACTCTGGCATGGTGGGAGAATGCGCCGCTGGTGAGCTGGCTTGCACTGCGCGGGCGCTGTCGGACCTGCCACGCGCGGATAGGCTGGCGCTATCCGCTGGTGGAACTAGCTCTAGGCGCGTTATGGGCAATGATCGCCTCACAATCCATCAGCCGGTTTCCCAATTCGACAACGCTTGGTCTTTCGATTTCTTACAGTCCCCTCTTCCTTTTTCAAACGGCGGTCACCGTCGGAGGAATGATGCTGTTCACATGGACTCTTGTTGGCCTGGCTGCGCTGGATGCAGAACATCTTTGGCTTCCGGACATCGTGACACTGCCTGCCATTCTGCTCGGGATCGTCGTCAGCATGCTTCGGGGAGATCCCCTGCTCGCAACATCCCACCCACCACTATCCGTCCTCAATCAACTTCTCAGGCTTGCGTTTTCAATTCTGATTGCCGGCGGTCTCATTCTTGTTATTCGCTGGCTCTATTGGCTCATTCGTCGCCGCGAAGGCATCGGTCTGGGTGACGCCAAGCTGATGGCGATGCTCGCAGCCTGGCTCGGCCTGCCTGGTGCGCTCCTTGCCTTTTCGATCGGAGTTGTCGTTGGCGCGGCTGCCGCACTCCTTCTGCTTGCCGTTCCCGCCGCCCGGCCCGAATCGCAAACCTGGGCGGTTACCAAGCTTCCGCTCGGTACATTCCTCTGCATCGGCGGAATCGTCAGCGCGCTCTGGGGCCGGCCAATCCTCGCGGCGTACCTGCGCTGGTCCGGACTTTCCTGACGATCAGGGATGCGCTTGCGTCGCGGGCGCGTTCGCGGAGACTGCCCTGGCGTTGGCCACCTCAGGCTCTTTGAGAATCCTCTTCGCCTCTTTGCCGTGCTTGCTGTCGGGGTCGTAGTCGAGCAGCTTGAGATAGTGCGCCTTCGCCGCAGCGTAATTTCCAAGATGCCGTTCAGCCTCGCCTAAACCCCAATAGACATCGGGGTTTTCCGGATCAAGGACCAGCGCGGACTCAAAGCGCGAGAGCGCAGCCTTCCAGTTCTTCTGGTCCAGATAATAGCTGCCAACGCTCTCGTCCTCCTTCGCACCCTCCTGGTGCGTTTGTTCCGGCACGGTCAGCTTGCGATGCTTGCCACCCTGCTCTTCGTCAGGCGGCGGCTTGAGCAGATTATCCAGGCCCTCCGAACTGGAACTCGAGCCAGACTCCTCCGTCGAAGGGGCGGGATCGTCCGGGCTGCGCACTGGATCGTTATCGGCTCCAGACAACGGAACGGTGGTACCATAGTCAGCCGCATCCGGTGCGGGCGTTCCAGGTGAATTGGCCGAAGGCAAAACCGGCACGGTGTTTGTGTCCTCAGGAAAAGGGTTGACTCCCTGCGAGCTCGTCGGCTTCGGATTGTTGCCTGTCGGTGCCGTGCCGCTGGGTGACGACGGAGCTTGCGAGGGCGCAGGATTCGACGGTGCCTGCGCGCCAAGACGCATTGGCGTGACCCAGCAGCACCACGCGAATACCTGCACCGCGAGAATGACCCGCTTCGTTCTTTTTTGTGGCTTTTGCAGTTGCCGCTCCATCGCCCCTTCAATGTTAGGATGCGAAGCATAGTGCGCTCAAGTCGCACTCATCTCGTATGGGACTCATTATCCGCTCTTCCGCCATTCATGCCGCCGGCTGCTACGCCACCACATCGATTCGCAAAGGCGCCAGGGTTGCCGAATACACCGGCCCGCGTCTGACAAAAGCGCAAGCCGATACCGCCTATGACGAACAACCCATCACCTACCTTTTTGGACTCGGCGACGGCTCGATCGTGATCGACGGACATTGTATGGCCATGTTCATCAACCATAGCTGCGACCCGAATTGCGAGACCCATGAAGAAAAGGGCCGGGTCTGGGTCAAGGCCATCCGGAAGATCGAGGCGGGCGAGGAGATTACCTACGATTACTGCCTCTATGATGGCGACGAAGGCGAGGCGGTCTGCAACTGCGGCGCAAAGAAATGCCGTGGGACTATGTATTCGCGCGAAGAAATTCGACGGCGCAAGCGGTCAATGAAGAAGACAGCCCTTCGCAAAACAAAATCCAGCCGAACCACCCGGAAGAAATCCAAATCAAAGTAGGGCGCGAATCCGCGGCCCAGACTGCGTGGCCGGATCAGGCCACGCGGTCCGAGACGCGCGTCAGTAGATTGCCCAAACGCGAATGGTAGCTTCGGCTCATGGACAGTTTGTGTCCGTTGACGAGATGCACCACGAAGTCGCCCTGCGATTCCGTCCGCACCTCTTTCACGAACTGCAGATTCACGATGGCCGAACGATGAACGCGCAGAAACATCTGCGGGTCAAGTTTCTGTTCGAGTCCGGTCATCGTTTCGCGCAGCAGATGCGTTTCTTTGTCCGTGCAGATGCGCACATAGTTCTCTTCCGCGCCGATCCAGCGAATATCCGTCACCGGCAGAAAGAGAATGCGCCCGCGCGATTTGAAGACGATCCGCGCCGTATAGGGTTCGCGGCAGCCCACCTTAGGTCCATCGATCGGTGTCGTGTTGCGATCGGGAACGGGATTTAAAGATCCATGAGAGAGCCTCGTTAAATACGCGGAGGAAGTCCTTTGCTTTCCGTGCTCATTGCTAAGCCACCGAGGCTCGTCTTGTCTCACCGGAAATGTCGCCATTTACAACCTCCATCACTGATCTGCCGTCCCAGACGGCGGCTTATTTTGCTCCTCGCTCCTGAAGCACTACCGAGTACTGTCGCAAGCCAAATGCCAATCGCTCCATCGTTGACGCCCAATGACTTACGGGTTGACGTAACCCTAAAATGACGTGCCTGTTGTCCGCTTTCAGCCTGACCTGTCCGAAATCGAACAGTGCGCTTCGACTTCAAATTCCAGTGGCGAGACTCCAAATCGAGCGATCGAATTCGTCGCGGATGAAGCCGAGCTCTCCCATGAAGTACGCATTCGACATGCGAATTGTTCACCCAGGAAGCAGCGACAAATGATTTGCTAGTTCTTTTTATGTTCGAGTCGCGAAATGAGCTGTGAGATCGTGGAGATATGCGAGTCGGACTTATCGGCACTGGAGCGATTGCTGCCAAGCACGCGCAGGCTTATCGCAACATCGGTTATCAGCTCCGACTATGCACAGACCGGACCGAAGAGCGCGGCCGAAAACTCGCCGAAGCGACGGGAGCAGAGTTCGTCGCGACTCCGGAGAAAGTTTGCTCTCATCCAGATATCGATTACGTCGATGTGTGCACCTTCCCTGCCTATCGTCTCGCTGCCGTCGAGCTCTGCGCCCGCTTTCGTAAACATGTTCTCGTGCAGAAGCCGATGGCCATTGGCCTAGAAACTGCGGGTCGGATGATCTCAGCTGCTCAAGGCGCAGGGATTCAATTGGGAGTCGTGAGCCAGCATCGATTTGATGACTCAATTCTTTTTCTGAAGGCAGCCATTCACGCAGGCAGGCTGGGCAAAGTCGTGCAAGCAGATGCCTACGTCAAATGGTTTCGCTCAAACGAGTACTATGCTCGACCGGTCAAAGGAAGCTGGGCCGTTGAAGGTGGTGGCGCGCTGATCAGCCAGGCGATCCACCAGGTGGACTTGCTATTGCACTTGATCGGCCCGGTCGATGAGGTCTCGGGCTATTGGCAGCTCGGAACGCTGCATAAAATCGAATCCGAAGATCTCCTCTGTGCGGTGTTGCGTTATGCTTCCGGAGCCACCGGCGTAGTGCAAGCTTCCACTGCACTCTGGCCTGGGTACCCCGAACGACTCGAAATTCACGGGACCAAAGGAACAGCGATCGTCACCGGCGATCAGCTGACGACTTGGGACGTGCAGGAGGACTCTGGCGAGCCTGCGCCTGTCGCAATGCGAGCTGCCTCCGGCGCTTCCGATCCGATGGCGATTTCGCTGACTCCCTTCGAGCGCCAATTCACCGACTTTGGCGAAGCCTGCAATACGGGCCGAACTCCTGCATGTTCGGGAATCGACGGATTCCGTGCTCTTCAACTTGTGCGCAGCATTTACACGTCGTGCGCCGAAGGACGAAGAGTGCGGATCCCGCCGGAATCGTTTGCACCAGGCGAATAAGTTTGGCCGTCCTAAGAAGCCAGACCTCGCTGGACCGTTCTACAATCACTGCGAACAGATCGGTCAGGAAGATTCGAGCGGGCTCAAAGACTTCTTCTCGAATCGAATTGTGTCGCGCCGGACTCGTCGATGGAGATAAAAACCGGATGAACAGTAGATTTTCTGACCGGCGTGACTTTCTGCGCCAAGCCGGAACCCTTGGATCGATAGCGATGATGGCAGGCCTTCCCCAAGGGTCTTCGGCCTTCACCCCGGCAAACGGCAGTGTCGTCGAAGACGCCGTACAAGAAGAACAGAGTGAAACACCGAAATATCACATTAAGTTTGCCGTTTGCGGCATGAGCCACGACCACATCTACGGCATGGTGGGTGCGGTGCAGCATGGCGGCGGCGAGTTAGTGGCGGCGTGGGGCGGCGAAGAAGACAAGGTCGCGCTTTTTGCGAAGCGTTTTCCCAACGTGAAGATGGTGAAGACGCAGGACGAGATCGTGAACGATCCTTCGATCCAGCTGGTTCTCAGTTCGCAAATCGCCAATGAACGCGCGCCCCTTGGGATTCGCGTCATGAAGGCCGGCAAGGATTACTTATCCGATAAGCCGGGCATCACGACGCTCGAACACCTCGCCGAAGTGCGGAAGACCATTGCCGAGACGAAGCGCATCTACGGCATCATGTACAGCGAGCGGCTCGAGGTAAAGGCCGCGGTCTATGCCGGCAAGCTTGTGCAACAGGGCGCAATCGGCAAAGTCATTCAGACAATCAACATTGCTCCGCACCAGATTATCCAGGGGCACGGCGACGCGGGCGGTGGTACCGGACGGCCCGAATGGTTCTGGAATCCTGAACAATACGGCGGGATTCTTTGCGATATCGGATCCCATCAGGTAGACCAGTTTCTGTTTTATACCGGGTCAAAGCAGGCAGAGGTGGTTGAATCACAGGTTGCCAACGTGCGCCATCCCGATCGCCCGCGCTTTCAGGATTTCGGCGACATGGTTCTGCGCGGCGATCGCGGGCTGGGCTATGTGCGGCTGGATTGGTTCACGCCCGATGGCTTGGGAACCTGGGGCGATGGCCGCCTTTTTATTCTCGGAACCGATGGCTACATCGAGGTTCGAAAATACACCAATGTGGCCGTCGGCAAGCAAGGCAATAATCTATTCCTCGTCGACAAGAACCAGGCGCGGTATATCGACTGCAACCAAATGCCGCTGCCGTTTGGTTCGGAGTTTGTCGCCGATATCGTGAACCGAACGCATGTTGCGCAAGATCAGGAGCAATGTTTGCTGGCAGCCGAACTGGTCATCAAGGCGCAGAAGAATGCGAAGATCGTTACGCTGAAGGACTAAATTGAGGGAGTGAGCGCATGGAGATTTCGAGACGAGAAGCGGTGATCGGATTGCTGGCATTGCCCGGTGCCTTGAGCGCCATTGCCGAAGCAGAAGAGAGCCAGCCGATTCTTGGTCCCACTGTTTTCAAGTGGGAAGATATGAAACCGGTGAAGACTGCTACCGGCGAAGTGCGTTCACTTTGCAAAGCGCCAACGGCGACAGTAGATCAGCTTGAGATGCATGTGTCCACGCTGAACCCCGGGCTGGCGTCACACCCGCCGCATCGACATGTGAACGAGGAGCTGATCATCCTGCGCGAAGGCGAATGCGAGACGCTGTCGAACGGAAATTGGATCAGGGTCAGCCCCGGCTCGGTGGTCTTCAACGCTTCCAACAGCCTGCATGGGTTCCGCAATGTTGGCACTGTGCCGGCCGTCTATCACGTGATCAATTGGAGTCCCAACAAAGACACCGCGGAAAAACAAACGACCTGAAACCGCATCGATTTCCGCACCGCCGCTTCCCGGCTCGGGAACGATACAATCGCACCTGAGCCGTCTGTAATCCGCAGCGGCCGAGGGAGCGGATCAACGCATGGGATATCAGGTTCTGGCCAGGAAATACCGCCCCCAACGGTTTGCCGATGTGGCTGGCCAGGACCACGTTACACGCACCCTTCTGAATGCGCTTACGCAGAACCGCGTCGCGCACGGGTACATTTTTTCCGGTCATCGCGGAATCGGCAAGACTACCATCGCACGCATACTGGCGCAGGCGCTGAATTGCCGCCGCGAGATCGGAAGCGCTGAGCGGTCTTCCCCCGAGCCCTGCGGCACCTGCGACTCCTGTATTGAAATCCGCCAGGGCAATGCCGTCGACGTGATCGAGATTGACGCTGCGACCAATCGTGGCATCGACGAGATTCGCGAACTGCGCGACGCGGCGCGCTACTCGCCGGCACGTGACCGCTACAAGATTTACATACTCGATGAGGCGCACCAGATCACCGAGGCGGCCTTTAATGCGCTTCTGAAAACGTTGGAAGAGCCGCCGGCGCACATCATCTTCATGATGGCGACGACCGAGCCCGAAAACATCCCGCAGACCATCCGCTCGCGCTGCCAGCACTTCAGTTTTCGCGCCGTTAAGTTTGATGCCATCGTCAAACAGTTGCGCGATCTTGTCGGCCGTGAAAACCTTGAAGCCGATGATGATGCGCTCGCTTTGCTGGCTGAGGCAGGCGATGGTTCCATGCGCGACGGTTTGTCGATCCTCGATCAGGCCATCGCATCCAGCAGCGGAAGACTGACCGGAGATTCCGTGCGCAATCTGGTTGGCGCCGCGCCCGCGCACATTCTTGAGGAGGTAATGCAGGCCGTCGCTCGCAGCTCCAGCGAAGACGTGCTTCGGCAAGTCGACCATCTGATCAGCGAAGGTCACAGTCCGACACATTTTGCGCGGCAAATGGTCCGATTCCTGCGCAATGCTACCGTCGCCAAGATTGCCGGGAAAGACTCTTCCCTCCTGCAAATATCCAGCGAGGAACGGGAGCGCGTTGAGCGCGTTGCGGCGCTCTATGGCGAAGAAGATCTCACTCGACATCTGCAGATCATGCTACGCACTCACGGCGAGCTGGGATATAAGCAGGAGCAGCGATTTCATCTCGAGCTCGGATTGTTAAAGATGGCGCATGCACAACGCCTCCTACCCATCGAGCAACTCCTTAGCGACGTGGCCCACTCTTCCAGCGCTACAGGCACGGGAGGAACTGCCACGAGAACGCCCAGTCGTCCGTCGATTGTTGCATCGCCCGCGAGTGAGAACCGGCGAACAGAGGCCGTTGCCCCGGCTCGTCCGAACTCGAATCCGCCGAATCAAGTGTCGCCATTCGCCGCGGATACTGCACGCAAAGGCAGTCCCAGGCAGGAGTTTCCGAGTGATTCCGTTTCTTCGGGTGGGCCGCGCATCGTTGCCGGCGGGAACTCGACTTCGCCGATCATCATGGGTTCAGTCGCGTCTGCGACCCTCGTCGAGGACCTACCTGAACCTGAGACCAGCTCACGGCCGGTAATACAGGCCGAATCGCCGGGAACTTCTCGATCCGAAATGATGCTCGCACCGCAAGCCCCACCGGTTCAGCCGCCCGCTCCCGCTCCACCCCCATCCGTCGAGCGCTTACGGAGTGCCATCCTGCAGGCGCTGATGGACGGAAATCAACGCATACTGGTTTCCATGCTCGAAGCCGGCGAGTGGACGGTTGAAGGCAATGAAGTTGTGATAAAAGTTTCAGAGTCGCAAACTGTCGTTGACATGTCGCTCGGACCAGATGCTCGGCGGCTGGCCGTCGCATCCGCCAGTGGCGTACTAGGACGCGCTGTTAAGTTGCGGATCGTCGCTGGAGCCAATGTTGCAGCGACCGAAAAACGCAACGGGACGAATGCGAAACCAGGAGGAGCCAGCGCGGGAGAAGGCGGCCGGAACCGTGCGGATCACGATCCCGTAGTCCGAAGAATGCAGGAGAAATTCGGTGCGCAAATTCGCACGGTGATCGATTACAAGGAGAAGCGGTAAAAGAATTATGGGCGGATTCAATTTGCAGGAGCTGATGACGAAAGCGAAGTCGCAATACGAGTCGCTGCAGAAGAAAATGCAGGAGACNNGCAGACTGAAGTCGCAGCCATCCGCGTCGAAGGTTCGGCCGGTGGCGGCATGATCACCGTTAAAATGGACGGCCACAAAAACATCCTCGGCGTCAAAATCGAGGCCGTAAAATCCGGCGATGTCGAGATGCTGCAGGATTTGATTCTCGCAGCGGTAAATGAGGCTGCGCGCAAAGTCGACGGAGCCATGCAATCGTCGGTCGGTGGAATGCTGGGTGGGTTGGGGATTCCCGGACTCTAAGAACTGAGCAGCGTATGTCTAAATTTGCAGAGCCGATGTCGCGGCTGATCGATGAACTGAAGAAGCTTCCTGGCGTAGGCACGAAGAGCGCGCAGCGGCTCGCGTTCTACATTTTGCGCGCCAGCGATGAAGATGCGGAAGCTCTCGCGGCGGCGGTGCGGGACGTCAAGGCCAGCTTGCGGCTTTGTTCCGTCTGCAACAACATTACCGATGTCAACCCTTGCGTTTATTGCACCAGTGCGACCCGCAATCAGCGGCTAGTCTGCGTCGTGGAAGAACCCACCAATATTTCCACCATCGAAAAAACCAAGCATTT
>PLKY01000341.1 GCA_003140785.1 Acidobacteriaceae bacterium | reverse complement strand
CCTGCGTAATTGGATGCGAAGCGTCAATCCCCACAACCAAGGGTGCCCTATCCTTGCGCAACAAGGGTCGGAAAGCACAAACCTCAACCAGCTGCTGTCACCCTGAGCGAAGGTCGCCCGACGACCGAAGCGGAAGGCCCGCAGTTGCTCTTGCGCTGCTGTATTCAGCACATCAATGGGTGCCCCAGGTCTCGATTCTGAGACCTGGGAAAGTACGAACCCTTCAACGTTTTCCACTCGCTTCCCAGCCGCCTCCATCAAAATGCAAAACGCCTGCCCCTCCGTCGACACCCCCGGCCGATTGAACTCCGGCGCGCCACACACGCCCTGCACAAATCCATGCGCATCCATCTTCGCCCGCGCCGTCGCCCGCATCCCGTCCGCATGCGGCCGATAGCTTGACGGCATCCATCCCTCGGCAATCCCCGAAAAAATCGCGTACGCCAACATCTGCGCCAGGTTCGTCTCTACAAACGTCGCGGGCTCATCCACCATATCGTGAAACAACCCGTCTGCACGCTGGCGCGCCAGGCATCCATCCACGATCTGCCGCCCAAACTCCGCCAGCCGCGCCCGCTCCGCACCGCGTTCCCGCGGCCAGCTCCGAATTACCCGCGCCAGTCCCGCCGCAGCCCACCCATTCCCGCCTCCCCAGAAATGTCCATCCTTGAATTGCCGCTTCCCGTCATCCCAGATGTGCGCCAGCAGTCGCTTCTTCTCGTTCCACAACCGCGCCCGGAATCCCTCAATCTGCTTCAGCGCTTCATCATAGAAACCCATCGCCGCCAGGAATGGTGGTGCTCCATTGAATCCGTCCGACCACATCTCCGGCCCATCAAAAACGTGATACAAAATTCCGTCCCTGCTGCGTGGCGCTTTGTGCCGGATCCATTCCAGCAACCCATCCACAGCCATCCGCATCTCCGCGTCGCCAGTCCACTTCGCCGCCTGCGCGTAAGCAGCCCCACCCATCGCCGGATCAGTCGGTCCGCCACTCACCACCACCCCCATGCGTCCGTCCGGCGTCGCCTGCACCATCGCAGCCCTGGTCAGCAGGATCACTTGCTCGCGCTCGCCCGCCTCCAACAACGCCTGCGCCAGGATCCCCTGCTCCCAATCGCGCCGCTGCATCGCAAAGGCGGCCCGCGTCGCCCGCGCAATCCGCTGCCGCCCTTCGGAAAGATCACCGTGCGCTTGAGTCTTGTTCGCTGTCTGCGCCCAGGCCGCCTGCGCGCCAGCAACCGTCGCAGTAATCAAGAAACTCCGCCGATCCATCGGGCCACTCGCTCTCTAGCCGTGTCAGCGGCATTTGGCCCCACCGCAGGTGGTCAGGCTCTTGATGATCTCCACCTCTTGCTCCCGATACGGCTTCCCATCGGGATGAAACACATCGTGCTGCCACGTCATCGGCTGATCGCTCACATACGGCCGCTGCCACGAGTCCCACGGAATCCACGTCTGGCTCTTCCCCGCCACCAGTCCCCAGTTGATCGCACCCACGCGATATTGCTTCGCAATCGGCAACACCGTATCGAACGTGCTCCCGATATTCCGCGCCATGTATTCCGTGCAAATCAGCGGCCGATGAAACTGCTCCAGCATCTTCACGTGCGCTTCAAAAGTCTCCGGCCATCCGTAATCGTGAAAGCTGATCACGTCCGACTGTTGAATTTGTATCTGCGCCACCGGCGTCATCACTGCCAGAGAACTCCAATCCCCGTGCCACACGCCGCTCGTCAAAGGTTGCGATGGACGCGCCGACCGCGCCCATACGAACACCTGCGGCAGCAATTGTGCGATGATCTCGTTCTTGTTCCTCGGCTCGCCCTTCGCATATGAGCTGTCGTTGCCGTTGTCCGGCTCGTTCCAAAGGTCCCACGCCAAAATGCGCTTATCGTTGGCAAAAGCGCCCACCACGCCCTTCACATATTGTTCCAACTTCGGATACTGCGCCGCATCGGCCAGCACCACCGCACCCGGCGCCTGCACCCATCCCGAGTTGTGCACTCCCGGAATCGGCGGATGCTGCGGCCCCAGTTTCGGAAACGGTTCCCAGCACGAATCGAACAGCACGAACACCGGCCGGATATGATGCCGTGCCGCGATCGTCAGAAAATCATTCATGCGCTTCTGAAATCCCGGGGCATCCTGCTCCCATAGCAGGTTGTGCAGAAACACGCGCATCGTGTTCATCCCGATCCCTTCGGCCCATCCCAGTTCGCGATCGATCGTCGCCGCATCGTATGAATCCGCCTGCCACATTTCCAACTCGTTGATCGCCGTCGACGGCAAAAAGTCCGCGCCCACAGGCCACGGCTGCTGCGCATACCACGCGTTCGCGCGCTCCTCCGTCCATCGCTCCTGCGCATGCACCTGCGTTTCTTGAGCAGCCAATCCCACCATTACCAGCAGCAACGACAGACCGATGCGAGAAGAACGAATCATGGAGCCCCTTTGTGCGAAAGAGAATTCTACTCCGTAGTACGGCAAATCAAGACCCCCGTGCGCAGATACACCGGTTCAACTTCAAACCAATGCCGTTCCACCCCAGCACGCACGGTAGATTGTTTCGATCTCTTCCGCCGTCGGCACACGCGGGTTGTTCTGCGGAGACCCAGAGGCCAACGCCTGTTCCGCCATCAGCGGAATCTTCGCGAAGTACTGCTCCGCTTGAATGCCGAACTGCTTTGGCGTCGGCACTTCAAGCTCCGCATTCCAGCGGTATAACGCACGAATCAACAGATCCACCGCCTTCTCCGTCGTATCCTCGGCTTTGGCGATGCCCATGGTGCGCGCGCACAGCGCATAGCGCTCCATCGCGGCGCCAACAGAAAACGCCGTCACCGCCGGCAGCAGCATCGCATTCGAGAACGCCATGCCCGCCTGCGTCGCCGCCAGCATCATCGCCTCACGCGCTTCCCGATTGCCAGGTTCACGCACGCACATCGGCAACACCCTCCAAATCGTCTGCATCGCCGCCAGCGCCAGCGCATCGGTAAACCCGTTCGCCTTCCTGCTTACATACGACTCGATCGCGTGCGTCAGCGAATCCGTTCCTGTATCGGCCGTCAGTCGCGCCGGCATGCTCAGCGTCAGCTCATAGTCCACCAAGGCTGCCGTCGGCACCAACACACCACCTGCGATCAGCATCTTCTCCCCGCTCTCGCCATCGGTCACCACGGTGAATCGCGTCACCTCCGAGCCCGTACCCGCCGTTGTCGGAATCGCAATATGCACCGGCCCAGCATGCGGAATCGGATGCGGCACCTTGTAATCCCGTACCTGTCCCCCATTGGCTACCAGCATCCCGATCGCCTTCGCCGTATCGATCGGGCTCCCCCCGCCCAAGCTCACCAGGCTATCGTGTCCGCCCTCCTTGAATCTCCGCACTCCCACATCCACCACATCAGACGTCGGGTCCGCCACCGTCTCGTGAAAAACTTCCGCGCGAATCCCCGCATCTTCAATCTGCTTCTGCAGTCTCTCTGCGAGCTGTGTCTTCATCAGGAAGGGATCGGTCACGATCAGCGGCTTCTTGCATCCGAGCTGCACCAGCAGCGCGCCCGCATCGCCAAACGATCCTCCGCCAATTCTCAAGATGGATGGAATTCGTATCTCAGCGCTCATAAACCTTCTGCTCACCGAAGCTCACTTCTGCTTTTCCGTCGAAGACGTCTCCAACTGCTTTGCCTTCGCTCGTTCCGCTGAAGCGTCCTCCGCCCGTCCCTGCCGTTCGTACGCAATCGCCAGCTGTCCATGCGGTTCCGCAAACGTTGCATCGGCCGCAATCGATTCCTGATACCGCGCAATCGCATCGGCAATTTGTCCCCGCAGCATCAACTGATTCCCCGCATTCATCGCGAAGTTCGCCTTCTGCCGGCTCACCGCACTCCGCGCCAGTTCCGCTCCTTCCTTGCGCAACGCCGCAGCCTCACTGCGCAACCCCGTCATCTGCTTTCGCAATTCCGCAGCCTTCGCCGAATCTCCTGCACTCTCGGCCGCATCTATCTGCGCAGCCAGGTTTCCCGCCTCTTCCGCCACCACTCCAGCCAGCGTCACCCGCGGCCCCGGCTGCCCCGGCAGCAACGGAATCGCCTTCCTTAAGGCATCAGCAGCCTCCGGCAAACGCGCATCCTGCTTCAGCGTGCTCCCCAAAATCGACCACGCGTCGCCGCTCTCGGGCCGCAGCGCGACGGCCTTCTTCAATTGCACTACGGCATCGTCCAGCTTGCCCGTCTGCATTAGCAGAATCCCCAGCGTATATGGCGGATCCTGCAGCGCCGGATCCATCTGCTCGGCGCGGCTCAGTTCCTTGATCGCGTCGTCATATCGGTCTTTGAATTTGTACGCCAGGCCCAGGTCATAGTGCAGCTGCGGATCGTTCGCATCCAGCGTCAGCGCCTTCTCAAAATCCGCAATCGACTCATCGAAAGCCGACAGCTGCACGTGCGCCACGCCCATGTCCTTATACACAACCGCATTGTTCGCATCCAACGCCTGCGCCCGCTTCAGAACCTCGATCCCCTCTTTCGCTTTCCCCGTCAGTGTCAGCGCCAGGCCCAGATTGGTCAAGGCGGTTATATCCTGCGGCTCGCGCGCCACCGCTTGCTCAAACCAGGGAATCGCCTCCCGTTGCCGCCCCAGCCTTTGCAACGCCATCGCCAACTCCAACTGCGCGCCGGCCAATTGCGGGTCCACCTTCAGTGCTGTCTCAAACTCAACGGCCGCCTCATCGTCTCGTCCAGCAGAGGCCAGCGTTCGCCCATACTCAAATACTGCGCGCGCATCCGGCGGTTCCGCTTTCGCCGCGATCTCCAGAGTCGTCAGCGCATCCGGCAAGTCCTGCTGCTCTCGCAGCAACACGCCCAGATGAATCCGTGCGTTCGCAGACGATCCATCCAGCGCCAGCGCGTGCTCAAACCGACTTCGCGCTTCGTTCCACTGTTTCTCCTGTGCGTAAAGCGATCCAATCGCGTCCTCGAGTTCGGCGCNNCCCGCCAATCCTTCCTCCGCCACAAACTGCGCGATCGCATCATCGAGCCTGCCCACCACCGCCAGCGCATGTCCGTACGTGTCATAAAACACCGCATCCACCTGCACCGGCGACCCGCCCTCCGCAGGATGCAGCGCCCTCTCAAAATGCGGAATCGCCTTCGCCGCTTCCCCGGCCTCGGCATAGGCCATTGCAAGGTTCGCTTCGTTCCCCGCTTCGCCCGGCTTCAATCGCGCCGCCGCTTCCAACTCGGGAATTGCTTCCTCCGGCTTGTTCAACTCCAGAAGCACCGCTCCCAGCGCTTCATGCGCTTCCGCAATCTTTGGCTCCAAATTGACCGCGACGCTAAACTTCTCCCGAGCCAGCGCAAGGTTCCCGCTCTGCTGCGCGGCGAATCCTTCGTGAAACGCCGCATCTGCCTTCTTCATCGTCTCCGGTTTAGCAGAATCCGGCACCTGCGCCGCAGCCCGCAATGCCGCGTGCGCGAGCATACAAGCCAGCCCACAGCGCACCGCGGTTTCCCATGCCCGCATCGCCTACTTCTCCTCCGGCTTGGGATCGTTTCGATGCTGAATGTCCACCACCATTTGGAACTCGCGATTCGCCGCATCCACCTGCCCCGTCGCTTTATAGGCCTGCGCCAGCAGGTTGTGCGTTATGTAATTGGTCGGATCCATCTTCACCGCATGATCCAGATAATGCAGCGCCTCAATCGGCTCGTTCAGTTTTAGAAATGTCTCGCCCAGCAGAATGTAAGGCCCCGTCGCACTCGGCTCCAGCAGCACCGCCCGATTCAACGCCTCCTGCGCTTGGGTGTACAGGCCCTTACGCACGTACGCATCACCCAGCCGGTCATACAAGTCCGGGTTCATTGGATCGAACGTTCGTTCTAGTTCCAGCTCCTTGATCGCCGTCGCCGCGTCGCCATTCGCCAGCGCTACTTCGCCCAGCAGTTCCTGCGCCAGGGGCAGGGAGGGTTCCAACGCCAACGCCTTCGTTGCCTCTACCCCAGCTTGTTCGCGCAGCTCGCGCCGCAGAAACATCCGTCCCGCCAGCAAATGCGCACGCGCCGAATCCGGCTCAAACCCAAACTGCGCGGCGAACGCACGCCGCGAATCGTCATACCGCTGCACATCCGCATAGCACAGCGCCAGCACGTAATTCGGATCGATGTTCGCGCTTTCCACCGCGGCACGCGCCTGCTCTAGAAATGGAATTGCCTCCGGCGTGCGTCCCAGCCGAAACAGGCTTACACCGCGCATCTCGATTGACTCGCTGTCCGCGGCATCCTGCGCCACGGCGTTCGTGAAAGCTCCAATGGCTTCCGGAAATCGTTCCCGCTGGTAGAGTNNGTAGAGAATGAGGCCCCGCAGCCGCTCCACACCCGCCGGCTCTGGCGACTGCTTCGCCAGCTCATTCAGCTGCGTCATAGCCTTGTCCAGCCGTCCCCTTGCGGCAAGATCCTGCGCCGTTTCAAAAGATGGGGGCGAGACTGATTCGCTGTTGGACTGGCTTGTGTCTTGTGGAGTCTGGGCTCGAGTACCCCGCGCTGGAATCAGAAGGGCAATGAAGAATGCGGTAATCAATCTACGCTGCATACGAAAAACCTATCTTGCAGTTTATGGCACGACCAGGGTTGCCGTGTCCCGCTCTGTGCCGGGCCGCCGCTCGATCCACCCTTCGGACCAGCACCTGTTCTTGAGACCCCGATCGCAATGTTCGCGCCAACTTCACCGCCGTCGTTTCCTAATAATTCGTCCCTGAAAATGCAATCGCTCCAACTGCGCGGTTCTTCCCAGGCATGAACGAATCCATGTCGGAATACGTCCCGCGGCGTTGAGGCGCAAAGGAAAGAGGGGAGCCACCGGCTCCCCTCAAGGTTTGTTGCGGCTCCCCTAAGGAATTAGAACTGCACCCGGAGGGAGAATTCAAGTTGACGCGGTCCGCAATCGTTGCCCTGACCGCAACCGCCACCTTCGCTGCCGATGGAACCGATCGACTCGATGTTGCCGCCGGGGTTACCCGCGGTGATGTGGTTGAACGCGTTAAATGCATCCATACGGAACTTCGTGGCGACGTTCTCCCAGATCGTGAATGCCTTGGTGATGGCAAGATCGGTCGAGAAGAAGGTCGGACCACGATAAGTGTTGAGGCCTGCGTTGCCGTAGGTGTCGAGACCCGGGTTTGAAAAGATACCCGTGCCCGGATCGGTAATCACATTCGTCGTTTGCTTCTGGTAGAAGGTTCGTGAGCCAGTGCCGTTGGCATTCGTCACAAACCCAGTAAGGCTGGTCTTCATGTGCCCCGTCGCGTTCGGAGCGCCACCACCGCTGGTTCCCGGGTTTGGAGTGTCGTTCACGTTCTGACCGCTTTCGTTGTAGCTAACGGTGAACGGCAGTCCGCCGGACCAGGTTGTGACCCAGGCGAGCTGGTACCCTCCGATAAGCAGATCGGTTGCGCGGTTTGCGCTTTGGACGAACTGCTTGCCCTTGCCGAAGGGAAGGTCATAGCTGCCGTACAGCGTGATTTGTTGGTCGCGGACCTGGCTGTCGCGCAGGTGGGGCAAAACATGGCTCCAGGTCCAGAGATTCGAAGTGTCACCGAATGCGCTGGCCCACTGGTAATTGGCATTGACTGAGAGCCCATGCCTCATTTGCTGCGCGAGGGTCACCTGGAGAGCGTCGAATTCGGTGTTCTCCGTATCACCTCGGTAAGCAATGCTGTTCGTCCAACCGCACATGCCGGGAGTTACAAACGGCTCTGTGGGAGTGACGTAGTTGGGGTCGCTGCAGGCCGGCAACTTGGCTGCATAGTAGCGCTGTAGGAAGTTGTTGGTGGAGGTACCCCCGTCGGCCGCGATGGTGTTCGCTGCTACCGAAGGATCGAAGTGAAGGGTCTGGCCGGTAACGCTATTTGCGCCCGGGACATTGACGAAAGACTCGTTGGGGTTGGTGCCGTTGCTGTCGCCGTCGCCCAACGTATGCGTTCCCTTGTTGCCCACATAAGCAATCGTCAACGACATGGAGGGGGTAAGGGCGCGCTGAACCGCCAGGTTCCAGGCGTCGATAGTCGGGAAGTTGAGCGGGTTGGCGCGGGCGCTGGAACTGACCGCGGATCCAGGATTAGGCAGCAGGCCGTTGGAAGGAACCGGGACCGTCGAGTAGGCAACGGGCCCCGCGCTCAGGTTGAATGCCTCGCCCTGGGCAGTTGGCGAGTTGATTTGCTGGTTGGCCAAAACAGGGAGGTTCTGGGTGACGGTGTGGCCGAAAATAGAACCGAAAACACCGGTGTCAAAGCTGCGTCCGTAGCCGGAGCGGATAACAGTCTTCTCATCCAGCTGGTAAGTGACGCCAATGCGAGGCGCAAACTGCTTCTTTTTGTCGATGTTCCAGCCGAGGTCGGAGGGAATACCGCCGATACCGGCCACGTGCAGGTAGCCATCGTTGAGGTTCAGGAGAGCACCGTTGCCCGGCCCATTGACAGACTCTGGAAAGTAGAGTTCCCAGCGGAGGCCAAGGTTGAGCGTCAGCTTGTGGCTAACGCGCCAGGTGTCCTGTCCGTAGAAGAAGGTGCGCTTCTGGAACTCCTTGGCATTGGTGGAAGTGGAGACGTAGCGATTGAAGCTGGTTACGTCGCCGAGCATGAAAGATCCGAATCCGAGGCCGTCCGTGCTGGTTGTGGGGTTCTGCGTAGGTCCAGTATTAAAGTTGAGCAGACCGGCGCGATCATTGTCGGAAGGCACACGCAGGTTGCGTCCATAGCGAAGATCTGCGCCAACCTTGACGGAGTGGTTGCCGATAATCTTGGTCCAGTTGTTGACGATCTGGAACTGGTCTTCACGCTCGGTCAGCGGGCAGTTGCAGCGATTGATACCCAGCCCGTCGCCGTAGACCGTGCCGTTGGTTCCGCCGCCGCCGCCAGGCAGGTCAGTGACGTTGAATCCCGGCGATCCGGAGGTGATGTTGCCACCTATGTTGATCCCGGGAATGCCCAGGGTATTCGCAAACTCGGTGCCCTGGTCATGCTTGGTGTCGATGACGTTATAGCGGTAGTAGCCCAGGCGGAAGTCGGTCAGCAACTTGGGGCTGATGGCAATATCCATGCCGGAAGCCAGGCTGTCGTTCGCGCCGTTGGAGTTGCCGCCATAGTTGTTGATGCCGAAACCAGGACCACCGGCTGCTCCGAACATGACGGCTCCGGAGAGGGTGTCCCAGAATCGCGAGAAGCGCTCAAACGCGTGCATCTTCTCGTTGATAGTGTAGTCCGCTCTTTCCGTCCACTGGTTGCTGTTGAACAGACCGGTGCCGCTTTGCTTGTAGTTTTCGTCCAGGCCGTTCACGCTGCCATCAATGCCGGTGCCCAGACCGATGCCCTTTGTAGAGGGCTCGAGGATCTTGAGCAGGGCCAGCGATTGCGGAGAGAGAAGAGCCTTCGGAATCACGTTGCAGGGATAGGGCTGACCGACCGCACCCGTGGACCCGCAACCGGGGGCAAGCGTCGTTCCCGTGTTGTTGTAGAGAGTGCCGGCTGCGAGGAGCTGGGTTTTGTATTCGCTGAAGTCGGCGCCGGCGATTCCGCTGGGACCAATTTCGTTGCCCAGAGCGGTCTCCGTGAGAAGTGAAGTAGGCAGAGTGTCTGTGGCCGAGGTGCCGACCTTCTGGCGCTGTGCCTCGTAGTTGAAGAAGAAGAAGAACCTGTCCTTGAGCACCGGACCGCCGATGGACCCGCCAAAGCGATTCTTCAGTCCGGGAGGCAGGCCGCTTGGGTTGGTGAGGCTCACCGGCCCTGGCGTCACGCTGTAAGGATCGCGGGCATAGTTGGCATTGCCAGTGCGGAAGTCATAGACGCTGCCGTGGAAGGTGTTCGTACCGGATTTGGTCTGAGCGGTCACCACTGCGGAAACTGCCTTGCCCAACTCGGCGTCGAAATTCTGAGTGGTGATCTTTGTTTCAGTCACCGCATCCATCGCGGGATTGATGACGATAATGCCCAGAATCGGATCCTGGTTATCGGTGCCGTCCAGCTCAAAGGCGGTTCCGCCAAATGCCTGGCCGTCGACCTGAATCTGCTTCGAACCCTGAGGGTTCTCATCGGCCGCGTGCGACCAGCCGAGCAGCTGGGCGCCCGGCAGCAGCAATTGCAGATTGGTAAAGTTCTGGTCGCCAACCGGCAGGCTCGATACCTGTTGTTGATCGAAGACCGTCGACACATCCGCACGATCGGTCTTCAACTCCGGCTCTTGGTCGGCGTTCACCTCGACGGTTGTGTTCTCAGCGCCAATTTGCAGAGTGGGATCGATGCGAGGCGCGGTATCGGCCTCGACAGAAATGCCCTTGGTTTCAAATATCTTGAAACCCTTGGCCGTCACTTTTAGGTCATAGACGTCGGGGATGAGGTGAGGAACGCTGTAGTCGCCCGACCCGTTCGAGGTTGCGGTAACGACGGTGCCCTTGGCCTCGTCTTTAACAGTCACAGTGGCGTTTGGAATTGCCGCGCCTGTGGAATCTGTCACAGTGCCAAAAATCGATCCGTAAACCGACTGTGCACCGGCCTGCACGTTTGTGATGAAGCAAGCGCAGGCGAATAACGCCAGCGCAAGCGCTGTACGCAAGTATCTGTTCATGCGGTCTCCTGAAATAACTACCTTGGTTCTTCTGTCAACTTGTCATGAGTCTGCCGGATGGCAGGCGTGATTCGGCTAGTCGGCTTGCAAGGCTCCCCCGCCGCAAGTGGCAGGTTCGCTAAAGATTCCAGAGTCGCTGCTCTCAAATGAGGAAGTTTCGTGAGAGCTAAAAGGACTGACCCTGAGGCAAATCGAAACCATATCCAAACTCAGGTCGACCTGTCAACGCCCAAATGCAAGAATCTTCAGAACTGTACTGGCAAAATCGATATGTCATTCTTCGCGCCCCCGCGACACCCATTCCGAAGACCCCGCCCTCGTCCGGCCTTACCCCATTTCCTTACCCTTAACCGTCTCTAATTAAAGCGATTTACTGAACGTTTCCCGCTGTTTCTACCGATCGTTCCCGATCCCACACTCCGTCGACAACCCTCTTCTCAGCCTTCAGAAAAACGTCGCAATATGCAGACAAAGTCTAAATAGTTGATATAACAAATTCGTGTGACAACCATCACCCGAACTCGGCCCAAACGGCCCGCAAATTGCCCTCTCTGACTCTTGTCCTCCTTCCTTCCGATGAACTGCGTCTCCACCAAATGATTGATTTTTCAGACCTATCCCGCCAAACATCCCACGCCGTCGCCGCGCCTCCGCCACGCGCAATCTCTCAGAGCCCTCGCGCCGCCAGAAGGCCCCTTCGACCCACTCCGGAGCATTCCGCGCCCTTCAATTGGCCGTCTTCGGCATGACATTCCCCTCTCGATACAACGATCCCCTCCAGCCCCCGATCCTGCGCTGTTGACTCTCGCGATTCCCATCCTTCGCATCCGCCTCTTAAGGTTGTCCGCAGCCCTGCCGTCCAGTCCGAATCTCCGCCGCAAAGCTCTTCGCCTGCCCGTCGTCGGGAGAAAATACCAGCATCCGGTCCAGCGTCTCGTGCGCTGCGTCCCGTTCGCCCTGCACGCATTCCGTTACCGCCAAATTCATCCCCGCCTTCAATTGCGCAGGATCGTGCGCAAACACGCTCCCCCACAACCGAATCGCCTCCCGCGCATCGTGTCTCTGCGCCTCGATCAGAGCCAGGTCCCCGGCCGCCAGCGCGTCGTACTCGTCCGCCTCCAGCGCCAGCTTGTATTCCTTGGTTGCCTCATCCGTCTTCCCGTCAATCTGCTCCAGGAACCCCAGCTGCGCATGCAGTTCGTGATCTTTTTTTGTCTCCACGCTCTGCGTCTCTGCCCTACGCAGCAGCTCCATCGCGCGCTCGCGCGCCGCCCGATCGCCGCGCACCGCCATCTGCGCATAGGCCAGTCCCAAATCCCGATCGCTCGTCGCCATCCCTCCCACCGTCACCAGGTCGCCGCTCGTTGCCAGCGGCAATCGCTCCTGGCTCACGCTCTTCTTGATCCAGTGGTCCGTCACTTGCTCATGCGCAATATCGTTCGAAGGCGGCCGCGCCATGTGACATTCCGTGCAGTCAGGATTCTCCGGGTGATGCTTCTCCGCAAATCCCGCCGCATTGTGGCATCCAATGCAGCGCTGCCGGTAAAACACCACCCGCTCCCCTGGCGCAGGCGAACCATGCGGATCGTGGCACGTCGTGCAAGTTAGTTTGTCTCCCGACTTCTGCTTACACGCGCTCTTCAGCAGAGCTTCCCACTGGCTCGTCGCGCGCCCCCCAGACCCGTTCTCATTTCTATAAACAAAGAACAGCGTGTAATCGAACAGATCATCGCCGGGCTTGAACTTCTCTATCTGCTTGCCCAACCGTTCCACGCCCGCCTGTCCCTCCAGATGGCAATTCAGGCACACCGAATCTCTGCGCACCGGCGCTAGCGCATCAATATTGAGCATGTGCACCTTGCCGCCCGAAGCCAGATGCGCGCCCGCATCCCCATGGCACGCCGCGCATGTAATGCCGCCCTCCGCGAATGGCTCGCCCGCATAATGATTCCGCGCATCCGGCAGCGCCGACGCCGCACCCGATGCATGGCAATGCAGACATCCCGGATCCACTGGCAGCGTCAGCGGCATCTCCCGCGCGTCGAGATAATGAGGCGTCATATCCCACACTTGCTTCTTCGCATACCAATTGATCGGCGCTTCGAACCAGTACCCCTGCTGTTGAAATAAATAGGTCCGCCCGCGCTTGCCCGACCCTAGGAAATACCGCATCTCCTGCCGCCCGCTCAGCATGCGAGCAAAATCATTCCGCTCATAACTCAGCCACACGTGTCCGGCTTCGTTTGTGATCCGGTAATGAATCCCCGANNTTCGCCATCGGCGTCTTCTTGTAGCGCTCGTAGATTGTGCGATGGCACGACGCACACATCGCGTCGGGATCGCGCGCGCCAGCGCTCTCGCCCGCAACCACAGGCTGCGGCCACGGCACAGCAATCCATATCCCCAAAAAACAGGCGCAATATGAAAGGCGGGACAGGCTTGAGCACTCCACCAGCAGTCGCTGCCGTTCTTGGTGTTCTTATTGGTTACAGATGAAAGACCCGCGCCTTCGGTTTGGTCAACCGCACACTGAAACGCCCCCGGCTCCCTTGCTTTGGATCCAGACCGACGCCGCCTGCCGCTTCCTGCACTCCGACGCGCGTTAATCGCACTCTCATTTAGCCCATCGGCGTCCAACTATCATGCTTAAAATAAATGACTTAATGGTGATTCCATAGCATGACCATTTTCGGGGTCCGCGGTGACCTGAAACACCTTTACTGTGACGCTTTAGTAGCATTGATCCAATTCTCGAATTCNNCCTATTTTTGTAAAAGTAAGTGGGACGCCCGCTCTCTTTAGCTCCGTCCCGGCATGAAAATTGATGCTTACGGTTCTCCAAATCGTCGCTGTTGCTCTCGTAGTCGGATACCTCGGCTACCTGAGAATTTCCATGGGCCGCCGTAATAAGCAGTCCTGGGAATCGCTCATTGCCCGGCTTCAGACCGGCTGGAGCGGACGCCAGTTGAGCGAGCACTTCCTCTGGAAGGAAGGCCTTAGCTCCACTCCTGACGAAACCTGGGCGCACATTCAGGGTGCCCGCGGCCTCTGGGCCATGTACAAAAACGCCGCCGTCATGCTGCAGATGGCCGACTTCGCAGCCCGCCATGCCGACTCCGTCGATCCCGAACTGCTCCAGGCCCTGCGCTCCGATGCCATGCAGATTCGCCTTTGCACCTTAATGACCATCGCTCAGTGCACCTTCAGCCAGGCCAGTGACAGTGTTCGCTACAACGCTTTCCGCGCCGCATCCATGTACACCGGGATGACCGCGCGCATGACTCAACTCCTCGAGGGCAGCGCCAACTCGGC
>PLKY01000254.1 GCA_003140785.1 Acidobacteriaceae bacterium | reverse complement strand
CGTTTTTCAACAAGTTCCTAGAGGGCGGCATTTGCCCCCTTCATGAAATGCCAGTTTCGGCAGGTTCAGGATCTCTGATTGTACTTACGGATGCCTTTTCGCCATTTATGATAGATATTGGAGTTACGATCTCGACAGTTACCTATATTTCTCCCCGAAAGACAGTTCTATGCACAAGATCGCAATAGCCGTCTTGAATGCAGTCGCTATCTCGGCTTATGTTGACTTAGCACAAGGACAAACAACCGTCGTGCGGCCGGTCGAGACCCAGGAAATTCTGGTCAATCCCGGTATGGGAATTCAAACGTTCCAGCGATACAACGGGGATTCTTTAAATGCCGGAGTGACTTGGTCGGAGGAAGGTCCAGTCAGTAGACTAACAGTACCGAGGGACGCTCCAGATTTTCCGCGGTCCACCGTTGCATACTGCCGCTGGCACTGGGCAACGCTAGAACCTGAGCAAGGCAAAATTCACTGGGAAATCATCGATCTCGCGCTTGCCGAAGCCAGGCGGCATGGGCAACGGCTCATGATCCGGCTGATGCCCTACGACCCCGAGCATCCATTACCCAAGTGGTACCGAGAGTCGGGTGCGCGGCGCGCGAATTCGGATTCATCAAAGGACGGAAACATTTGGCAGCCTGACTTCAGCGATCCACTATATTTCAAGGATTGGAGCGCCCTGATAACCGAAGCAGGAAGACGCTACGATGGACATCCGGATTTAGATAGCGTCGACATCTCGACGGTCGGGTATTGGGGCGAAGGTTGGAGCGATTATATGCCCGAGTTTCAAACCCAAAAAAAGTTGATCGATGTATATCTGAAGGCTTTTCGCAAGACTCAGCTCATGATGAATTTCGATGAACCCGAAGCTCTGCAGTATGGAACTTTACATGGGGCAGGTTGGCGCTTTGACTGTCTGGGCGATTTGAAGAAGCCGCAGCCAGAGATGCTGGATCAGTATCCGGAAGAGATTGCGGAGACCGGCATTCAAGACGTATGGAGAACGGCGCCGGTCTCTCTGGAGACGTGCGGCGTGCCGGAATCATGGTATCAAAATGGTTGGGATGTTCACTACATTCTCAGCGAGGCATTGCGATGGCACGTGAGCACAGTTAACGTGAAGTCAAGCGCAATCCCCAAGGCCTGGATAAGCGAATTCGAGGATTTCGAACGCAGGATGGGTTATCGCTTTGTATTGAGACGTGCCGAGTGGCAAAATCAAGTTAGTGCCGGAGAGGCACTCCACCTTAAAACTTGGTGGGTGAATGAGGGTGTCGCTCCAGTTTACAGACCCTTTGTGCTGGCATTCCGCCTCAGTTCATCGGAACACTCAGTCGCAATACGAACGAATGTGGACCTTCGCAAGTGGGTGCCCGGAGACTCAGTCTTCGAAGACCCAGTCTTTGTACCGGGAGACCTCCCCGCAGGGGATTATGAAGTAAGCGTCGCAATGTTGGATCCAATTACTCTTCAGCCCGGAATACGGCTCGCGATCAACGGGCGAGGAACTGACGGGTGGTACTCCTTAGGTACAATTCATGTAAGTCCAGGTTTTTAAATGGACGCCTCAATAGGTGATCACCTCCTATCGCTTCCATCCTAAACCGTAAGCGACCGCACGGTTGCTTGCGTTCCCGTCCATCAAGTGTCACCCGGCAGCAAGGATTTCGATAAACGTTGCAAAGCCCCTCCCGCGAGTATCCAGTGTTTTACCTCAGGGTATTGACCGTGGATATCTTTCCTGGAGCAGCAAGCGCTTCGAGGGTATCGATGTCGAAGTATCGATAGAGGTCGAGGCAATAGAGTTCAGGAGCGGAGCGAAACGGAACCGGCTTATCGATCAGGTAGGACAGTGTTGTTATGGCATTCCGGCTCACAACAGCGGAAAATTCGTCCGGCGCGATGGCTGCAGCCGTCATGGCAATAAGCTGGTTGCGAACTCCATTTGTCTCCACCTGCACCGGTTGGCCTGTTGAAGTGCGAAGCCAGTTTGCCACTGCCACCAATTGCGCGGCTTCCAAACCTAAAGGACGAGCGCCGCTGCTGTCTGCCAGTAACTCCCAGGACACGCGATTTGGAAACTGGTCGTCATTGAAGAACAGATCGAGCGCCAGCACTTGTTCGCCGCGGTCGACATGCTCGGCCACTACATCGCCAGCGGCCTTGTAACCTTTGTCATTCAGCACGATGGTTGGCGGCGCATTCTCAGGAGCAGCACTCTCCCGAAACAAGATGCCGTTTGCGCTGAGTTCGTTTGAGAAATCGAAGCGATAAGACAATGTGCGAAAATCGAAGCCCTTGCCGTTATCCAGAGGCAGAGACCGGATCATAGAAACCGGCTCGTAACGCACTACGGACTCCAATTTCTCCCGCTGTGCCTTTGCCCAAACCTGCCGAACCGCATTGTCTTTCGGAACCGGTTCGCGCCGTATCCGCTGCGCCAACCTTCTTGCCAGGGTCACAAAGGTCAAGTTATCGGCTGGCACTCCGATCGCCAAATCCTGCGGAGTCCGAATCTCATCGTCACTGAATATCTCACCATCCAACACCGGCAATTTGAAATGTGCACTAAAGAACCGGTATGCCCGCTCCCTGTTCTCTAACTGATAGTTATGTGTACCCGGATCGAGATTCTCTCCCCACCCAAATTCGTCTGTAGCCTCATAAAGCCGAAAAAACGGCTTCACATTGTCGTATAAGTATGGCTTCACCAAGGGTGCCCGAAAGCAGCAGCTATCAAGGCCATTGTGGATCACCATTGTGGGACGAGGCGCCCGTAATGCGATCAGCTCAGGATAATCCTGGTCCTGCATCAAGTCAGGCGCGTCCTCCTCAATTTCATCCGTATCCACTGGATGGGTGAGATTCGATTCGCGCGAACCAATACCAGCAACCTCCACCTCAACCGCAACGCGCGGATCAAGGGCACTCAAAATGACCGTTTGCCATCCTCCTCCAGAAAGCCCTGTTACGCCGATTCGCGTCGTATCGACCTCGCGTAGATTGCTCAAATAGTCCAACCCTCGTCGCATGGAAAGATAGAAAATGCCCAGCGCATTGGAGCCTACGAGATTCAACTGGGAAGCGAAGTCGTGAGCGTTCTCGGGGTTCGTGAGCTCTCCGAAACCAAGAAACTCAAGGTCCAGCGCGATGATTCCGCGTTTGGCGAAATTGATGCAGCGCTTTTGTTCGTATTCGACGTCAATCCCCTCGGGCTCATGCCCAAGCAGGTTCAAAATAGCTGGAATACGACCGGTAATCTTTGATGGCTCATAGAGAAGCGCGGTCGAATAGAAACCCGGCACGACTTCAAAGCGCAATTTGCGAATCCTGTAACCGCGGTTACTCTCAATAATCCCAACTTCTTCAAACTTCGGCGCAGCATCCACCCATTCGCGAGGCCAACCATGATAGACGATGTCGTTGAGTATGTGCTTGCGCACCCGTTCTTCTTCCGCACTCCAGCCGGCAGACGTTGCGGGAGTGGGCAACGGGGGGATGCGTTTGAGTAAATACTGCTGGATTTGGGACTCCTTCCATGCAACATCCCGGGAGGGCTGTGTCAACGACTCTTCCACACAAGGCTTGCTGATCTGCGTGTATGCGGAGATCGCACTCATGCCGAGTATGCAGCATAGTATTCCGGCGACCTGGAACCTACGAAAGCTCTTCTTTTGCAACCTAGGTTTACGTCGCGTGCCGATGTAGCTCATTGAACTTCCTCGGTTGAAACTCTGTGTCGCCGCCCGCTCGTCCGTCGGCACAAGCAAAGCACTCTCCGAAATAAAAGAGGTGCCAAGGCATGTGTAAGCAGCGTGACCGCCATCTTACACTTCACCCAGGCACCCTGGTTAGTTGAAGATCTATTAGAAGTTGAGTTTCAGCGCCATCTGGAGAATTCGAGGGTCTCCGGCAGAGCTGATTTGTCCAAAATTGCTATCCTGAAGCCCAGCATCGGGATTCCCGAAATTGACATTGTTGAACGCGTTGTAGAATTCTGCCCGGAACTCATACCCGATGCGTTCGCCCGCCTTTCCAGCCTTCAATAGAGCCAAATCCTCTGTGAAGAGCCTGGGGCCACGAAGAGAATTCTTCCCGATGTTTCCGTAGGTCCCGATTGCATTGGGAACAAAATCGGCGGTATTGAACCATTCATTGATTAGCGCGGCGTGGGAGCGCCCGGAACTAAGCTTGGTCTGCCCAATGTTTGCAACAGTAATGTCGGGACGATCATTCCCCATCGCACTGAAGGAATTATCATCTTCCGCAAACGAAGTGAATGGAAATCCCGTTTGCCAGTTCGTGATGTAACTCAGGTTCCAACCGTTGACCGCCTTATCCGCGACACCTTTGAATGGAGCGCGAGGGAAAGCATAGTTCCCAGACAATCGGAAGACCTTGCTGTCGTCTCCGGCGTCCGGACCATAGTCGAGTGAGCGGCCACAGCCGCAGGTATTGATGCCGTAGACTCCAAATATCCCCGGCTGTCCATTGGGACCATAGTCATTCAACGCACGCGACCAGGTGAAGTTGGTTTGGAAAGAAAGGCCGTAGCTGAGGCGCTTTTCGAGCTCCAACTGGCCAGCATTGTAGTTGCTGTTGATTCCGGAGTTGATCGAAGCGATGAACCCGTAGTTTGGATACAGAAGCCGCGATTGAATATTGGCCTCAGTCGACTGCCCTGGAATATAAACCGAGGGGTTCAACTGAAGCAGCCCTGCCTCCTGGTCTCCGGTGCCACCGAGGTGACTTCCATGATTTCCCGCATACTCTGCCCGTATAAACCAACTGGAGCCAAATCCGCGCTCCATGGTCAAGTTATAGGTCAGGATGCGGGGCAGGCGGAAATGTCTGTCGAAGATCTGTGTAAATGAGATGTCCTGCGGAAACGTAGCGGAAGCACCCGGATTGATCGGGCCAAACGATCCGGGGAATGGATTTGCTACACCTGCAGCCACATAGGGATTGGTGAAATTGGTGTTCGTGATGCTGATGATAGGAGCGAACGGAGGAATCCCAACGACATCTTCAAACGCCACCCCATTCGGCGCTTGATAGTAAAATCCTGCCCCTCCACGAATGCTTGTCTTGCCATCGGCAGTCAACTGATAGGCAAATCCTACACGCGGGCCAATATTGCTCAGGTTGTTGTAGATGGAGGAAGCGGGACATCCAGCATCGTGGTGGCTCCCGCCGAAGAGCAGGTCCTGAGGCGCATTCGGGTAGCGCGTCGATTGCGCTCCCGGCACAAAACATCCAACCCGACCCTCGCTATCCGTGTATGGGAAGAATGGATCCCAGCGTACGCCTGCGTTCAGTGTGAGCCGGGAGGTCGCGTGCCAATTGTCTTGAACGAAGAAGCTCCAGTCATTTCCGCTGAAGTTCAGATACAGACCACCTGCCTGAACGAAAGCGGATGCATCTCCCAGCAGAAAATCGGAGAGATTGTTACCACTCTGATCACCACCGAAGGTGTAGTTGCCATCCGCCTGATAGGAGTTACCCATGGGAAGGTTAAGGTGCTCCCATTCGCCCCCGAACTGAAGTTCATTTGGTCCCTTGACAAAGGTAGCGATTTCACGATCGGATATATCGCTATGGTTCCATGTTCCAGGAGACGGCTGCTCCCCTACCGTGAATTCGCCGGATACATTAACGTTGAGTGTTGCCGGAAAATTTGTGGGTTGGGCGATGTTCGCGCCCGCCGTAGCGATGTTGAAGGGCGCAGGCGATTCCGTCAGTCCGACCTTCCTAGTCAATCCGAAATAGCTATTGAGAAGAGTATTGGGCGAGATCGTGTAGATGTCGACCACACTGATATTCTTGAGCTTCTGGTCTTGTGGATCTTCATCATTCCCTTCAAGGATGTTACTCGATGGCGGGATGATAATCGGGACCTTATAGTGGAGTTGGAAATAGTGCCCACTAAGATGATGTTTACCCAGGTTGTAGTCGATCTTGACCAGGTATTCGTCGGTATCCTGGATCGACGGCGCGCCATTGTAAGTCAGATAGTTAGGGCCCAATTGCGGAGCATTTGGAAGAGGAATGTGATTCATCAAATAGAGGGCCGTTGGGTCAAAGGCCGCTGGACTGATCATATTATTGCTGTTGAATTGATATGGCGACGTCGGGTCAGGGTTCGTCAAGACTGTGCCGGGGAGAAGAGCGGAGAAATCGCCGTTACGCTCAGCCTGCGTTGGCACCTGGGAACTTAGACCGTTTGCGGCCGTGTTTTGGCGTGTGCCTTGATAGGATCCAAAGTAGAATAGCTTTCCCTTCAGGATAGGTCCGCCGATGGTGCCCCCAAACTGATTCTGCTTCAGCGGATCGGGAGAAGTGGCAAAGTAGTTCTTGGCATCCATGTCAAAGTTGCGAAGATACTCAAAGACATCGCCATGAATCTGATCGGTTCCGGACTTAGTGACTACGTTCGCTACGCCGCCTGTAGCATTCCCGTAAGCGGCGCTCATGTTATCGGTTTGAACGTTGAATTCCTGCAGGGCGTCCGGGCTGGGAAAAGGTAGATTGGTGTTGATATACATGTCGTTGTAATCAACGCCGTCCAGCAGGTAATAGACTCCGTTGGAGCCGCCGCCATTGACTTTCGCATATTGCTCGCCGGGTAGAACGCCGCCTTCGCAATTGGCGCCGCAGTTCTGACTTGAGACATCGACTGCGCCGGGGACCAGGAAGACCAATTGTTGCGCCTCGCGGCCATTCAAGGGCATGCTCTCCATGCTCTTCTGATCGATAACCTGCACGATCGCTGCATCGTCCGTGGTCACCTGGTTTGTGTTGCCCTCGACGGTGACTTGCTGAGTTACAGTTCCAACCGCCAGTTTGACCTGCTGAGTAGCAGCTTGACCCACTTGCAGAGCGATCCCTTTTTGCAGGTAGGTATTAAACCCGGTCATTTCGACCGTCAACTGATACTCGCCAACCGGAAGGCTTGGAAACAGGTATTCGCCTGCTGCTCCGGATTTGACCTGCTGCTTATATCCAGTTCCCACCTGCTCGACGGTCACAGTCGCCCCCGGCACAGCTGCGCCGGAATTGTCCTGGACCGTCCCACTCAGACGTGCCGTGGTGAACTGGCCAGATGCTGTCGTCGTCCACAGAACCAGAACGAAGAATGACAGGAAGAGCAAAGCGGGCGTGAATTGTGCGCGGTTGACGAGTCGACATCCTTCATTTGGATTTTTATCCGCCTGTCTCATTTGTGCTGCCCCCTCAATGTTGAAGTATTTCTGGCTCCATGAAATGCTACGGCTGTTTGCTTTTGTGGTGGACAGTTTCTGTTTCAATCGATTGTGATATGTTTCATTCGTGTCTGTTTTTTTACGATTTATCGTTCGCAATGTCAAGCAAAAAAGCTCGGATGCCTTTATCATGTCGGATTTACTCTAGGCGTTGGCCGTCCGTTAACAACGATATTGGGCAGTCATATCCGCAACTTGCGAAGAACGTACTGGTTTTCGAGGTTTCCTGCGGAAAACCCAAAGTGTCGGACCCGGAGATGGCGCTGCTCATTTCGTTTCATTGCGTTACAGTAATCTCTCAGCCCTCGCAGATAGGCGTGGAGGGATTCGAAACATGCGTCGGGATCTGAAACCCAAAGGCGGCCTTCGATGAGCTTCACCACCGCGCGCGATGCCCGCAAGCTGATTCGGCCTCTCCAGGGCGAACTGAAACGGCTGCTGCAGCAACTGGTCCAAACCAATAGTGTGGCCGTCCCGCCTGGCGGAGGTGAGACACCAGCGCAACAGGTGCTCCAATCCTTTTTCAGAGCAAATGGCGTGCACACCGAGCTATACACAACGGAATTCATCGAGAAATCGGGGAATCCGCTGGTGAGGAAGACCCGCAGGTACCGCGCGCGAAAGAATCTTAGCGCGCGACTACGTGGGAGGGGCCGTGGCAGGAGCCTGCTGCTGAACGGCCACATGGACACTGTGCCTGCAGGGAAAGTGCCATGGTCTCGGTCGCCGTGGTCAGGCGTTGATCGGGGCGGCCGCATCCACGGCTTGGGGTCTTTTGATATGAAAGGCGGAGTGGTGGCCAATGCCGCTGTAATTTGCGCGCTCAAAAAGTCCGGCATTAAAACGGGTGGTGACATCCTCTTTGAATCGGTGGTGGATGAGGAATGGGGTGGAGGTGGCGGGACGATTGCGGCACGCCTCCGGGGAGGCGGCGCCGATGCCTGCATTATTCCCGAAGGCACGCAACTGGAAATCTATCGGGCCACGCGAGGAGGCTTTGTCGTCGACTTATCCGCGGAGGCCGGAAACTCTGCCGCTTATTTCTCTAAGTCTCCACTGATGAGCCCAGCGGTTCCTATTGGACGTCTCCTGGGATGGGTAGATGCGTGCGCGAAAAGGCGCTCCAAAATCAAGTCAGGGGGCGCATATGCCTCGTTTCCAGATCCCGTGCCGGTCCAGGTTTTGGCCGTGCAAGCGAATCTGCTCGATCCGGAAACTCCATTGAGCGTGCCTTCTCAGGCTACTGTGCGGGTGTACTTTCAATTTCTGCCGGAAGAAGATGTCAAAGCGGTTATTCAGGGCATCAAGGATTCTCTCAAGCAATTCGAGGCGAGCGACGCTTTTTTTCGCAAGTATCCAATCCAATGGACACCGCTGATTGGGGCGCCATTACTGGGCCATGAGTTGCCTGCCGATCATCCCTGGACTCGCTGCATGTTCGAGAGTGCATCTGCAGTCCTGGGGCGGAAACCTGTGATCTCCGCAGCGCCGTATCCGTGCGATGCCGGACTGATGCATCGCGACTTCGGCATTCCGACACTCCTGTTCGGACCATGCGGCGCTGGCGCACACAACCCGGACGAGTATGTCGAATTCGACTCCGTGTTGCGCACTGCGGAGGTATTGCTGGCAGCAGCCCTGGAATGGACGAACGGATAACTTGCTCGATAAGTTCGGTCGAGCGATCTTACTTATTTCGACCACTCTTCCGCCGTAGGGTCCGTCTTTTCTCGCGTAGCAAAATAAAGCAGTAGTCCGGCACAGACCCACGCGACGCCAAGAAGTTTGGCGTTGAGACTGAGATTGAGCCAGATAAACATGCACACTAGAATTCCGCAAAGCGGAGACAAAACCGGGAACAAAACTTTTTCCTGCGAGTGGAACTTGTAGTGGATGAGTGCGGCCGCGTTGACGCCGATGAACGCGATGAACGCACCGAAGTTAAGCAACTCTGCACCCTTTTCGAAGGTCAGCAGAAAAGCACCCACCAGCGTAACTACGCCAAGCAGCAGCACGTTATTGCGGGGGATTCTCGTCTTGGGACTCACGACACCGAAGAATCGTTTGGGAAGGGCTCCTCCTCGCCCCATGCCATAGAGAAGTCGTGCCGCACCGAACTGCGCCGCGATGCCAGAACCCATATTTGCAATCAGCAGGGTCGCATTGAGTAATTGGAAAAGAAAGTTGCCGCCCACGCGTAACGCAACCTGCACATAGGCTGTATCGACCATCGAGGCTGGGAATGGAACGCGCGCCGGCCATACAAGCTGCGCGAGATACACTTCGACGGCAGAGAGCACCCCGATTGCAAAGCATGTCAAAACCGTAGCTAAAAGAATGTTCCGGCGAGGATTCTCGACTTCCTCTGACATCGTCGAGATGCCGTCAAAGCCAATATAGGTCAAAACGGCGATCGAAGCTCCATGGAACAGACGGCCGGGAGCGAAGGTTGCGGGATCGTAAAACGGCAACAGCCATTGGCCCCCGACGGGGCGCGCTACGAGCGCGATGTAACGTACCGCGTCCGCAATGAAGATGACCACAACAATGCTCATACCAAGAGCCAACAGGGCGTTTACGCGACCCGATGTTTGCGCGCCGCGCAAATTGAGCCCCGTGAAGACAAGAACAAAAGCGACAACCCATGCCGCATAGGGAATCTGCGGCAGAATATTCTGTGCCGCTGCACTGCACCAGATGGCGCAGATGATCGGATTCAGCATATAGTCCATGAGCATGGCCCATCCGACTACGTATCCAGCCAGTGGATGAATCTCTTTGCCGACATAGGTGTATGCCGATCCTGCGCTGGGATAAACGCGGGCCATCCGGCCATAACTCACGGCAGTGAATAGCATGGCGACCATCGCAATCAGGATTGTGGTGACAACATGTCCACGGGCTGCATTGCTGACCACGCCATAGATGCTCATGGGCGCAGTCGGCTGAATAATGATGATGCCGTAGAGAATCAGGTGGTGAAGCTTCAGCGTTCGCCGAAGACCAGGAGCCGCCGAATCACGATCTATAGTGGCGTCCATGCCAAGTAGCCCTCTCTTTTGCGCCGTCGCTTGATAAACCGAGTAAGACCTGGAGAATTCGGGCTCCAGTTGTGCACTTTTCAATTTGGAGACTCTCCGAACCCTTAGCGCTCTATCCTCCGTGGAGCGCTAACCCGCAAGCCTCCGCATAACGCGACAACGACTCCCGGATCCTGTGATGAATCATTGCGGTCGGATTGTTACGGATCGATCGAGCGCGAATAGCTTCAGCCTGACGAGGCAGGTATTGGGCGACGAGAGGCAGTGGCGCTGGATTCTGTTCCAGATTCTGTATCAGCAGAGCAAGAGCTTTGGATATCTCGGCATTGGGCCAATAATAACGGATTCGGTCACTCAGGCTGTACGCCCTTGCAACACGCACCGGGTGCTCGTCGCCGTGGTAGTAAGCTTTCCAGTTCCCAGGATTCTCAATCATGACTCGTTCGATGATTGCACGAATATTCGAACGTTGTTCGCCGGCAATCCATTCCTCTTCAATGCGAGCCAGACCGAATATTGCTTCCCGCATCATGAATGTCAATTCGGGGCCTACTTTCAGAATGCCAAAATGACCACTTACGAGCTGCCGAAGCGACTCCGCTGTTTGATAATCCGTGGAGTGAGCTTCAAAGACGATCCCTTCGTGTTGCAAAATTGACTTACTCAGATCCGAGGCTTTCTCCGGTATGTAATCCGCCACGGTTTCGTTTCCAAACTCAACTCCCGGCTGAACGACAACACCGATGATCCGCTTCCAGGCCGACGAGAGGTTCTTTCGTGAGAATGCCCGACGGTGCACGTCCAGGGTTTCCTGCAGGCTCTCTGTCGATGTGACTTCGATCTCCATCTCGTCCTGCGCCCCACCCGGAGTCGGCACTTCGGTTCCAATGACATAGACTGGCTGACTTGCGGAGTTCCGCGTCGTCGATTCTGCCACCTCGCATAGTTGTGCTGCTCGCTCTGCAATTACCTCGTTTGCGAGCACTCGGGGATCGTTGTGGCACGGCATACTCGCGTCGAGGTGAATTTTGCTGAATCCAGCCGCCGCATAGGCAGAAACCATCGCGCAGGCCTTCTCCATGGCTACCGCAGGGGACTGAGTTCGCCATGGATTTGGTCCAAGATGATCTCCACCCAGGATCACTCTCTCGGTTGGAAAACGCATGTCTTGCGCAATGGTATGGACATAGTCCCTGAATTGTGCGGGCGTAAGACCGGTATAGCCACCCTCCTGATTCACCTGGTTGCATGTCGCTTCAATCAAGAGCGGACTTTGATCGCGCGCAGCCTGCGCGAATGCCGCCTCCAGCACCAAACGATTTGCCGAACACACCGAGTAAATGCCCTTCCACTTCCCTGCACGGTTCTCCTGCAAGAGATGGCACATATCGTCAACGGAAGTACGAGAGACCGCGGGTTCGTCAGAGTAAGAGTTCATAGCCGGCCTTTACAACCTCTCCTTTATTGATATCGATCTGCACACAGCAGAAATTTATGGCGTGCGAAGCAGCGCAATTCCAGCTAATTCCGACCGTGAGACACTTATTCAAATCGCAGACCGATCTCACGGTACAAGGGTGCCCTGCCGCCAATGCTGCAAAAGGAATCGCTGGCGATAGGCAGAATCACGGAAGGCCTCAGTACCACCGGCACGCGTAACGGATAAGCCTCCGGCAAGATTTCCATAAGCGACACATCTTTCCAAAGGAGCTTCACGAACCCATTGGTGCAGAAAACCTGCATCAAACGTGTCCCCTGCGCCCACTGTGTCCATCACGTCTACTCGAAGTGAAGGTACATCGATCCTGTGCCCCTCTGTGTAAGCAGAGGCCCCGCGTGCTCCGCGCTTCACTACCAACAGCGGTACTTTAGACGCAACGTGCTCGGCAGCCGCTTCCACTTTTGCGATCTTTGCTAACTCATCCTCGGTGCAGAGCAGTACGTCCACGAGTGGCAGCACATCTTCGAGCACACCGCCCCACTTATCTTCCGGATCGTCGTTGGTATCCAGGGAGGTAGTCAATCCGCGCCGCTTCATCTCTCGGAAGAGCTCGGGGATATGCGGAGAAAGCTTGCGATGCAGAAAGAGCGAGGACAAATGAAAATGCCTGGCAGTTGCCAGATAGTCGAGATCCAAATCCTCGATTCCCATCTCGAACATCGCGCCGGGATAAGTGAGAATGCGGCGAGTGGTTGTGAGCGGAAGAATTAAAGTGATCCCGGTGTTACTTCCACTTGCGGAGCGGACAACGTGGCCAACCTGCACGCCCGCCTCTTTCAACCATTGGCAACACATCTCTCCCAGCGCATCAGGGCCAACTCGCGAGCTGAAGGTAACTTTGCTGCCGAGAAGCGACAAATTGTGCGCCAGGATCGCCGAAGAACTGCCCAGGGTCAGCGTGAAGCCGCTGGTAAGAATTTCCCGTTCTTCCGGCAGTTCTCGCGGCGCTCCATAAACAATCAGATCGGGATTAAGCTCACCCACAATCGCGATTTCTGGCTGCGCCGAGGCGCGTTTGTGTGCGTTACTATCCGCCATTTCAATTGCGTCCTTACTTTCCGCCGTTTCCTCTAATCTGATCCCGCGTGGTTTGTCTGGCGGCCGTTCGGCGAAGCGCAGGCGTTCACTCGGGGCGCTTCTTCTCAGCGGGAACGAACCCCGTCGGGATCTTACCGGATATCGATACCGTAACAGTCTTGGAATTCGTGGCTGCATCGAGACCCAGAGCAGTCACATTTACGGTATATCCGCCTGAATGAGTAAAAGTGTGGTGGACCTTTACCCCGTCCAGAGTGGTTCCATCACCGAAATCCCAGTGACAGGTCAACACTGGCGATTCCTCCGGCGCTCCCTCCGCACTGAAAGTTATCGTCTCTCCGGCCTTTCCTTTGTCTGCCGAATGCACATCAAAGGGAGGCGGTGCAACTGGGATAGCATTGTCGATCAGCTTGAACATGCGCACTGAGTGAGGTGGCTCGACGAAATCGATTGTTGCGGCAGAGTTGTCACAGCAGCTCTTATCGCCGAATTCCTCGGCTATCTGGTATTCGCCCGGTCCTTTCAAACCAAGACTCTTCAGGTCAATGGACCGCTTGCGCTCTTCCTCAGTCCAATTGAAGATCGTGAGAATCGATTGGCGATTATCTTCCTTCAGCAAAAAGATGCTTGGCTGCTTATCAGCCGAATCATAACTTAATAGATCGACAGGAAAAGACGAACGGCCGAGACGGGCCATATCAATCAGGTCCGTATTCTTTACCAGGGCGAGCCGTTCGGGAGAAGATCCGAGGGTGGGGAGATCGTCTCCAAGTTCAAACATGCCTCCCGCCACCGCTGCCAGCGCGATCGAAACCTTTGCCTCGTCGAGTGTGAGTGTATGCTGTCCGCCATGCCATGGCTCATCATTCACGGTCTGCGTTGAGACCGTGAATGCGTCCGGGTCGGCGATAAAAAAGTTGCGATTCATGTAGTAGCGTGCGGCAATGCCGGAGGCCGCGTCCCGGGTGGCGCCGAACATATGTCCAGTATCTTGAGATATGCGCCCTGTATCCACGATCCCCACAGGGTTGAGCATAGGGCTGCCATCTTTGTCGAGAACGACATCTTCCCCAACGGCGCTGCGAATGATATTCAATCCGATCCGTTGAGCTTCGAGGGCAGTTGTATTGGGCCTATAGTAGGCGCCTTCAACGGCGGTGTCGTCCATGAAGTCCATTTTGATGAAACGAACTCCCCAGTTGTAGAGCGTGCTATAGGTTTCTTTGAGATAACCCTGGGCTCCCGGATTCGTGGTATCCAGCACATACAGGGGATCGTTGTGGTCAGTCACATGACCAATGTGAATCAACTGGCCGGCGGAGTTATGCAGCAGCCAGTCCTTATGATTCTGAAAGACCCACGCCCGATCGGATACCTCGAAGGGCGCCGTCCACACTCCAAACGTCAGGCCGCGGCGGCGCACTTCGTCTCCCACATATCCAAGTCCGCGTGGAAACAGATTAGCGTCGGGTGTTGTATATTCACCGCGCGCGTATTGGTATCCCTCATCGATCTGGTAATAGTGATAACCAAGCTGCTTCAGGTTTTCCGCCAAATACTCTGCCGTCGTAATGGCGGCTCCTTGATTGAGTCCGAAGTAATAAGCTGTCCAGCTCCACCACCCGATCGGAGTGGGGGTATCAACGCGCGCTTTGTGCAGCAGCTTTATTGCACGACCATACTGTTCCAACTGCGCGTGGTAGTCAGATCCAACTGAGAACATGAGGCGCTCAGACGACAGACTCTCCCCGGACGGAACGGGAAGGCTCAGGCTTGCTTGTTCAGNNCTCGCCCTTCATGATTTCAGTTGTTCCCGTTGCCACTGCTTCGTACGAGAGGATCTGCGTTTCGTCGCCTGCCGACTTCTCCTTTAAGTGGAAGATAGTCAAAAGCCGGTTGGAAGTGAGCGCGCCAATGAAGAGGCTTTCACCACTCTTACGGTTGTAGATGAGCTGGCTTTGCACGGCACGATGCATGCCGTGTGGACCATCGGCCAGGTCACGAATCGCGAGCTGAGGCCGATCCTCGCTATAGCTGTCGGACAGAATGCGGTCGGCAGATGCCGGCCCGTTCAAGCCTATTACCGGCGCGGCGGTTACGTAAACGGTCCGGATCGCCTGAACATTGATGGTCTGCCCTGTCGTATTACGCACCTTGACTTCAAGGTCACCCCACTGCTGATCCCGATACAACCTGTAAGTGCAGACGAGATCCGGCGCACCTGGAAGGCCTGTGTGGGTTACCGTTAGTTCAGATCCTGAGCCAAATTCGTCATGAAACTCTGACTGTGCCGTCTTGTGCTGCGGATAGGCGGATGATTGCAGAACCTTCGAATTTACGTCTGCCTCTACGCCAGACTGCATGACTACACCAGGAATTCCGGAATGCGTGACAGAGTAGGATCCGTCTGCGTTGATGGTCACCGACAGGCTTTTCCCCTCGATCGACCCTAGACCGCGTGTCCCATCGTGCGGCGTCGACAATTCTTGCATCTTCCCGTATGCATGGGTCCCGCACGCCATTACGCTTGCAGCGAATAGAGCGCATGTAGGCCGCCTAAGCCAATGGTTCACAAAAGCTCCTTTGTTCTTTGCCGATCTCTCGCAATTTGTGACGCTTGCGCCAGTCCGCATTGCGAGTCATAAGCCTGTAAGGCGAGGCCTTTAGGGATGCAACCTGCGGCTGACTGAAGAGGTCCGATTTGCGAACAGACCGTCATCTATGGAACCAAAACTTCGAGTTCCCAGGATTATCGAATGCATGAAGCTTCCCAGGCATGGTAGAACGCATTGAAGGTTGCAATCATTCAGAGTCCGAATCCGCCGATGGGCCAGATTTGGATGGCATCTTGTGTTTTCGTACGATTACGATTTAGCCGAGAACGCAAGCCTCGATGCATCGGTATGTTTCGCAATATTACGAATTGAACGCTTTCGTGTCAATAATGAATTCGCGGGGCGATGGAGTGAGTGGCGCACAGGGAGAAAGCTAACTTCGGCAATGAACCAGCGGCAAGCTACTCATGGCTATAGAATTGCAGGTTCCTTCAAATTGGGTGAAGGCCATTCCTTGACACCCATGCGCTCTGGAAATCTCGCTGGCGCTACACGTGCGAGACGGTGCGTCCTCGGCTATGTTGATGTCGAGAGGCCGCTGACCCGAAGAGCCTTGCAACGTTTTACAAAACGTTTTCGAAGCCGTCAAAGTGAAAGGCTTGACGGTTGCGAAATGCGAATATATTCTTACATACGGCTTCGAATTCGATACATTTGTGAAAAATACTTCGGCGATGTTTTTGAAGTTGCCCGACCAATGAACGGAGTTTTATATGTCACGACTTCCGAGCGCGTCCTCAGAGACTAGCCTCCACGACGCTCCCGTATATACCCTCCAGGAGATTCTTCGGCAGCCTCTTCTTTGGCCGACCACCCTTGAAAGGGTTCGTTCCGCGTCGGACCGGCTGCAACTACCAGTCAAGCTTCAAAACGCTCGGGTTCTCCTGACCGGAGCCGGAACGTCCGCCTACGCTGCCAGTTCGGTGGCCTCGGCGTGGCCCCGCGCGCAAGCCATACCCACTACCGATCTTCTAGTAGATGCAGAACGCTATCTGACAGGAGTAGACGCCGTCATCTCCCTCGCGCGGTCAGGCGACAGTCCGGAGAGTCCCGCAGTAGTCGAGCGTATTCGTGGTCTCCGGCCAGACATTCTCCAATTCGCGATCGTCTGCGATGAAGACGGTGCATTGACTCATTCGAGTCTTGACGGTCACATCGTTCTTGATCCGCGCACCAATGACCAAAGTCTTGTCATGACAAGCGCATTCTCCAATCTGGTGCTTGCAGGACTGGTTCTTGCCCAACCGGACGCAGTACCGGACGGGGTCGAGAGTTTCAGCAAACGCGCGGCCGAATTGCTGCCCGACATCGATCGCGTATCCCGGCAAGTGGCGGCTCACATCCGCGACCGAATTGTGATTCTGTCTTCATCGCCGTTGCTTGGCTGGGCGCGTGAAGCGGGGCTTAAAATGCTGGAAATGACGGCCGGTCGCTTCCCTGTCGTCACGGAGACGTATCTGGGGCTTCGTCATGGTCCGATGTCTTTTGTCAAAGCCGACACTCTAGTCCTGTGCCTGTTATCCAGCGACCCGGTGCGCCGCCGTTACGAGATAGACCTGGTCCATGAGCTTCGCGCAAAAAAAATCGGTCACTTAGTCGGAATCGTCGACTCGGCTGGATCGGAAGGTTTATTTGACAAGGTCATTCCAGCCGTGGCGCCTCGGGCAGAAGACTGTCTGCGCACGCCATACGAGATCCTGGGCCCGCAATTGCTGGGTTACCACTTAAGCTTGCGCATCGGGCTGAATCCCGACAACCCCAGCCCAGAAGGCGTCATTAATCGGGTGGTGCAAGGCGTTAGGATTTATCCGGATAGGTCCCTGGAGGAGATGCCCTCCAAGCGGTAGATACGCTTTGTTCCTGCGGGTTGAAGCGGCGCTCGCTACTTGCGCCGTCATCGCCGTTCACTCACGATTCAAATGGACTAACCTCCGAGGAGTGAAGATTGACCGAAGCAATTGCTCGTCCGAAATACTACGAAGTCGGCACCATGAAGGTGGAAGTTCATCCGAACGCCCGTGCGGCCGGTGTGGCCGCTGCTCAAGCAGCAGGAAAAGAGCTAATCGAGTTAGCGATGGCTCTCGACTCGGTGGGAGTGATCTTTGCCACCGGGGCTTCGCAGTTCGAGATTCTCAATGAACTCACGCGCATTCCACGCCTGCCATGGAACCAGATTCGCGGCTTTCATATGGATGAATACGTGGATATATCTGCAGATCACCCAGCCTCTTTTCGCCGCTATCTGCGTGAGAGACTCACCAGCAAGGTGCGCATGAAGGAGTTTTTTGAGATCGATGGGAGCGCGCCCGATCCGGGAAAGACCAGCAGTGACTATGCGAGCAAGCTTCGCTCCGCCGACCCGCAGCTATGCTTCCTGGGTATCGGAGAAAATGGCCACCTGGCCTTCAACGACCCTCCTGTTGCAAACTTCACAGATCCCCTGGATGCGAAGATAGTGCAACTGGACGCCGTATGCCGCCGGCAGCAAATGGCTGAGGGTTGGTTCGCCAGTGTCGATCAAGTTCCTGAACGTGCTATCACACTGACTATCCCCGCGCTTTTTCGCGTGCCCACGCTCATCGTATCCGTGCCGGGCAGCCGCAAGGCGAAGATCGTTAGGCGCGCTTTCGAAGAGCCCATTTCAACGGAGTGTCCCGCCACTATCCTCCGCACTCATCCAAATGTCACCGTCTATTTGGACTTGGAATCGGCGAGCGAACTAGACGAGGTACTGCACTTCAATTAGAAAGATCTTCGGCGATTCGCGCCCAAAACAAAAATCGGATCCCAGGAGTTGATTGCCATGCTTGAAGACGCAAAGAATGAAATCGACCGCCGGACATTTGTGAAGCAAGCGGGAGTGACAATGCTAGCCGCAGGCATGAGTGCCAAATCCTATGGCCGCATTCTCGGAGCGAACGATCGAATTCGTCTAGGTCAACTTGGCTGTGGCGACCGCAGTCAGGGACATGTGCACATGGTGGCACTGGCTTCCAAACAGATCCCGGTTGAGACGGTTGCGGTTTGCGATCTCTGGAGTCTGGCACGGGAGCATCGGGCTGCTCAGGTAAAGCGAGCGTTCAATCTTGAGCCGCAGAGTTTCAAGTACTCCGAAGAAATGTTGACACTAAAAGATATCGACGGCGTAATGATCGCCACGGGTGATTTTCAGCATGCCAAGTTATGTGCGGAAGTGGTAAGGGCTGGCAAGGATTGCTATGTTGAGAAGCCGTTTGCCAACGTGCTCGCCGAGGCCATTGAGACGCGTGACTTAGTTAAGCAATCCAAGCAGATTGTTCAGATGGGAACGCAACATCGCAGCCAGCCATATCCCCTTGCAGTAAGAGACATCATTCGCTCGGGGCGAATCGGCGACATCGTTCATATAGAGCAGGAATGGAATGTGAATGAAGAGCGATGGAGATTCACGCCGATGGACACCGGCTATAACAGGGAAATGCTGATGGACACCAACATGGAGTGGAAGCAATGGCTCTATGGCCGGACATCGCAGCTAAAAGAAGAAGACACAGACTGGAAGCGGTGGCTTTTGGGAAAACCGAACCGGCCGTTCGATCCTCACGTCTATCTTGAATTCAGACTCTATAAAGACTTCTCGTCGGGACTCTTCGATCAGTGGCTCAGTCACGCCTGCGACCTGGTGCATCTCTGGACTGACGAAACTTATCCGGAAAGCGTCGTTGCCAACGGCGGAATCTTCGCCTGGAAAGATGAGCGGGAGAATCCCGATACATGCGTCACTGCAATCGTGTATCCAAAGGGCTTTCTCTACACCTATAAGTCGATATTTGGAAACAGCTATCGCAGCTTTTCGAGAATCAATGGACGAACCGGCACCATCGAAAACTATGGCGGGGAAGGCGCTTCCCTCTTTACGGTTACGCGCGAAGGTGGCCGGCAGGAATTTGATCCATTCGACAATGGACCGGTCTACACAAAACTCCCCATCGTTGGGCCCGCGAAGGACGGCGAGGAGCTTGTCCAGGTGCCAGGAGCCCCGGCGCCTAACTCTCTCGGTCCGGACGATGATGACGTAGGCCATTTGGTGAACTGGCTTCAGTCGATGCAAACCCGCACCCAGCCGAACGCCACCGTCGACCATGGATTCTCGCATTCGCTTGTCTGCATCATGGCTGCACAGTCGTACTGGAGTGGCAGGAAGCTATATTGGGATCCGCGGAACGAACAGATCGTCGATCATCCAGTCGGGCATCCCGCTGCCTGATACGGACCGGTCGAGTGGCGCTGGCCAGCGAGGTATCAGATGAACGAGATGCGATGAATCCAGTGAACGTAACGCAACGGAGAGATGCATCGCACAAGCCTCGTACGACAGGGCGAGTGCGGTGGTGGATCGTCTGGACCCTTTTCTTTTCCACGGTCACCAATTACATCAGCCGCCAGACCTTTTCCGTTTTAGCGCCGTTGATCACCGCGCACTACCACCTGACACATACCGACCTCTCCAAAATTCTGGGAGCGTTTCAGATCTCCTACGCAGTCACATGGCTTCTCGGCGGCGTCTTTCTTGACGCCGTCGGAACGCGACTTGGGCTCGCTCTGGCAGTCGTCTTCTGGTCTGTCATCAACATCCTCACCGGCTTCGCCTCATCCGTTTTCGGCTTTGCGGCCTTTCGGTTTCTTCTGGGAATCGGAGAAGGTTTCAATTGGCCCGGAGCCAGCAAAACAGTCGCTGAGTGGTTTCCCAGCCAGGAACGCAGCCTCGCCGTGGCTATCTTCGATAGCGGTTCGAGTGTGGGCGGGGCCGTGGCTGCTCTGGTCATTCCCCTGATTGCACTGGCCTTTGGATGGCGCTCCGCATTCATCTTTTCAGGAGCTCTCGGTTTCGTTTGGCTGCTGGCATGGTTGCGCGTTTACCATCCCCTGGATCGTCATCCACGAGTTACACCGGAAGAAGCGTCATTTATCCGAGCGGGTCAGGATGTACCTTCCACTTCTCAAGAACGGGGCGTGCAGCGCTGGTTTAAGTTAGCCGGCAATCGAAATGTGTGGGGCATCGTTCTAGGCCGCGCACTTACCGATCCCATCTGGTGGTTCTATGTCTTCTGGCTTCCCCAGTATCTGAGCGATGCACGAGGATTCAGCCTGCAAAGAATTGCCCTCTTTGCCTGGATGCCGTTTATCGCCGCGGATATCGGTAACTTCACCGGAGGGTGGATTTCAGGCTACTGCATTCGTCGCGGTCTCTCCGTCCTGCGCGCTCGCCTATGGGTATGTGCCGTCAGTTGCCTGCCAATTCTTGCGGGCATTCCTGCCGCCAGCGCACACAATGTTTATGTCGCGTTGGGATTGATCTGTTTTGCGTTGTGGGGGTATGCAAGCTGGTCTACGATGGGGCTAACTCTGCCTTCCGATCTGTTTCCTCAGGATGTAGTGGCCACGGTAACTGGATTGAGTGGGCTGGCAGCAGGTCTTGTAGGCACGCTCTTTACCATTGCGGTAGGGATTCTCGTCGATCGCTTCTCCTACGGACCTGCGTTCCTAATCGCTGGTCTGATGCCGCTGTTCGCAACCGCGTGCGTATTGATCCTGGTCCGCACTCCAGGTAACTCGTCGGAATCAGTCGAGCCGCAGACATGATTCAGAGCCAAAATTACGGAGTCTCATAATCTGATGACCATGAATCCGTTTGTACAAACTGCGCTTTGCCTCGCTTGCCTTGCCTTCCCTGTTGCCGTGTCCGCTCAGGTTGATGTACTGACACATCACAACAACCGGCAGCGCACAGGAGTGAACTTGCAGGAAACAGTATTGACACCTTCCAATGTCAATGTCAGACAGTTCGGCATGCTATTCAAGCGCGTGGTTGACGATCAGCTCTACTCGCAACCGCTGGTTGTGAGTAATGTGAAGATTGCGGGTGGCTGGCACGATGTTGTGTATGTGACTACGGTCAATAACAGCGTGTATGCATTCGATGCGAACGATGCGAGTGCGACCGCGCCTCTCTGGCATGTCAACTTCGGAACGCCCGCCAGCGTACACGATGCGGACTTCACCTGCACCGATATTAATGGGAACATGGGAATTGTTGGCACACCTGTAATCAATGCTGAAAGGACCGCGCTGTATGTGGTCGCGCTGACTAAGGCGGGCGGCCAGTTCTCGCAGCGCCTCCACGCCCTCGATGTTGCCACAGGCGCCGATCTCCCGAACAGCCCGGCAACTATCAGGGCGCCTGATTTCGATCCTCTGTGGCAAAACCAGCGTCCGGGATTGTTCCTCTCCGGCGGAAATGTATTTATAGGCTATGCTTCACATTGTGATCATGGCGCTTATCATGGTTTCCTGCTAGGCTACAACGCTGCTTCGCTGAAGCAGGTCGGCGTCTTCAATACTTCGCCGGGCGGGGCGGAAGCAAGTATCTGGCAGTCCGGTCAACCGCCTGCGGTCGATGACAAAGGCAATATCTATTTCATCACCGGGAACGGCAGTTGGAACGGTACAACACAATTCAGCGAGAGCTTTATAAAACTCGATGCACATATGCATCTGGTCGACTGGTTTACGCCAACCAATCATTTCCAATTAGACAAGGATGACAACGATCTGAACTCTTCAAGGGCCGTCCTGATTCCCGGAACGCACCTTGTCATCGGTGGCGGTAAAGAGGGCGTGCTCTACGTTATCGATATCGAGCACTTTGGCCACTTAGGTGATGAGCACGCCGTGCAGCACTTCCCCGCGACCAGTTCTCATCTTCACAGCATGGTCTATTGGAAGAGCGCTAAGAGCGGCAACATCCTCTATCTCTGGGGCCAGCGAGACAGGGCTCGTGCTTACCGGTTCAACGACGATAAGTTCGACGAAACCCCATTCATGATTCGGCCGGATAAGAACGATGGCCATCCGGGAGCAATGCTCTCCCTGTCCGCAAACGGGGACAAGGATGGGATCCTGTGGGCTGCGATTCATGCGACCGGAGACTCATGGAACGAGTCCCGTCCCGGCATTCTGCATGCGTATGATGCAGACGACATCAACCACGAGCTTTGGAATTCCCTGGAGAATCCAGAGCGGGATAACTGCGATAAATACTCAAAAATGTCCCCTCCCACGGTGGCAAACGGAAAAGTGTATCTGGCCAGCTTCGGGAAAGAGAACATTGGCACCGGACAGATGTGCATATACGGCTTGCTTCCAGGCGGACCACCGCCGGATGCACCGGCCGGCGTTCACGCCTCGATCCAGGGCCGGTTCGTTGAAGTGAAATGGAGTCCTGTATCCAATGCGATAACTTATACCGTGGAGAGAACGCAGGGAGGCGCCGCGCACATTGTCGCGTCCGGCCTCACTCGGCCGGAGTTCGCCGATCCAGCCACGGATCAGGGAAAGGCTGAGTATGTTGTGATGTCCGTCAACGCGAATGGACAGAGCGTTCGCTCCGCCCTCGCCAAAGTGGCAATTCAACACGTCCCACTTCCGCGACACAAGCACTGACGAAGATGCACCCGAACGTTGACTAACCGCGCCCGGTTCTCACGGTCAGATACACCTATCCCTGGCTCGCAATAGCCGAAATATTCCTCTGCGTCCACTTAGCCTGTGTAAAGTCCGGGAACTCGATGGGCGCGCTTCCACGGCTGACAGAAGTCACACTGAGAGGCCCGATAGCGGACCAGGAAGCGGCGTCATATACATCCAGATCCGGGGGAAGTCCATCGCGCACGCATTGCAGCAGACGATACAGCATGATGAAATCCATGCCGCCATGTCCGCCGATTTTTGCCGCGATCTGGCCCTCTTTCTGCCAGAGCGGATGCGCATATTGCTTCCAGGTATCGATAGGAATATACGATTCATCCTTATTCTGCCCGTCAAGGTAGATGCGAGCCGGGTAGTCCTGGAAGATACCCTTGGTCCCGGCAATCAGGTTAATGCGATCGTACGGGTGAGGTGTGGAGACTGCATGTTTAACCGTGATGGTAAGCCCCTTCGCGGTCTTGATCAGCGACGTATTCATATCGCCAGTAATGTAGCGCTCTTCAAGACGCGGATCTCCGGCTTGCAAATGATCCTTGCGGTATTGATCGAGGCCTCGCTGAGGCGAGCTCATCGACACAATGTAATCGAAGCGATCGCCGCGTTGCATATCCATGTAATTCGCAACCGGACCAAGCCCATGGCTGGGATATAGGTTGCCATCGCGCTTGGTGTGCTCGGCTCGGCGCCAGAGGCCTTCCCCCTTATCCGAAAAAAGTTCTTCTCGAAGATCGTGAAGATAAGCTCCTTCCCCGTAGAGAAGTTCGCCGAATTTGCCGTCATGCACCATCCGCAGGCCCAAAGTTTCGTTGTAGCCGTAGCAGCAGTTCTCCAGCATCACGCACTGCTTGCGCGTTGCTTCCGAAGTCTTGACTATCTGCCAGCATTCATCGAGCGTAACTACGCCCGGCACTTCAATGCACACGTCCTTGCCGTGTTTCATCGCGGAGATCGCCATCTCCGCATGCCAGCTCCAGGGAGTGGCAACCAGAACCAGATCGATGTCGTTTCTGCCCAGCATGGTCTCGAAGGCATATGGACCGTCTGTGAAAAGCTGAGGTTTAGCCTGACCGGCAGCAACCACTAATGAAGCGGCATGCTCGGCGTGCTCAGGGACAACGTCGCACAACGCAACCACCTGCCCGTCTGCTGCGAGCAGATTTCCCAGCAAAGAGGTCCCGCGTCCGCCAGTGCCGATAAATGCGACCCGCGGATTTCGTTTCTCAAAAGGGACACCGATCATCGTCCCGTCCGTAGAGGCGTCCTCTGCGTCGGCCTTCGCTAAATTCATTACGCTCAGGCCAACCGCGCTGGCCGCGCCCAATTGCACAAACCTGCGCCGGCTCCACGCCCCCGACCCGACATTCTGATCGTCAGAATTCATTGATTCGTCCTCTTGTACTGCACTTTGACATTACTCATTGTCACCAACTCTGGGTGAATTAGGAACTGCAAGTGGGCGCGGCGCGGCGCACGGCGCAAGCAGAAAAGATCGATCCGAAGGCCCGGCAGAAATTCTTTTCAACCCGAAATCCAGCTTCAATTCGTAAGAATTCGGAGAATTCGCAAGTAATCGCAATACTTGGAAGCGAGATTAGAGGACGACGCCGTCCATGTCAAGATATTCATCAAGACCCGGACAATTGACCGAAAAATCCAGACAATTACATGTTTACAGAAACCATACACCCCGCTACGCTGATATTCAGTATCGAAAAAAGGAAAATAAACGCCGGATTACGAAAGAAAGCGGGCCTTGTTTCTGGATTAATCCGAGGAGAAATAAATGATAGCAACGGAGCCTCTGCAAATGAGCAAAACCGTCGTGGACGTAGNNTCGCAGTGGACGCCTATCGCGGCCTTGTCATGCTGCTTATGATGGCAGAAGTCCTGCAGTTCTCCCGCGTCTCTCTTTCATACCCGAACAGTCTCATTTGGCGGATTCTGGCCTTCAATCAGACCCATACCGAATGGGTTGGCATGAGCCTCCATGACACGATTCAGCCATCCTTCACATTCCTGGTCGGAGTTGCCCTTCCCTATTCTGTAAGAAGCCGTCAGAAAAAGGGCGCCACATTCGAGCGCATGCTCGGTCATACAATCTGGCGCAGTTTTCTGCTCGTGGCGCTGGGGATCTTCCTCCGGTCCACCCAAGGCCCAATCACCTATTTCACCTTCGAAGACACACTGACCCAGATTGGCCTCGGCTATACCTTTGCCTTTCTCCTCACCTTCGTTCGTCCGCGTTGGCAGTGGACCGCGTTCGGAGGAATTCTCTTCGCCTACTGGCTGGCGTGGGCATTGTATCCCGCGCCTGGGCCCAATTTTGACTATGCGGCTGTCGGCGTGCCGGCCGACTGGCACCAACATCTTTTCACGGGCTTCGCATCGNNTCGGCCAGGCTTTCGATGTCTGGTTCTTGAACCTGTTTCCCCGCACAAGTCCTTTCCTCTTCAATGACGGTGGGTATCTGACACTGAGCTTTATTCCAACGCTCGGCACCATGCTGCTGGGAGTCGCCGCGGGCCGTTGGTCTCTGGCCGCGTCTCCGAACATTCCGATGCGGAAGTTTCTGCTGGCAGCCGCCGCATTGATGGCTGCCGGACTCTTGCTTCACCTCGCCGGAATCTGTCCGATCGTGAAACGTATCTGGACGCCCTCGTGGACGCTGTTCAGCGGCGGCGTTTGCTTTCTATTCATCGCTACTTTCTCATGGGTCATCGATGTCAAAAAGCAGCGCGGCCTCGCGTTCCCGCTGGTTGTCATCGGCATGAATTCCATCGCCGCGTACTTCATTGCTCATCTCTGTGAGAATTTTGTGGAGAGCAGCTTTCGCATCAACCTGGGGACGCGCGCTCTGAACATCATCGGAACTGCCGTGGAGCCCACAGTTCTGGGAGCTCTCACTTTGGGAGTCTATTGGCTCTTTCTCTTTTGGATGTACCGCAAGAAGCTCTTCATTCGGATCTAGGCCGTTTAACCTATTGTTCCGCCTTCATTAGTAGCTTCGCGGAGGGTCTGCAGAAGGGCCCTCATCCGTAATGGAAGAGGGCCGAGCAGGCGCGCGCAATGTGGCAGCCTCTGCTACACCAGAATCAAATTGCAGCCCAGCCCACGCAATTTTGCCTGGATATCTTCGTCCAGACTGGTGTTGCTGATGACAGTGTCAATCTGCGAAAAGGGCGCGATGCGAGACATGCTGCGTTTGGAAAATTTGCTGGCGTCCGCAACCAGAATAATCTCACGGGCAATGCGAATCATGGCCCTGTTCACCATCGTTTCTTCCAGATTTGCCCCGCTCACTCCAAAGTCCAGGTCGCATCCCGCCCCGCTGAGAAAAAGCTTGTCGGCGGAGAACTGTTCGAACATTTCTTCTGTGAAATGGCCGCTGATCGATGCCGACTCGCCGCGCACCGTTCCTCCCACAATGAAAACCTGCGCGTCGCGAGCGTCCAACAGCTCAGCAGCAATGTTGACCCCATTGGTGATGATCTGCAGCCCTTGCTTCTTCTTGATCTGCCGAGCAATTTCGAGCGTGGTTGTGCCTGAATCCAGAATGATTGTCTCGCCATTGTTAATCAACGTGGCCGCCGCCGCGCCAATGCGCCGCTTTTCGTCGGAATGCGTGTTCAGACGCTCGTATACAGGCGACTCCCGCAAGATGGTGTCCGGAAGAACCGCCCCTCCGTGCGAACGCAGCACCAGGCCACGCTGATGCAGTTCGTTCAGATCGCTTCGGATCGTCACTGCCGATGTATTGAACCGGCGGGCGAGCCCATTTACTCTCACACGGCCTGTACTGCGCACGATCTGCAGAATCTGTGTCCGTCTCTCCTCGGCCATCATTCCATCTAATGGCGTCTCTCCCGCGGACGCCGCCATCCCAGGATCCAAGGGGATTGCCCCCTCGGGCGCATCCGCTATCGAGCTATCCTTCGCCATGATCAACCTCTCATTTCAAACGATTGCAACTGAGGATTAGTTTATCGTGTGATCAAAAGCATAAGAAGAAAAGTGGAATCATAAGGGAAGAATCCCTTGGACAATTGAGGTCCGAGCCATGATAACGCCCAACACAAGTTCCACTCCTGATGGTGGCTACGAGCGCATTACAGGGCTCCAGAGTGAAGATGCTCGTCTTTTTCCTCTTCGGTTGAATCATCAAAACAATGAAGTCGTTGCTGCGGGGCAGCGTCCCGGTGCTCGTGGTCTCTAAATCTCCCCTCGAAATCTATGTGTTTTATTTACTTTTGCTTTCCTTTCATTGCTATGCAATTCCATTCCCACATCAATCAAGGAGCTCTGTCTCAGCCTGACTTCCACGATTCCACCCTGTTCTCCGTTGAAAGCCTGAGAGACTGGCATCAACAAACGCTCTGCCCGAAGGATAGGGATTTTGTCCTCCCGTTGATGAAATGCCTTGGCAAGGTGCCGCTCTCGGCTTCCAATTTTCGTTGTGGATCACGTACGGCCAGCAGCAAAGGCCGTAGGCGTTGAGATTGCTGACAGCGCTTGCTTCGGGCCGAATAACTTGCGGCACAGCCTAGCAACTGGCTTGCCAACAGGCGGAAATAGAATCCCAAGACCGTGCGGGGCATGATCCGCCGCGCGAAAATCCAGACAACCTTGGATCTCTATACGGAGTCAGATTTGTATGAGATGCAGGCCGCACAAGGAGCATTCCTGGAGGAGATGGGAATGCATTCTCAAGCGATCCAATAGCAGGCGTGGGTTGGATTGTGGGTAGTCACTCTCATCGCCATCCACTCCTAAGTCTTTTGGAATGTATGGCGGGGACGACGGGGCTCGAACCCGCGACCTCTGCCGTGACAGGGCAGCGCTCTAACCAACTGAGCTACGTCCCCAGATTGTTTTTCAACAACTTAGGTTTATATCACATAGAATCAAGCGTTTCGCAGCTTTCGCCATTTTCGCTTCATTCTACCTTTTCGTCGCTGTGGACTCAATTTTGGGCTTTTGTGGACACCAAAGTGGACACCAAAACCGCCACCGCAACGACACGATTGAGTTTATCAGACGAATCCGTTTTGGTGTCCAAGTCGCCCTCTTGCCGGAGGAAAAAATCGCTTTCACAGAGTCCCGTTCCGTTCCTCCTGCCGTTGGCCGAACCGTGTACATTGTCGAACCTCGCTCTTCGGTTGTTGCCCTCATCCGCAGGAAGAAGAAGCAACCAGCTATTCTCCAATCGGCGCTGAGACTTTTCGCGTGCAAGATTTCCCCGTCAAAATCTACTCCCACCAGTTGTCTTTGCTCGCATTTGCTGAGACAGCGTCAGAAATCATGCTCAGGTTTGTTCGGAAAGAGGGGGCACGTCATTCTCTATTGCTATGCGGCTTTCTTTTGTCGTCCAGTCTTTTTGGCCTCAGATCTCTTCGGCTTCTTCTCTTCGGCGAGACTGTTACGGAGAGCGTCCATTATGTTGACCACCTTCGATTTTGCGGGCTCTGGTTCGGGAGCGGGAAGCGGTTTTCCTTTCCGCTTCGCATCAACCAGCTTTTTGACAGCGGCCTCATAGTCGTCCTTGTATGCGGACAGGTCAAACCTTGATGTGCCGCCCTTGATAAGCTGTTTCGCCAGAGACAACTCGTCCGCGGCGACCGATGCATCCTTTACTACGGACAACGCGGATTTTGGGTCGCGAAGTTCATCTTCGTAGCGGAGCAAATAGAGCATGAGTCCCTTCTGTGTAGAATCCGATGGCGCTCCAATTGCCACGAGATGCTCCCGACCGCTGAACGCGATTTCTCCGATCCCGAACGTGTTCGTCTCTGCGAGAGCCTTGCGCATGATTGATAGAGCCTTGGCCTGAACCTCATCATTCGGCGCAACAAAGTATGGTCGCTCATACAAAGAGGACGGGAGCTCTTCGGCCCTCACGAACTGCTTGATTGGCATCGTCGTCGCTGTCGGAATACGGAGCGCCTTGAGTTCTTCTGGATCGATCTCGATATAACGATCTTTTGCGTACTCGTACCCTAGCAGAAGCCTCGTGGATCTTGCAGTGTGACTCGGGTCACTGAATTCGTCGCACGGCTGTGCTACGTAGGACGTGTCGTTTTCCGAAGGGCCTTTCCCTTCACCTGATACCGGCCCTCCCTGAATCGACCGGGAGTCTCGCCATGGCAACGCAATCATCCGTTATTGAGTCAACCGTTCCCCAGGCACAAGACGAATGGACCCGGCAGTCCTGCGGGTTCTACTCATGTCCAAAATGCAAACAAGATCTGGAACCGGCGTACGACGGGTTTTCTTGCCGTGTCTGTGCGACGACCTACCCCATCCTGAGGGGGATTCCCGACTTCATCTTGGTCAACCTCGAAGAGAGCAGGAACCGCTCCCTGCGCGTCGTCGGCAAGAACGACTCTCGCCCCCCGCTTGACTTTATGGCATCCGTCTACGAAACCTGGATCTATCCATACGTGTGCAACTTGTACGGCGGATGGCACAGCACATCCTTGGAACGGCTGGCCCATGACATTGCCGAGATTGTGGGATCGCGCGACGGTCTCATTCTGGACGTGGCCTGCGGCCCGGGAACCTACGGGCGTCGCATTGCTTCTGAGTCAAAGACCGTTCTTGGCATTGATATCTGCATGAGCATGCTGCGGCAGGGCGTCCAGTATGTAGAAAAGGGGCATATTCCCAACGTGTACTTCGCCCGTGCTACGGTGGAGGCTCTGCCGTTTCGGGATGGTCTGTTCGACGCCGCCATCTGCGCAGGATCTTTGAACCATTTCTCCGACACAGTCCTCGCTTTGCGCGAGATCGGCCGCACCATGAAAGCCGGAGCGCCACTGGCGGTGATGTGCTTTGCCCGCATCAACTCGGGCCTCATGAAATACAAATGGATTCTCGACGGCGCGGAGAGAGGCGGCGGTCACATTGACACCGTCGCTGATCTCGAGCGCTATGTGGCCAAAGCAGATTTTGAGGACTTTCGCCCCCGTGTATACGGCTCTGTCCTGGTATTCAGTGCCCGCAAAAGCCGGCAGAGCATATCAGTTAACGCACAACGGAGGCCTCTACTTTGAGCAAAAGAAACTTTCGGGATTTAGGGGCTGACCTTGCCCTCAGAATGC
>PLKY01000394.1 GCA_003140785.1 Acidobacteriaceae bacterium | reverse complement strand
CACGCGAAAGGTGTAGCGGCCGGGCGGAATATTGGTGTAATAGGCGGTACGGCGCGCTCCGGCATCGGTCCAGCCGCGGTCGAAGCCCTCAAGCATGTAGCGGTAGCGCACCTTTTGCGGCGCCACAAAACTCAGCCCCGCGTATTCGAACTGGAAATGATTATGCCCCGCAGGAACTCTCGTCCGAGAGTCTGCGCCCCACAGGGGCCGGTCAACGTCGTCAACGGCAAAGCGCTCCACAACCACCGGCGGCGACAGCGTATTCACAGGGAAGTGCGCCGGATCGACCTCGACTAGCCCCTTAGGCGTAGCGAACCAGAGATATCCATCGCGCGACCGCCACGCGGACGGGTGGCTGTTGATTGCTGTCTCGCGGCTGCGCAATCCGTCAGCGGGGCCAAACTCGACCCAGTGCGTGCAGTCCACAGTCATGGTGCAATCGCAACGCGCGATGCCTTTGCCGGTCGCGAACCATAGATGATTCTGTCCATCGTCAAGAATTGCGCGGACACTTGCATCTTTCAGCACGCTCTCTTTCACGGAGGAGAACTTCTGGCCGTCCCACAAATTCCATCCGTGGTCCTGCGTGCCAATCAGCAGCGATCCGCCGGCACGCGGAAGCAGCGCCGTGACCACGTTGCTCGAAAGACCATCGGCGGTAGTGTAGTTGGCGATCTTTCCGTCCTTCAGCCGCGAAAGGCCCGCGAACGTCGCGATCCAGAGGCTGCCATTCGAATCGCGCACCATCGCTCCAACCAGATCGCTGCCCAAACCATTCGCCTGCGTGTACGTTTCTTTGCGCGCCGCTGAACGCATCGCGTTCTTGCCGCCGTCCGCAAACGTCCAGTGCGCGAGCCCGCGCCGGGTGCCGATCCAAAGGGAGCCATCTTTATCCACCAACAGCGAGCGAATGAAATCGTCGGGCAACCCGTCAGCAGAAGTGAATGAATCGACTGCGCTCCCGCGAATCCGGTTCAGTCCATCGGGCGTCCCCACCCACAAGTCGCCGCTCTTTGAAGCCGCCAGGGAAAGAATCACATTGCTCAAAAGAACGTCGCGGACAGGATACGTCGTCGTGGCTCCCGGAATGCTTGCGCTGCGCCGCAGAACGTTCAGGCTGCCGCCGTCTGTTCCCACCCACATCTTGCCTGCGCTGTCTTCCACCACCGTGGTCGTTGCTTCAGACGATAACCCTTCGCGTGTTCCGATGTTGTGAAAGCGCGTGTCGCGCAGCACCTGCAATCCATCGGTCTCTGTGCCCACCCACAGGTCGCCTTCGCGATCTTCAAGCAGCGACAAAACCGAAGCGCCGGCAAGCGGATCGGTCGCAGGAAGCACTTGAACCTTTTCGCTACACCAGCGCGCCAGCCCGCCGTTGGTCCCGACCCAGAGGCAGCCTTCGCGATCCGCGAGCAGAGCCTGAATCCTCGTCCCCGGCAACTCGTGCCCCACAGTCAAGAGAACCGGCCGCGAGCCGCGCATGACTACGACTGCGCTTCGGGTAGCTGATGCGGTTTCACCGCTGGCCAGCTTCGCCGCAAATACAATCTCGTCCTTCGGCGGCGTGGCTGTCATCTCTGCCCTCGACCATCCCTGGCTGCTGTATTCGGCTGCTTCCCGCGAGGTCTCGACGCGCAGTCTTCCTTCCGGAGTCTCCTTCAATGCGGTAATTGCGCCCTCCGGAGACCCTTCGTGTGCCCCCAATCGTGCAAAAGCTCCATCTTTCCAGCGAGCCAGCCCTTCGGCGGTTCCCACCCAGAGCGTGCCGTCGGGAGTCTCCACCAAGCTGCGGATGTCGCCGCTCGGGATCGCGGGCCTCGAATGCTGGTCCAAAACCAAGAAAGAAATTCCATCGAACCGGACCAATCCCGCTTCCGTTCCGAGCCAAATAAATCCATCGCGCGTCTGCACCAGGGCATGCACGCTGTTCTGCGGCAACCCGTTTTCCATTGCCCACGATTGGCGCCCGAATTCGGCCAGCGGCGTTGTCGGCTCAAGCGCTGAACACATCAATACGCCACCGATCGACAGCGCACTAAGGAAGATCCAACTCCCGCGAGGTATGGCACGTCTCCGCTCGCTGCGGGGTTGTTTGTGCAATTCCGTGTTGGTCAGAGTGTCGTTCAAATCAACGTGCAGGGTGCGCCTGCCGCTTCAATTCGCCCGCGGCAGCGCGCATATCCACAGTAATTGGGTGGGGCGGGGAATGCACACGCGGCTCGGTCAAACTCCACCTTTGGGAGGAGTGCGGAATCGCTGGTAGGGAGGAGTCCGGGGTCATTCGAAGGACTCAAGACAGGATGCGAGCCGCCCTTTAGCCTGTGGTTGTCTCCTGAATATCCTTTACATCACTTGCGTGTCAATTCCGGGTGGCCGCCTCTCGCAGGGCGCCACCCGATTTCTTTTGCGCGCGGCATCGGTGCGATCTGCCCCCTTTCCGATCTGAACTGCCGGACGTGACTTTTGGCTTTTAGGGCCTGCGGTTACCGTTCCATCGGCGCGTCGAGCAGGCTACCATGGGGCAACTTCGGGTTACAGCGGTTCCACAATTGCTGCACGCCGAAGCCGCTACTGCCGAGTGGCATTTTCCTTAAGAAAATGGCACCTTGCAGGAAATTCGCAAGGGCACACGAATTGTGGAACCGCTCTCTAAACGAGGAATATCTTATGGATCGACTTCATTCAGCGCGCACTGCGCGCCTATGGCTTCTGTTGTTACTACTTCTGTTGCCCATGGGAGCGCGAGCCACAAGCCTTAACACGGACGACAGCGCCGCAAAGGTCGTAAATCTAATGCGGGCTGATAGTTACAACTACTTAAGCACCAAATCGCCCACCGTCTGGATGATTCCATTCAACGGGGATCATCTGAAGAACATAAAGGTCGTCGTCACGGTGAAAGACTCCACTATGGTGGTCTTCGTTACCGTGGTCGAAAACCAACACCTGCCGGTGACCACCGACTTCATGCGCACTCTGCTCGTTCAGAATCACGAGCTGGACCGCGTCAAGGTGGGGTATGACCGGGAAGGAGATTTGTCGGTTCGCGTCGACGGCAGCGTACGCATTATGGATGCCGCCGAGCTGCGTGAAATCGTGAACCAGGTGAGGAACGCCTCCGACGAGATTTACGGCATGATCGAGCCGAGTTTGCTGCAGTAGCCAGGCCGCAAACACCCAGGCTCAACGCACGTGAGGAGAATTCCGCCCCGTGATCGACCTTGAGCTAGAGGAATTGCCGCACTAGCGCCACTTTGATTGAAGAGAAAGGGAGTGCGCTCGCCGCACGGCGTCTCTGCTAGCCTTCTCTTCGCATGGAAATCGCAAATCTCCGCCTCGAAAGACGACCTCCTCTGGCCATCGTCACTATTGACCGGCCCAAAATCCTGAATGCTCTCGACGCCGCAACGCTGACCGAACTGGAAGCAGCCTTCAACGACCTCGCCGGCGACTCCGATATTCGCGTCATCCTGCTCGCCGGCGCGGGAGACCGTGCCTTCGCCGCCGGCGCCGACATCCGCGAGCTCGCCCCACTCACTCCCGAGGAGGGCCGGTCGTTTGCGCTGCGCGGTCAAGGAATCTTTCGCAAAATTGAAACCCTCGGCAAGCCGGTCATCGCCTGCATCCATGGATTCGCCCTCGGCGGCGGATGTGAATTGGCCATGGCCTGCACTCTGCGCCTGGCTGCCGAAGACGCGCGGTTGGGCCAGCCGGAAGTAAAACTCGGCGTCATCTGCGGCTACGGCGGAACACAGAGGCTGCCTCGGCTGGTCGGCCGCGGCGCCGCGCTCAAGCTCCTGCTCACCGGCGCGACGATCGATGCCCGGGAGGCGCTCCGCATCGGCCTTGTCGATGAAGTCGTTCCAGCGGGCCAGCTGATGCAACGCGCCGAAACGTTAGCTCTCGAGATCTCCGCCAACGCACCTCTCGCCGTAGCCGAAGCGTTGCGCGTGGTGAACGAGGGCATCGATCTGCCGCTCGAAGCCGCTCTTCAGCGCGAGGCCGCTGGCTTTGGTCATCTCTGTGGAACCGCCGATAAGACGGAAGGGACACAGGCTTTTCTTGCCAAGCGGCCCGCCATATGGACGGGCAGATAAGATTGCACCCGGCTGGTATTCTTGAAGAGTGATTCATGCTGTGCGGGTGAGGGGATTGGCAGCAATGGGCCTGCTTATGCTGGTGGCTCTCACTGCGTGCCACAAAGAAGAGCAGGCCGTGGAAGGCGTTGCCCAGAAGGCGGCCAACGCCGAGCGCCAGGCCCAGGCCACAGCCACGCTGCGCGACCAGCAGCGGGCTCAATTGGCCAGCATCCCGTTGCCCACCAAAAGTCTTTACATCGACATTCGCGAGCCCGGCGCGTGGGCCAACCCGTTCCTTTCGGTGGAAGCGGACTCCCTGGACCTGCGCGTCAACCTGGCCGATGCCAACCCAAGCCAAGTGGGCGAGGGAACCATGATGCGCCCCGCGGCTGCCCGCCGCCAGGAACTTCAACTGAGGCCGCCGGACCTGGCAGCGGCCATCGTCGCGCTCCCGCCCAGTGCATGGCGCTACGGTCGCGTCATCGCAGTGGCCGAAGCTCCTGGGGCTAGTCCCAAAGACCGTGCCAAAATCCGGCGCAACGTCGAAGCCGCCATTCAGCAGCTCAACGACATCGGCATCCTCGTAGAAGAGTGGCCCACGCGGTAACTTGGAGTATCCCGCCAAGCGTCACAGCTTCAACTTATAGGCAACATGAGCTTGGGCCCGAAGTTTACCTCGGCTTCACATGATCCCGACGCGCTAACATTCCCAAGTGAGCCATTCCTCGCTGCCCATTCTCAACAACTTCACACCGCTTGATCACGAGCGATTCGCGGCTCATCGCGAGTTGGAAGCCCGGCTCAAAGCGACTCTTCGCGGTGACGTGCTCTTCGATCTCGGTTCCCGCGCTCTCTACGCAAGCGATGCGTCGAATTATCGCCAGCTTCCCATCGGCGTTGTCTATCCGCGCAACACAGCAGACGTGGAAGCCGCGTTGGCCGCATGTCGTGCGCTTGGGGCAGCCGTGCTGCCACGCGGCGCAGGCACAAGCCTCGCCGGCCAGTGCGCCAATGTCGCCGTCGTCTTCGATTTTTCCCGTTACATGAACGCACTGGGCACGATCGACGCAACCGCGAAGCTCGCCACAGTAGAGCCCGGCATCGTGCTCGACCGCCTGCGCGACGCGGCGGAGCAGCATCACCTCACCTACGCGCCCGACCCCGCAACGCACTCACGCTGCACTCTTGGCGGCATGATCGGCAACAACAGTTGCGGTGTGCACGGCCTGCTGGGAGGCAAAGTGGCCGACAACGTGGAATCCCTGGACATCGCGCTCTATGACGGAACGCGCATGACCGTGGGACGCACCAATCCCGACCAGCTCGACAGCCTGATTCGCGCGGGTGGCCGCGTGGGCCAGATTTACGCTGGTCTCGCGCGCCTTCGCGACCGCTACGCCGATCTTGTCCGCGAAAAGTTTCCGCGCATTCCACGCCGCGTGTCCGGATACAACCTCGATGAGTTGCTGCCTGAAAATGGATTTCATGTGGCGCGCGCGCTGGTGGGCAGCGAAGGCACCTGCGCAACTGTGGTCTCGGCGAAGCTCAACCTGACGGCAAGTCCGCCGTTCCGCGTGCTCACTGTGCTGGGATTTCCCGATGGATTTCTCGCCGCCGATGCGGTTCCGCTCGCGCTTGAACACGGCCCCATTGGCCTCGAAGGATTCGATCACCTTCTGGTCGAATTCATGCGCCGCAAAGGCCTGGCTCTCAGAGAACTCGATCAACTCCCCGCCGGCGTGGGCTTTCTGCTGGTGGAGATGGGCGCGTGGAGTGCCGAAGAGGCGCGCTTCAAAGCGGAAGCGCTGATTCACGATTGCCGCGACTGGCCCTGCGCGCCAGCCGCGCATATCTGCACGCCTGAGGAAGCCGCGAGTGTTTGGTACGTTCGCGAGTCCGCATTGGGCGCGGTGGTGTTTGTGCCCGGCGAACCAGACCGCTGGGAAGGATGGGAAGATGCCGCCGTGCCACCGGCCAAGCTTGGGGCTTACCTGCGCAGCATCACGACGCTGATGAATGAATATGGCTATCGCAGTCCGCTTTATGGGCACTACGGCCAGGGCTGCGTGCACATGCGCATTAATTTCGATTTCAGGTCGGAGCAAGGTCTTCGCAATTTCCGTGAGTTTCTCGATCGCGCGACCGATGTCGTGCTGCACTTCGGCGGATCGCTGAGCGGCGAGCACGGCGACGGCCAAGCCCGCGCAGCGCTCTTACCCAAAATGTTTGGGCCCGAGCTGATGCAGGCCTTCCGCGAATTCAANNGACAATCGCATGAATCCCGGCAAACTGATCGATGCGGTGCGTGTCTACGATCCCGTCGAAAATTTGAAGCAACCCCTGCGGGGTGGCCAACTGCCTTCGGCTCGCTCGCGCCAGAAAGAAGGCGCGGGAATGGAAATCGAGGAGCAGGATTCGAAGGCCGGATTGGGTCATGGATCGCAGGAAAGAGCACTCGAAACGCACTTCGTCTTCGCCAACGATGGCGGGTCGTTGGCGCATGCAACTGAGCGGTGCGTGGGTGTGGGCGCCTGCCGCAAGACGGAAGGCGGGGTGATGTGTCCCAGCTACCGCGCGACGGGCCAGGAGCAGCACTCCACACGCGGACGGGCGCACCTGCTCTGGGAGATGCTCGAGGGAGCGCTGCGCGAAGAGGGATTCCGTAGCGAAGCAGTGCATGAGGCGTTGGATCTGTGCCTGAGCTGCAAAGCCTGCAAGACGGAGTGCCCCGTGCAGGTGGATATGGCGGCCTACAAATCGGAGTTTCTCGCCCAACATTACAAAGGCCGATTGCATCCGCTGCACCACTATGTCTTCGGATTCGCTGACAAAATGGCCCGGTTCGGTTCGCTCACTCCGGCGCTCACCAACGCGATTCTCAATGGACCAATCATGAGTCCGCTGATCAAACGCATCGTGGGCATCGCGCAGGCAAGGGAATTGCCGAGACTCGCGCCTGTCAGTTACCTGAAATCTCGTTTTATCCAGCGCAAGAATCTCTGGGAGCGCACGCCGCAAGGGCGCGAAGCGCAGTCAGCCCCAACGCCGGTGGTGCNNGGAATAACTACTACCACCCGCAAACCCTCGCCGCGGCCGACTCCGTCCTGAATGCAGCGGGTTTCGCAGTCACAAGCCCGAAGGGCCACATCTGCTGCGGGCGGCCGCTTTACGATTTCGGTTTTCTGGACGCGGCGCGCCGCTATCTGGCCCGCGTACTCGATCGCATGAATCCGCAAATCGACGATGGCCTGCCCTTCATTTTTCTAGAACCAAGCTGCGCCAGCGTCTTCAAGGACGAACTCCACGAGCTATTCCCCAACGACCCGCGCGCGCGGCGATTGCGTGAACAGGTCTGGCTCCTCGCTGACTGGCTAGCCGCCAATGCGCAGCCCGATTTCGCGGCAGGCACCCTCGTGGGATCGCACATCCTGGTCCACGGCCATTGCCACCACAAGGCCGTTTTTGGCGGAGCCGGCAACGAGATTGCCGTGCTTCGCCGGGCCGGCGCGACTGTCGAACCTATCAATGCAGGCTGCTGCGGCATGGCCGGCCCCTTTGGTTTCGAGGCTGAGAAATTTGAAATCTCAAAGACGATTGCGCAAGACGAACTGCTTCCCGCGATCCAATCCGCCACCCAGGAAACCATCATCGTCTCCGACGGATTCAGTTGCCGCGAGCAGATCAGCCAGCTAGGGCACAAGCAGGCGATGCACTTCGCGGAAGCACTTGCGCGGGGCTGCAAGTCCGCTGCGCTACCATGAAGTCTCACCAATCGAATCGCAACATTGGGGCGCGCATGTTTGTCGTTGTCTGGCAGTTTGAAATTGCCGAGGAAAAGATTGCCGCGTTTGAAGCAGCCTATGGACCCGAGGGTGCCTGGTCCCATCTCTTCCGCCAGTCACCGGAATACCAGGGNNCCATCGACCGCTGGGCCAGCGAGCAAGCGTTCCGCGCCTTCCGCAAGCAGCACGATACCGAGTACGAGACCCTGGACCGCTTCTGCGATGCGCTCACCAGCCGCGAGACACGCATCGGCGCTTACACCGTATAGCCGAATTCCCGGCCCGCAATCACCGACCAGCCGTTCAGACGGCGCCGCATCCCACTTAGGAGACGCCTTCGCGCACCAACGCCACGTAGCGCATTCATCCCGCAGCGCCCTAACCGAAGTTCGTCACCAGTG